>NZ_PPRG01000046.1 GCF_002902625.1 Staphylococcus devriesei
AGCTTTCTTGGATGACATTACCTTAATAACTCACTAATTTAGTCATATTCATCATAAATCTATATTCTTTCTTGAAAATAATTTTTTTAATATAAAAGTTTGTTATTATAAAAATAGTACGACAATAAATTATTTTAATTTAAAGGAGAATAGTAATGAAAAAAATAGTTTTATTAGGGACTATTATTTGTTTGTCTTTAATTATGGTTGCATGTGGTAATTCTGGAAAACAAAAAGAGCCTTCTGAAGAAAGTAAGTCGGCAAATAAATATGAATATATTTATTATGAAGTTTTAAATGATGGCGATTCTGATACGCCTAATGTTGAAATTAAATACAAAGATAAAAAGGATAAAATGCATGTTGAACGTACAAGTTTAGATAAAGTATATGAACATATTTTAAATGATGGGAATGAAAAGCCATACATAGTTAAAGATGGAAAAAAAGTGCATATATATAGACCACCATATATGACATATGGTGAGGATGAAGTTGAGGGAGAAGCGGTGTCGAAAGAAAAGGTTACTAAATAGGGTGGTGAGTATCTAATGAAATCATTCATAATAAAGTTTAGTGGAGCGTTAGTAATTAGCTTGTTATTATCTTTTGGAGTGATGGTCCATCAATTAGATGCAGCGACTTCTAGTGGTGGATCGTCGAGTAGCTCGTCTTCTTCAAGTTCTAGTTCCTCATCAAGTAGCTCATCGTCAGCAGCTAGAAGCTCTACATCATCAAGCTCTTCTATGAGTCGTTCAAGTGCGGCCAATGCTTCACGTTCAGCTAGACAATCTAGTCAACGCGCAGCTGAACAAGCTGCCAAAACCAATGAAATGATGTCAAAGTCTAAACTTTCTTCAACACAACGTACACAATCTGCTAGTAAAATGAATAGTAGCACTCAATCATTACTAAGCCCTAGAAGAAAGTACAATTCAACTTCATCATCGGCAGCGCAATTTTTATCTACTGGTTTTTATAATAATTGGCTATTTTATTATGCTATTTTGAATCAAGGTCAGAATAATAAACACAATAGTGTTAATTATCAACTTAATATGTTGAAACAACAAATGAAGCATAACGAAGAATTATATACAGTAACGATTAAGACAAAACAAGGTAAGAGAGTAATCGTTCTACCTAAAAAAGAATATGACAAAATACAAAAAGGTGACAAGGTGAAAATCAAGAACGGTGTCGTTCAATCATCTTAATAGATAAACATTAAATTAAGACATTAATAAACAGAGGCTATGAAAAATCTATTCTCATAGCTAGATTTAGTATATTGATTACAACAAAGAGCCAACCAGTACAATCACGTACTGGTTGGCTCTTTATAGTTTATATTTTAGGCATTTTAGATTGCCAAAAATTTCCTTCTGGATATTGAAGCTTTTCGATTTTTTGTTGTAATACTAACTTTTTAAGTTCTTTATTAAGTAACTTTTCAGGCCATTCATAGATTGTTAAAAGTTCTTCCATAGTTACTAATTGTTTCTTTTGAATATATTTTTCTAGTTTAGGCGGAAGATTCTTTTCGATTGGTGTGCCCATTAACTCATTAATAATATAAGTATAAATGTGGTAAGGGTATAACCCTTCAACCTTTAAGCCTTCCTCGTGGACATCTTCACTGAAGAAGACGAGAGAAGGGGATTGTTCAATTTCCATTTCGCGTGCAATATGCAAATCTATTTTTAAACTCTCCGTTAATTTACTTTTTTGTAGATCATCTTTGAATACATCATAGTCTAAACCAGCATTTTTAATACAATCGCAAATCATATTTTCCGTCACTATATCTCTTTTTGGGATAATTTCATTTTGCATTAAATGTATAAAGCGTTCTGCTCTAAGCCTTCCTTGTAGTTCTGCCGCTTTATAGGCTAAAGCAATGTTGTCAAAGTCTGATGTACTTTGAGCTTGGCATTTTGTTAGAACTTTTAAAGAAGGGTTTAGAATATGTCTAATGCGAATGTATTGATTATATTCAATTCTCAATTTCGAGATAATCGCTGACAACTTAAAACAATCTGTATTAAAGGGATCGAAAAATGAATAAATTTCAATTTTATTTACAGGTGACAGATTAACATCTTCACGACTTTTATTGTCTATAATTTTCAGTTCTTCAGCCATGTTTTACTCACCTTCAATTATATTTAGGAAATTACCATATGGTTTGCAGTTAGACGCAATCTTTCATATAAATAATCTCCAACACCAGCAGGGAATTGCGCTTCAGTTATAGCTATATGCATATTCTCTAACCATGCATCTCGTTCGTAAGGTGTTATTTTAAATTCCATATGTCTCTTTTTTAATATTGGATGCCCATGTTCTTGTGTGTATAGATTTGGTCCCCCAAGAAATTGAGTTAGAAACTGTTTCTGCTTTCTACTCGTTTCAGCAAAATCTCCAGGAAATAAATGATTGATGCGGTCGTCTTTTTCAACTAGTGAATAGAAGTGGTCAATCATGTTATATAGGGCTGTTTCACCTATTACTTCGTATGGCGTTTTAGACATAATATCACCAATTTCCATTAATATATATCTAATATAACATGAATTTTTACATTTAAAAGTAAAATGACTTTTAGCGATGTAAAGCGAATTATTTAGAAATTAAAGACTTATAATCAAAGAAACGTTGAACTTTATTTTTGGGCGTTTCGTGCTTAAGTTGAAATTTCTCAAGTAAGCGTTCGAATTTTTCTAAGCCTTGATCGTAATTTTGCACTTCAAATTCTAATTCATAGTCAGTTTTATCGAAGTATTCGCTTTTATCGAGTACTAGTAATTCATTTTTGTAATTAGTTTCCATACGAATTGTTGTTAACGCTCCAAGTATGTTTAACTCCTTATCTTCAACGCCATAGCTATCTAAAATATATTTAATATCTGATGGTAAATTAGCTTTTGAGATAGTTGTACCTACTTTAGGCACTACATTTACCATATGATTATATTCGGTTAAACCAACCTTTGCAGGAACTTTTAATGTCATTTCATAAGTTTCGTTTTTTACACGTATTCTTAACGCTGATTTATGATTACGTAATTTAAAATCAGGCGTATCAATATAATAATTAGTTTGTGAAAAAGGTTCTTCACCTTCGAAATAAGTAGTTTTAATCTTTTCATAAGTATGTACATCTAATAATTGTTTAAATTCAATTTCATTATTTGTAGCCATCGTTTCACCTCAACGCCTAAGATTCATAAGTGTTGTATTAATTATGACGGAGATTTTCAAAAAATAAAAGTAATAAACTAGTCAGTAAATAAAAATCTGAGTAAGACGATATAAATTAAGTTAAAAGTTGATTGTATAGAGAGCAAAAGTTAATATTTTTTAGGTAAAACAATACGAGTTAAAGTGCAATTCAGACGTGTGTTACAAGGATAAATTATGTTAAACTAATAGGGAATAATAAGGAGGAACAAGCATGCGTATTTATGTAAATGAAATTAAAATTAAAGACGATGGCATTTATTGCTACTCAGAGGATCCAACAGATGGATTAGAAGAAGTAGGGCAAATGCTTGTTGACAGTGATAATTATGGCTTTGCCTACTTACTAGATGATGGACAATCCTATTCTTATTTGATTTTTGTTCAAGAAACGTGGTCGATGTTACATGAGAATAGAGGCAAAAAGATCATCGTTAATGATGAGTTAGAGTTAGAGCATTTCCAAGAAGAGTTAGATTATATCCTGGAAAACGTTGAAGGAAATAATAACTATGGTAAGGAGTTTGTTTCAACTGTTGAAGAAATTTTCGAACTAAAGTGAAGCGGAGTGAAACACTATGAATCAGTGGGATCAATTTTTAACACCGTATAAACAAGCCGTTGATGAATTAAAGGTAAAGCTAAAAGGTTTGCGTAAGCAATATGAAGTTGGAGAACATGCCTCGCCCATTGAATTTGTTACTGGCCGTGTAAAACCAATTACAAGCATTATTGATAAAGCAAATAAAAGGGGAATACCCTTTGATCGACTGCGAGAAGAGATGTATGACATCGCTGGTTTAAGAATGATGTGTCAGTTCGTAGATGATATTGATGTAGTTGTGACGATGTTACGTCAACGTCAAGACTTTAAAGTAGTGGAAGAACGAGATTATATTAGTAATACGAAGCAAAGTGGATATCGTTCATATCATGTGATTATTGAATATCCAATTGAAACGTTAAATGGTCAAAAGTCGATTTTAGCAGAAATTCAAATTCGTACATTAGCGATGAATTTTTGGGCAACTATTGAACATACATTAAGATATAAATATGATGGGGATTATCCTGCTGAAATTCAGCATCGTCTAGAACGAGCTGCAGAAGCGGCGTATTTATTAGATGAAGAAATGTCTGAGATTAAAGAAGAAATTCAAGAAGCACAAAAATATTATTCCCAAAAACGAGCGAAAAAACATGACTAATGAGGTGTAGACGATGCGTTATACTATCTTGTCTAAAGGTGATTCAAAGTCGAATGCGTTAAAACATAAGATGATTAATCACATGAAAGACTTTCATATGGTTGAGGATGCTGAAAATCCTGAAATTGTAATATCTGTAGGTGGGGATGGAACGTTATTACAAGCTTTCCATCAATATAGTCATATGTTATCGCAAGTGGCTTTTGTGGGGATACATACAGGTCATTTAGGATTTTATGCAGATTGGTTACCTCATGAGGTTGAAAAGTTAATCATTGAAATCAATAACTCTGAATTCCAGGTGATTGAATATCCATTATTAGAAATTATTGTCAGATATAATAACAATGGCTATGAAACACGATATTTAGCTTTAAATGAAGCAACAATGAAAACTGAGAACGGTTCAACGTTAGTTGTGGATGTGGGTATCAGAGGTAAACACTTTGAACGTTTTAGAGGAGATGGGTTATGCATCTCTACGCCATCAGGTTCAACGGCGTATAATAAAGCCTTGGGTGGCGCATTGATTCATCCTTCGCTTGAAGCGATGCAAATAGCTGAAATAGCATCTATTAATAATAGAGTGTTTAGAACGGTAGGGTCGCCCCTTGTGTTACCTAAACATCATACATGTTTAATTACGCCAGTTAATCATGATACGATTCGCACGACGATTGACCACGTCAGTCTTAAACATAAAAATGTTAATGCTATACAATTTAGAGTGGCAAATGAGAAAGTGCGTTTTGCTAGATTTAGACCTTTCCCATTTTGGAAGAGGGTACACGACTCATTTATCGAAAGTGACGACGAACGATGAAATTTGTATATTCTATTCATCAAGAAGAAATGCTTAAGTTATTCTTACAACGTCATAACTACTCTAAGAAAACAGTTAGCGCCATTAAACGTAATGGCGCTTTAATTATTAATGAGAAGCCAGTTACAGTACGGAAGGTAATGTATCCAGGCGATCAATTAACTATCTCTCTACCACAAGAAGAGCCTAGTACTTACCTTATTCCTTCAGATAAGAAAATTGAAATTTTATATGAGGATGCATATTTAATTGTGGTTTCAAAGCCGAGTCAATTAAATAGCACACCTTCACGAGAACATCCACATGATAGTTTAATAGAACGTGTATTACATTATTTGAATGAAAGTCATATTTCAAATGAGACAGTAGTTCCACATATTGTGACACGGTTAGATCGCAATACGAGAGGGGTAGTTATTTTCTCCAAGCATGGGCATATTCATCATTTAATGTCTACATTAGAGATAGACAAACGCTATATGTGTGTATGCTTTGGTCGGACTCAAGAAGAAGGTACGATTGAAGCACCGATTGCTAGAGAAGACCATAGTATTATTACTCGCAAAGTTGCTAGCTCGGGAAAATATGCGAAAACAGGCTATAAAACAGTGAAAGCTAATCAGAATGCTAGTTTATGTGAAGTGAAATTATATACTGGGAGAACGCATCAAATACGCGTACATTTTAGTTATATTGGCCACGCCTTAGTAGGAGATGACTTATATCAAGGGTATCATCCTAGAATACATACGCAATCTTTACAATGTTATAAAGTGAGATTTAAACATCCCATATATAATAGAGAAATTGAAATAACGATGGATTATAAACAACTCGAAGCTATATACAACCAATTATAAAACTTAGATTTGGAGGTGCTTGAGATGCCGTCACTAGAAACAGAAAATAATGATACAAATACTCATGAGGTATACAATCAAAGCTTATTAGATGACTTCTTGGCTAAAGGTGATATTGATCAGTTTAGAGAAGAATTTTTAGAAATGCATGAGTATGAACAAAGTGAGTATTTCGAGGATACTACAGATGACAATAAACAAAAGATATTTGAATTTTTATCACCTGAAGAAGTAGGGGAATTCTTTGAACAATTAGAAATCGATGACGATGAATACGAAGGATTATTTGATACAATGAATGCACATTATGCAAGTAAAGTTTTAGAAGGCATGTCCTCCGATAATGCAGTAGACATTTTAAATGAATTATCAAAATCAAAAGTAGCGAGTTTACTGACATTAATGAATCGAGAAGATGCTAATGAAATAAAAGACTTACTACATTATGAAGAAGATACTGCCGGTGGTATTATGACTACCGAATATATCTCGCTAGACGTAGCGACACCGGTTAAAGAAGCGTTGATGTTAGTTAAAGAACAAGCGCCTGACGCTGAAACCATCTATGCTATCTTTGCTACAAATTCAGATGGTCAACTTGTGGGCGTTCTGTCACTAAGAGATTTAATTGTTGCTGAAAACGATGCCTATATAGAGGACGTTATGAGCGAACGTGTTATTAGTGTTAATGTAGCAGATGACCAAGAAGATGTAGCACAAAAAATGAGAGATTATGACTTTATTGCTATGCCAGTTGTAGACTACCAACAACATCTATTAGGTATCATAACAATTGATGATATCTTAGACGTTATGGATGAAGAGGCAAGCGAGGATTACTCTCGTTTAGCCGGGGTCTCAGATATTGACTCTACTAACGATTCTGTGGTAAAAACAGCTACAAAACGTCTACCATGGTTGATTATTTTAACATTTTTAGGAATGATAACAGCGACGATATTAGGTATCTTTGAAGCGACACTATCAAAAGTGGCGTTGTTAGCTGCATTTATTCCTATTATTAGTGGGATGTCAGGTAATTCAGGAACACAGTCACTAGCCGTTTCAGTACGTAATATTTCTACTGGTGAAATTGATGAACAAAGTAAATTTAAAGTCGCGCTTAGAGAAGCGGGTAGTGGTTTATTATCAGGGTTAGTATGTGCTACAGTACTGTTCATCATTATTGTAGTTATTTATCGGCAACCGTTTCTCGCGCTTATTGTAGGTGGTAGTTTAACGATTGCTATGACGGTAGGTACACTAGTCGGTTCAATGATTCCACTATTTATGAATAAAATAAATATCGATCCAGCCGTTGCTAGTGGCCCGTTTATCACGACTATCAATGATATCGTAAGTATGTTAATTTATTTCGGATTAGCAACAACATTTATGACATATTTAACATAGGGGGCCAAAATGGAATTCTTTTCTCTAGTAATCGTAGTTGTCGCAGCTTTTTTAACACCGATTATTATTAATCGATTAAACATTACATTTTTACCAGTTGTAGTGGCCGAAATTTTGATGGGGATTCTTATAGGACAGTCCTTTTTAAATCTTGTGGAAAAAGATAGCATGTTAAACATTCTTTCTACACTTGGATTTATCTTTTTAATGTTTTTAAGTGGTCTTGAAATCGATTTTAGTACGTTTAAAAAAGATACACGTCGACGTCAAGGTCAGAGTAAACATGAGCAAGATTTACCAAGTCATCTTAATTTAGCATTAATCGTCTTTGTTTTAATTATGGTTATTTCAATAATATTCGCTTTTGCATTTAAATGGTTAGGGTTAGTGGATAACGTCTTGCTAATGGTAATTATTATTTCTACAATTTCGTTAGGGGTAGTAGTGCCAACGCTTAAAGAGATGAATATTATGCGTACAACAATTGGACAGTTTATCCTTCTTGTTGCTGTTCTAGCAGATTTGGTAACGATGGTGCTATTAACTATTTATGGCGGAATTAATGGACATAGTGGTAATTCCGTATGGTTATCCGCCATTCTATTAGTCTTTACAGGGATATTCTATGTCCTTGGTGTATTATTTAAACGTATGAAATTTTTACAACGTTTAATAGGCGGGACTACTCAAATAGGTATAAGAGCTATCTTTGCGCTAATTATTCTATTAGTAGCACTTGCTGAAGGTGTAGGCGCTGAATATATTTTAGGTGCTTTTTTAGCTGGTGTAGTTGTGTCACTACTAAAACCAGACGAGGAATTAATACATACGCTTGATTCATTCGGTTATGGTTTCTTTATTCCAATTTTCTTTATTATGGTAGGGGTAGATTTAAATATTCCTTCATTAATTAAAGAACCATCGCTATTAATTATTATTCCAATCTTGATTTTAGCGTTTATTATTTCAAAATTAGTACCAGTACTATTGATAAGACGTTGGTTTGACACTAAAACTACCATCGCTTCAGCGTTCTTGTTAACGTCTACGTTATCATTGGTCATTGCTGCAGCTAAAATTGCAGAACAATTAAAGGCCATTTCAGCTGAGATGTCAGGTATTTTTATTTTAAGTGCGATTATTACATGTGTGTTTGTACCAATCATTTTCAAAAAAATGTTTCCAATTCCAGATGAAGCTAATCGCAAAATAGATATTGCTTTAATTGGTAAAAACCAACTTACTATCCCTATCGTGCAGAATCTTACTTCTCACTTGTATAATGTAACGCTCTATTATCGTAAAGATTTATCTGATAATCGTAATTTGTCAGACAACATTACGGTAGTGGAAATTCCAGATTATGAGGAAAGCTTGCTAGAACGATTAGGACTCTTTAACCAAGATATTGTAGTATGTTCTACTAATGATGATAGTTTAAACAGTAAAGTAGCGAAGTTAGCAAAAGAACATGAAGTGAATCGAGTGATTTGTCGACTTGAAAATAGTAATGAAGACGACAAAATGAAATTTGATGGCATAGAGGTGTTCAGTGACTTTATTAGTAATAAAATCTTCTTAAAAGGATTGATTGAAACACCTAATATGTTAAATATCTTAAGTAATGTGGAAACGTCATTATACGAAATTGAAATGTTGAACTATAAATATGAAAACATACAATTACGTAATTTCCCATTTGGTGGAGATGTTATCTTTGTGCGTATTATTAGAAATAACGAATCAATCGTACCTCACGGGGACACACAACTTAGATATAAAGATCGTTTGATTGTAACTGGATCAAAAGAGTATGTAGACGAATTAAAATCAGAACTTGAATTTTATTATTAAACATGAGTAAAAGTCGAGTAGTAGAAAACAAAGAATCATCATGTTGCTAGATATTAATATTACTTTATAAATCTTTCGCAACAATGGTAAAATAAATACATTAGATTAATCTTTATTGTCGGGGACAATAAGTTTAAGATATTAAAGAAAAGAATCACTATAAGGAGATATGTCGCATGTTAAATCTTGAAAACAAAACCTTCGTTATTATGGGTATTGCTAATAAACGTAGTATCGGTTTCGGCGTTGCTAAAGTATTAGACCAATTAGGTGCGAAGTTAGTATTTACTTACCGTAAAGATCGTAGCCGTAAAGAATTGGAGAAATTATTAGATCAATTAAATCAAAATGATCCTAAATTATATCAAATTGATGTTCAAAAAGATGAGGATGTTATCAATGGCTTCGCTAAAATTGGTGAAGAAGTAGGAAATATTGATGGCGTTTACCATTCTATCGCTTTTGCTAATATTGAAGATTTACGTGGTCGTTTCTCAGAAACTTCACGTGAAGGTTTCTTATTAGCTCAAGACATTAGCTCATATTCATTAACAATTGTGGCTCATGAAGCTAAAAAAATCATGCCAAATGGCGGCAGCATTGTTGCTACAACATATTTAGGTGGCGAATTCGCCGTTCAAAACTACAATGTAATGGGTGTAGCTAAAGCCAGTCTAGAAGCTAACGTTAAGTACTTAGCTTATGATTTAGGTCCAGACAATATTCGTGTCAATGCGATTTCTGCTGGCCCAATTCGTACACTAAGTGCAAAAGGTGTAGGTGGCTTCAATACAATTCTTAAAGAGATTGAAGAACGCGCACCATTAAGACGTAATGTAGACCAAGAAGAAGTAGGTAAAACTGCAGCATACTTATTAAGTGACTTCTCAAGTGGTGTAACTGGCGAAAATATCCACGTTGACGGTGGTTTCCACGCTATTAAATAATTAAAAACTTAAAGGATTATATTTATTATTCTAAATTAAAGGCACAAAGATGATTTCAAATAGAAATCATCTTTGTGCCTTTTTAAGAATGCGATTGGGACATCGATTAGCGATCTTCCAAAATAAAAACTATTAACATCTAAGTTTTAATAGAATATTATCAATTTTTAACATCGCTATTTGCTTTATCAATTATACGTTGACGATATTTAAAGACATTGCTTGCAATGGTTTTAAGAACTGCATATAACGGTACAGCGACTAAGATAAGCGTAAAGCCGCCTAAATCTCCAGCAGCTAAGATAACTACGATAATAGTAAGTGGGTGGATACTTAAAGATTTACCCATAACATTTGGTGTAATCACGTTACCTTCAAGTTGTTGTGCGATTAATGTGACAACACAGACCCAAATAAACGTTGATGGGCCATCAATGATACCAAGAATAGCGGCAGGAGCGAATGATAACCAAGGACCTAAGAATGGAATCAAATTGGCTACCCCAGCAAATAGTACTAATAATGGCGTATAAGGTAAACCGATAATAGTATATCCGATATATAAGATAACACCTAGAATCACACTAACTGTGACTTGCCCTTGAATATACGATTTTAAAGTGAAGTTTAAATCTTTTAATAAATCAACTACAAAAACTTTACGTTCACCTTTAAAAAATTTAGCAATTGCTGGAATAAATTTTTCATGATCTTTTAACATATAAATTAAAAAGAAAGGCACCATAATTAATAAGAAAATCGTAGAAATTAATGATGTAATATAAGTAATTGAATTTGCTAAAATACCAGTCAAACTATCGCCGAATGATTTGACAGTTGAATTAATGCGGTTAGTGACATCGCTTGGTAATTTATCCATTTGTGTTAATGAAAAGTTTACTATACGTTCTGCTTCACGTTGTAATGACGGTGTTGCTTTAATTAAACTATTGACGTTTGAAATAATAATTGGTGCGATAAATGCTACCACAATAGCAATAATTGCTGCTAAACCTATAAAGATTGTGGTAATACTAGCCCAACGTGGGAAACCCCATTTTTCTAAAATAGTTTGGAATGGCAAGCAGATATAAAATAAAAATCCACTAATTAAAAATGGAAGAAGCACTGAGGCAATAATTGTTGCAATAGGTGCAAAGACACTTTGCACTTCCATAAATAATTTTATTAGTACAAACAGGATGATCAATGCAATGCCCGTTCGAAACCATAATTTGTTAAGCATAAGCTTATGTCCTCCTAAGATAATCAATTGTTCATTATTTTATAAGTATATATCAAATAAGATATGTTAAAAAGTAAAAGTTTACTTACTAAAGTGATATTTGATGTTATTAGAACATTTAAAAGTCGTCTTTAACTTGATACAATTAGATTATTATTAATAGGGGGGCCTCATCCAAATGTCGAATTTTAAAGTGGGTAAAATTAATAAACATATTTTACATAGTCAAATTTTAGAAAGAGATGTCACGCTATCTATTTATCTGCCAGAAGACTATTCTGACCTATTTAAGTATCAAGTAATCATTTGTTTTGATGGATTAGACTTTTTACGTTTCGGTAGAATTCAACGTGAATATGAACGTTTAAGAAGAAATGATGAAATTCAACGTGCTATTATTATTGGTTTTCATTATGAAGACGTAGATAAACGAAGAGAAGAGTTTCATCCTCAAGGAAGTCGCTCACAAAAAACGATTCAAGCAGTAGGTAAAGAATTACTTCGATTTATTGATAACACCTTCCCAACCTACAAAGTAGGCAACGCGCGTATTTTAATAGGAGATAGTTTAGCAGGAAGTATTGCATTTCTAACAGCACTCACATACCCCACTATCTTTAGCCAAGTTGCAATGCTTAGTCCACATTCTGACGATACTGTACTTGAAAGATTAAATCATTGCTTACAGTATAGAGAATTGACCATTTGGCATGCCATTGGGAAAGAGGAAGAAGATTTTAAACTACCGACAACTGGTGAACCTGCTAATTTCTTAACACCTAACAGAGCGCTTGCAGATTTAATTCAACAAAAAGATATGACGTATAGTTATCAAGAATTTGATGGCGGACATAATTGGAAGTCTTGGAAACCATTATTATCAGATATTTTAAGATACTTTTTAAGCGGGGAAATCTCGACTCCTAATAATGAAGGTTAATGTATTACTAATTTTAGTTGAAAAGGGTATATATAAGTAATATACGAATGTGAAGAGGTAGGGACATCGTATTTTGGTTTCTAAAGCACAAATTATGAATGTTTCAGTCTCTGTATTATTCGTTTAATAATTGTAAACCTTTTCAAAAAAATCAACGAACCAATAACGTAAAATTTAGAATTTTGCTATAATGGTAGTATGTTAAACAAAGGAGGAATTTCAATGAATATAGGATTAGCATTAATTCCATCAAAATCATTCCAAGACGAAGTGAATGGATATCGTAAACGCTATGATACTGAATATGCGCGTATCATGCCACATATTACGATTAAATCTCATTTCGAAATTAATGATGATGAGTTAGATTCAGTAAAACAAGAAATTGAGAAACGTTTAGAAGGCGTTGAACCTGTAGAAGTCCATGCTACAAAAGCTTCAAGCTTTAAACCTATAAACAATGTGATTTATTTTAAAGTGGCTAAAACTGATGATTTAGAACAACTTTTCAATAAATTCAACACTGATGATTTCTATGGTAAAGCTGAACATCCTTTTGTACCACACTTCACAATTGCTCAAGGTTTAACAAGCCAAGAATTTGAAGATATTTATGGTCAAGTGGAATTAGCAGGGGTAGATCATAAAGAAAAAATCGAAGAATTATCATTATTACGTTATGAAGAAGGCGAAGACAAATGGAAAGTCATTGATACTTTCAACTTAGCGTAAAGTTTAATTATATGACATAAAAGAAGCGTCTGGGACATAAATCCCAAAACAATAGCGTAGAGGTGGTTCATGTTTGAATCACCTCTACGCTTCTCTTTTTAGCAATACTTCGTATTGTTTGGCGAAGCTTTCCCAGGGAGATGGGTCGAGCCACGGTCTCGACGCTCATCCTATTCCCTCGGGAGTCTCGCCAACAATACTACATCATATACGTTTAATTTTTTTAAATTTTTACAGTAGTTGTCTAAAACGAAGATACATCCAATCTGTACTTTCTTCATTTCTAATCGAGGGAACGACGAAATCTTAGAAATTTCATTAGCTTTCTGTCGCTGCACGCTTTAATTTATGAAGAATGTTTTGTCTTTTTATTATTTTTTATAAAATATAAGCCGTAGAAAATGGCTAATACTAAAAAGATAAATGCTGAAAAGTAGAAAGTATTATTCAAGCCATTTGTTAGTTGGGCTATGAGTCCACCAAATAGTGGGCCTATCATAGAGCCAAAACCTTGAACGCTATTAAATACGCCCCAAGTTTCTTCTTGTTCAACAGGATTAATTTGTCCAGCCATAAACGTATTCCAAGCAGGTAATAAAATACCATACATTAGACCGATAAATACTGCGATGCCCCATACAACAAAAATATTAGTTACAAGAGATAGAGCAAAAATGAAAGCAGTAAACAGGATGAAACCGACAAAGATGATACCGTACATAAAGCCTGTACTATTTTTATCGATAATCTTAGATAAAAATAGCATTGAAACTGCACAACCTAATCCGCCAATAGCAATGGCTACCGTATATTCAATCGTACTTACGCCAACAACTTTAGTAGCGTATGTAGGCAATATCGGCAGTAATGCTGAGATAGAAGCCCCTTGTAATAAAATACCAGGGAATAACACTATATGACGTTTCATAACTTCGACGATTTGTCCAAGTTGCTCGCTCACAGGTTTAGTATTGTAGTTTGTTAATTTAATGTCGACGAAGTAATACAATACCCAAGCAATTACAACGACTAGTGACATCATAAAAGCAAAATGTGTAGGATGTAATTTAACTAGCACATTCATAAATGCCCAGCCGACGAGTAAACCTAATAACCATGCAAAATAGACATATCCCATTTGCTTACCACGTTGGTCTTCTTCGACACTTGATAACATAATAACCCAAATAGGGCTAACCGCAATTCCTAACATAATTGCACTTAATATAATCACTATAGCATTTGCAGGGAACCAAATAACTAGAAATAAACTGATAAATGCTAGTAAAAATCCAAGTGTTAACACTAACTTTGTACCGAATTTTTTTAATAAGAATCCGATGACAAAATTTGTAGCTGCATCAGAGATAAAGTGTATAGATAATGCTGCAGAGGTAACTGCTACTGCTATCGAAGTTACAGTTGGTAGATAGTTAATATAACTTAGAACATACATACCTCTTGCAAACTCCATTAAGAATAGAATAACCAACATTATCTTGAAGTTTTTACTAATTCCTTTACTATTTAACGAAGAACTTGGCATATAATGGAACCTTTCCGTAAATTTCCTGTTGTTGTGAAGAACTATCCAGGATATTTAATAAATCGGTACATAATCGGTAGGTTGAATAATCAACTTTTTCCTCTGACATTTTATTAGACATTGCTTTTAGTTTATCTTCATGATTAGTTAAATCAGTAACAATTTCAATTGCCTCTTCTGGTGTATCTGCAATTTTGCCATAAGCTTTATCTTGGAAATAAAGTGCATTTTCAAGTTCTTGGCCTGGTGCAGGATTTAAGAAAATCATTGGAATGCTTCGTGTTAAACCTTCAGAAATAGTAATGCCACCTGGTTTAGTAATCATTAATTGACATGATGCCATCCATTCATTCATATGTTGTGTATAACCTAAGATCAATACATTATCATATGACTTAAATTGCATTTCTAAGCTTTGTTTTAATGATTTACTTCGTCCACAAATCATAACGATTTGAGAGTGTGGACTTTTCTCAAGAATTGTCTTAATCATATAGTCAAAGCCTTTAGACACCCCAAATGCACCAGCTGCCATTAAAATTGTAGGTTTATCAGGGTCTAAATGGTGTTGAGCTAACCAGGCTTTATCATCAATATCCGCTTCGAACTTATCTGCAATAGGGATACCTGTCACTTTAATATCAGAAGCAGGCACGCCTGCATCCACAAAATCAGCTTTAGTATCTTCTGTCGCTACATAATATCTATGAGAATTAGGTGTAATCCAGTTCTTTTGTAAACGATAGTCTGTCATTACTGTAGCAATAGGGATACGAATATTGAATTGTTCAGTTAAAACCGACATAACCGGTGTAGGGAATGTTAGTAAGATTAAGTCCGGCTTTTCCTTTAATAGTAAATTGATTAGTTTATTCAAACCATAATATTTATAAAAACATTTGTCTAAATCATCAGGACGACTATAGTAAAAATTTTTATACATATTTCTAAAGTATTTAAAGCTATTGATATACCATTTTTTACATATAGAAGTTAAGATTGGATGTGCTTCCATAAATAAGTCATGCTCAATAACTGATAAATGAGTTAAATTCATTTCATTAAGTTGGTTAACAACGCTTTGCGTTACCTGTAAATGGCCATTACCAAATGAGCCGGTAATAATCAATATCTTTTTATTTTGAGTAACCATTAATAGTCACCCTCCATTAATTTAAATTTAATATATATAAAATAACGTCGTTTAAGTTTAATATTTACAAAGTATATATAACTTCTATTAAACCCATTCATTTCATTTATAGTGCATTATAGCATAATAATAACGATTACTTCATCTTTATATATCTATCCTAGCATTAAAGATAAAAAAAGTATCGGCAAATTAATAGATATAAATAAAATTTTAAAAAATTTAACTCCAAATTAATAAATAAAAAATGAACATATACGTTAAGAAAAATATCGATCGTAAAGCATCATTAAAATAGGAACTTAAATTAAAATAATTTGATAAGAATAAATTTATCAACAACTTTAAAACGTGTATAATAGACTTATTGTAAATAAAGGAGCGATACATTTTGAATGCGAATGAGTTGTTCGAAAAAATACGAGTTAAACAAGTTATAGGAACGTTAGATCTAAATGTTACTGATATCACTACAGATTCACGTACAGCAAGTGAAGGAAGTATATTCGTCGCATCAAAAGGTTATACCGTAGATAGCCATAAATTTTGTCAAAACGTTGTTGATCGAGGCGCTAAAATTGTAGTAGTTAACCATAAACAAGACTTAAGTGAAGATGTTACCCAAGTTATTGTCCCTGATACATTAAGAGTAGCTAGCTTATTAGCACATACGCTATTCGATTATCCAAGCCAACAATTAACTACATTTGGAATCACAGGGACTAATGGTAAAACTTCAATTGCGACTATGATTCATTTGATTTTCAGAGGTTTAGGAAAAGGCAGTGCATACTTGGGCACAAATGGCTTTCAAATTAATGAACAAAAGACTAAAGGTGCCAATACAACACCAGAAACAGTCTCTTTAACAAAGAAAATTAAACAAGCCGTTGACGAAAACGCTGAAGCTATGACGATGGAAGTATCGAGTCATGGCTTATCATTAGGACGTTTACGAGGCGTAGAATTTGATGTAGCCGTTTTTTCAAACCTTACACAAGATCATTTAGACTTTCACGGTACTATGGAAGCGTATGGTCATGCGAAATCACTATTATTTAGTCAATTAGGGGAAGATTTATCTAAAGAAAAGTATGTAGTGTTAAATAATGACGATGATTTCTCAAAATATTTAGCATCGGTTACCCCATATGAAATTTTTAGTTATGGAATCGATAATGATGCTCAATTTATGGCTAAAAATATTAAAGAATCTCTACAAGGTGTTGATTTTGATTTTGATACACCATTTGGTACATATCGCATTAAATCACCATATGTCGGTAAATTCAATATTTCTAATATTATGGCTGCGATAATTGCTGTATGGAGTAAAGGAACGCCAATGCAAGATATTATAGAAGTGGTTAAATCTCTTGAACCTGTCGAAGGACGATTAGAAGTATTAGATCCTAGTTTGCCGATTGATTTAATTATTGACTATGCGCATACAGCTGATGGTATGAATAAACTCATAGATGCGGTTAAACCATTTGTGAAACAAAAACTTATCTTCTTAGTAGGTATGGCTGGAGAACGTGATTTAACTAAAACGCCAGAAATGGGTGCAGTAGCATGTAGAGCTGATTATGTTATCTTTACTCCTGATAACCCAGCAAATGACGATCCTAAAATGTTAACAGCGGAACTAGCGAAAGGTGCGACACATAATAATTATGTAGAATTTGAAGATCGTGCAGAAGGTATTAGACATGCGATTGATATTGCTGAACCTGGAGATACAGTTGTGTTAGCTTCTAAAGGTCGAGAGCCATATCAAATTATGCCTGGCCATGTTAAAGTGCCACATAGAGACGATTTAATAGGATTAGAAGCAGCTTATAAAAAATTTGGTGGCGAGCACATTGATGATTAAACAACTTTCAACACAAAATGAAGTTGTAAACGTTTATTTATATAAAAACACAAATATTAATTATCTTATGTTAGCTATCCCAGACATATTTTGGTCTTTAGAAGTTTCATTAGATATGAATTTAAATGAAATAGAAGAAGAATTAGTCATGCATATATTTAATTTTAAAGATGAAGAGGAAGCAACACGTATTGCTTCTATATTAATAAACTGGATAGCAGAGTATTTAAAGGAGACAAATAAATGAGTTTAAAAGAAGAAGTTGAATCAAGAAAGACATTTGCCATCATCTCCCACCCAGATGCTGGTAAAACGACCTTAACTGAAAAACTACTATATTTTAGTGGTGCAATTCGTGAAGCGGGTACTGTTAAAGGTAAAAAGACAGGGAAGTTTGCGACAAGTGACTGGATGAAAGTAGAACAAGAACGTGGTATCTCAGTGACAAGTTCTGTGATGCAATTTGACTATGATGATTATAAAATTAATATCTTAGATACACCAGGACATGAAGACTTTTCAGAAGATACGTATCGTACGTTGATGGCCGTGGATAGTGCTGTAATGGTTATAGACTGTGCTAAAGGTATCGAACCTCAAACGTTAAAACTATTTAAAGTATGTAAAATGCGTGGTATCCCTATCTTCACGTTTATAAATAAATTAGACCGTGTAGGTAAAGAGCCTTTCGAATTATTAGATGAAATTGAAGAAACATTAAATATTGAAACATATCCAATGAATTGGCCAATTGGAATGGGTCAAAATTTCTTTGGAATTATTGACCGTCATACAAAATCAATCGAACCATTTAGAGATGAAGAGAATGTTTTACATTTAAATGATGAGTATGAATTAGAAGAAAGTCATTCGATTAGTAACGACAGTGCATTTGAACAAGCTATCGAAGAGTTTATGTTAGTTGAAGAAGCGGGAGAGCAATTTGATAATGAAGCATTGTTAAATGGCGAACTGACTCCAGTATTCTTTGGTTCCGCTTTAGCTAACTTTGGTGTACAAAACTTCTTAAATGCTTATGTGGATCATGCGCCTATGCCAAATGCACGTCAAACAAATGAAGAAGTAGAAGTAAGTCCATTTGATGAAGAGTTTTCTGGGTTTATCTTTAAAATTCAAGCGAATATGGATCCTAAACACCGTGATAGAATTGCTTTCATGCGTGTCGTAAGTGGAGCGTTTGAACGTGGTATGGATGTAACATTACAACGTACCAACAAAAAACAAAAGATTACACGTTCGACTTCCTTTATGGCGGATGACAAAGAAACTGTTAACCATGCTGTAGCTGGTGATATTATTGGTTTATACGATACAGGTAATTATCAAATTGGAGATACACTTGTTGGTGGAAAACAAAAATTTAATTTCCAAGATTTACCACAGTTCACACCAGAAATTTTCATGAAAGTATCTGCTAAAAACGTTATGAAACAAAAACACTTCCATAAAGGTATTGAGCAACTCGTGCAAGAAGGGGCAATTCAATATTATAAAACCCTGCATACGAATCAAATTATCTTGGGTGCTGTGGGTCAGTTACAATTTGAAGTGTTCGAGCATCGTATGAAGAATGAATATAATGTCGATGTAGTTATGGAACAGGTAGGTAGAAAAATAGCACGTTGGATTGAAAATGAAGATGATATTCAAGATAAAATGAATACTTCTCGTTCAATCTTAGTAAAAGATAGATATGATAACTTTGTCTTCCTATTTGAAAATGAGTTCGCTACACGTTGGTTTGAAGAGAAATTCCCAGAAATTAAATTATTTAGCTTATTATAAGAATAACTTTGTATAGAGCGGGTAATAATCAATATACTTTTAAGATTTTAATAAGTTAATAATTAATAATTGTGTATTCGGACTGACTTTGGTTATAATACACATAACAAATGAATACCTATGACAACATACATGTCAGAGGGGAGTAACTTGAGAACCATAAGAAGACATGGTTTAGCACTTTATCGTCATTACGAAGTTTTATCTTCCGGTAAAGTGGGCAATTAATTGCTAAGTGAGACCTTTGCTATTATTTAGCATAGGTCTCTTTATTTGTATTAAAATAAAAAGGAGCTGTCCACATTGGATCCGAGTTTAATTTTACCGTATTTATGGGTAATTTTAGTGCTAGTCTTTTTAGAAGGTTTATTAGCAGCTGATAATGCTGTCGTAATGGCTGTAATGGTTAAGCACTTACCACCCGAACAACGTAAGAAAGCATTATTTTATGGCCTATTAGGTGCGTTTGTATTCCGTTTTCTTGCTTTATTCCTAATCAGTATTATCGTTAACTTCTGGTTTATTCAAGCACTAGGTGCCGCATATTTAATCTTTATGTCTATAAAAAATCTTTGGAATTTCTTCCATCAAAAAGGTGAAGAACACCCCGAAGGAGACGACCATCACTTTGATGAATCTGGTAAAGAGAAAAAAGTTAGTCCCATGCAATTCTGGGGCACTGTATTTAAAGTAGAATTTGCTGACATTGCTTTTGCTATTGATTCAATGTTAGCTGCTATGGCTATCGCCGTGACATTACCTGAAGTGGGTATCCACTTTGGCGGTATGGATTTAGGACAATTTAGTGTAATGTTTATCGGTGGTATGATTGGCGTTATACTTATGCGTTTCGCTGCCACATGGTTTGTTAACTTACTTAATAAATACCCTGGCTTAGAAGGTGCTGCTTTTGCCATTGTAGGCTGGGTAGGTATTAAATTGGTAGTAATCGTACTTGCTCATAAGGATATCGGCGTTTTACCAGAAGAATTCCCACATAGTACATTATGGCAAGCCATTTTCTGGACTGTAATGATTCTATTAGTTGTTATTGGTTGGTTAACATCAGTACGTAATAATAAAAAGAAAAATAAATAATTTAGTATTATCTTTAGAGCTTGAGACATTTTTTATTAATGTTTTGAGCTCTATTTTTGTTAATAGAAGTGGTATAAACTAGGTTTTAACTTACACCATATTCTTTTTGTTGAATTTTGCTAGGAGAGACTAGAATACTTAGAGAAAATTAGATGGATATGCCATCCTATCTATATTTTATAAGAGAATTTTAGAAATACATCATCAATTCATTGCTAATTTATACTATTGGTATTAAACTTTAATTAATGTATAAATGGCTTGAGAATAAAAAATACATAGTTACATATAAGTATATTGCTTAAATTTCGCCATAATATAATATACGTTATGAGTTAAATGTTAGGAGTGAGCATCTTTGGAT
>NZ_PPRG01000047.1 GCF_002902625.1 Staphylococcus devriesei
TGCCTGGCAACGTCCTACTCTAGCGGAACGTAAATCCAACTACCATCGGCGCTAAGGAGCTTAACTTCTGTGTTCGGCATGGGAACAGGTGTGACCTCCTTGCCATTGTCACCAGACAAGTGAATGAGTATACATTCAAAACTAGATAGTAAGTAAACGATTTTGCGTCGCAAAACGTTGAAATAATAATTGATTAAGTCTTCGATCGATTAGTATTCGTCAGCTCCACGTGTCGCCACGCTTCCACCTCGAACCTATTAACCTCATCATCTTTGAGGGATCTTATAACCGAAGTTGGGAAATCTCATCTTGAGGGGGGCTTCATGCTTAGATGCTTTCAGCACTTATCCCGTCCATACATAGCTACCCAGCTATGCCGTTGGCACGACAACTGGTACACCAGAGGTATGTCCATCCCGGTCCTCTCGTACTAAGGACAGCTCCTCTCAAATTTCCTACGCCCACGACGGATAGGGACCGAACTGTCTCACGACGTTCTGAACCCAGCTCGCGTACCGCTTTAATGGGCGAACAGCCCAACCCTTGGGACCGACTACAGCCCCAGGATGCGATGAGCCGACATCGAGGTGCCAAACCTCCCCGTCGATGTGAACTCTTGGGGGAGATAAGCCTGTTATCCCCGGGGTAGCTTTTATCCGTTGAGCGATGGCCCTTCCATGCGGAACCACCGGATCACTAAGTCCGTCTTTCGACCCTGCTCGACTTGTAAGTCTCGCAGTCAAGCTCCCTTATGCCTTTACACTCTATGAATGATTTCCAACCATTCTGAGGGAACCTTTGAGCGCCTCCGTTACCTTTTAGGAGGCGACCGCCCCAGTCAAACTGCCCGCCTGACACTGTCTCCCACCACGATAAGTGGTGCGGGTTAGAAAGCCAACACAGCTAGGGTAGTATCCCACCAGCGCCTCCACGTAAGCTAGCGCTCACGCTTCAAAGGCTCCTACCTATCCTGTACAAGCTGTGCCGAATTTCAATATCAGGCTACAGTAAAGCTCCACGGGGTCTTTCCGTCCTGTCGCGGGTAACCTGCATCTTCACAGGTACTATGATTTCACCGAGTCTCTCGTTGAGACAGTGCCCAAATCGTTACGCCTTTCGTGCGGGTCGGAACTTACCCGACAAGGAATTTCGCTACCTTAGGACCGTTATAGTTACGGCCGCCGTTTACTGGGGCTTCGATTCGTAGCTTCGCAGAAGCTAACCACTCCTCTTAACCTTCCAGCACCGGGCAGGCGTCAGCCCCTATACATCACCTTACGGTTTAGCAGAGACCTGTGTTTTTGATAAACAGTCGCTTGGGCCTATTCACTGCGGCTCTTCTGGGCTTGCACCCTAAAGAGCACCCCTTCTCCCGAAGTTACGGGGTCATTTTGCCGAGTTCCTTAACGAGAGTTCGCTCGCTCACCTTAGAATTCTCATCTTGACTACCTGTGTCGGTTTGCGGTACGGGCACCTATTATCTATCTAGAGGCTTTTCTCGGCAGTGTGAAATCAACGACTCGAGGAAACAATTTCCTCTCCCCATCACAGCTCAATCTTACGAGTGCCGGATTTGCCTAACACTCAATCTCACTGCTTGGACGTACAATCCAATCGTACGCTTCGCCTATCCTACTGCGTCCCCCC
>NZ_PPRG01000048.1 GCF_002902625.1 Staphylococcus devriesei
AGATGTGTATAAGAGACAGATATTATTTAAAGCAACGTTGTGCATGATAATTATCAAACTTATGCTTGAAATTCTTCAGGAACTACTGGAGTGATTTTACCGCTAGCAATTTCTTCTAACGCTTCACCCACTGGCTTAGCTGAATGATAACCATTTAATAAAGCACTTTCAGGCTTTTCATCTAACTCACGTGCACGTTTGGCTGCAGTTGTAGCAATTAGATATTTTGAATTGATTTGTGATTGTAACTGATTTAATGGTGGGTTTAACATTATTTTTTGGCCTCCAATAACATTTTTCTATATATAGCTTCTACACGTTCTCTTTTTAAATGTTCTGCTTCAACAATGGATTGAATACGTTCTTTAGCTAAATGAACCTCGTCATTTACAACTACATAATCGTATAGATTCATCATTTCTACTTCTTTACGTGCTTCATTAACTCTACTTTGAATCTTTTCATCAGATTCCGTACCTCGTCCAACTAAGCGTTCCTTTAGATGTTCTAAACTAGGTGGCGCGAGAAAGATAAATAAGGCGTCGGGGAATTTCTTTCTTACTTGTTTTGCACCCTCAACTTCTATTTCTAAAAATACATCATGTCCATTAGCCATTGTATCTTTCACATATTGAACAGGTGTACCATAGTAATTTCCCACATACTCAGCGTACTCAATAAATTGATCTTCCTGAATTAAAGCTTCAAACTCTTCTTTTGTCTTAAAAAAGTAATCTACACCATCAATCTCACCTTCACGCATATTACGTGTAGTCATTGAAATAGAGTACTTATATGATGTAGTTGGATCATCAAATATTTCTTTGCGTACAGTTCCCTTACCTACTCCAGAAGGACCTGAAAGAACAATTAGTAATCCTTTTTCATTATCCATGACTTACGACCTCTCTAAGCTATTCTTCTATTATTTAAATATAATATCACATTGTCGTTTGAATTGTATAGAGTGAGGTAGATAAACTTAACTCATGACGCTATTATTTTGCCATGTTACAATATAATGAATGATTAAATTGAAGGTGGAAATTAATTATGGCATATGATGGCTTATTCACGAGAAAAATGGTTGAATCATTACAATTCTTAGTATCTGGAAGAATTCATAAAATCAACCAACCTGAAAATGATACAATCTTGATGGTAATTCGACAACAGCGTAAAAATCATACACTTCTATTATCTATTCATCCTAGTTTTTCAAGAATGCATATCACTACAAAGAAATATGATAATCCATTCGATCCACCAATGTTTGCAAGGGTTTTTCGTAAACATTTAGAGGGTGGCATCATCAAAAATATTCGTCAAATTGGTAATGATCGCCATATTGAAATCGATGTTGAAAGTAAGGATGAAATTGGCGATACCATTTATCGTACAGTTATCTTAGAAATTATGGGCAAGCATAGCAATTTATTATTAGTTGATGATAACTATAAGATTATTGAAGGATTTAAACACTTAACTCCAAATACAAATCAATATCGTACTGTCATGCCAGGTTTCAAGTATGAAGCTCCTCCGACTCAGAATAAACTTAATCCTTTCGAAGTAAATGGTAAGGAAGCACTAAAATATATTGATTTTAATGCTGGTAAGCTTGCTAAACAATTATTAAGCACATTTGAAGGATTCAGTCCTTTAATTACAAATGAGATTGTTGAGCGTTACCAATTTATGACAACTGAAACATTACCTAAAGCATATGATGAAGTGATGGCTCAAATGCTTCAAACAGTGAAACCCATTTTCCATAAAAATCACGAAACTGGGAAAGAAGATTTCTATTTTATGAAATTAGAGCAATTTCATGATGATATGGTTGAATATGATTCATTGCATGAATTATTAGATCGCTATTATGATGCGCGCGGAGAACGTGAACGCGTAAAACAACGTGCCAATGACTTAGTACGTTTCGTGCAACAACAATCACAAAAATATCAACATAAGTTAAGTAAATTAATTGATGAATATGAAAGTGCGAAGAATAAAGAGACGCAGCAATTATATGGAGAATTAATTACGGCTAATATTTACCGTATTCAACAGGGAGATGAATCGGTTACAGCTCTCAACTATTACACTAATGAAGAAGTAACGATTCCTTTAAATCCAACTAAGTCTCCTTCAGTCAATGCGCAATATTATTACAAACAATATAATCGTATGAAAACGCGTGAACGTGAACTAACTCATCAAATTAAATTAACGCGTGAAAATATTGATTACTTTGCAAATATTGAACAACAACTCGAACATATTACTGTAGATGAAATTGATGATATTCGAGATGAATTAGCTGAACAAGGCTTTATGAAGCAACGTAAAAATGTGAAGAAGAAAAAGAATGATAAAATTCAACTTCAGACTTATCTATCTACTGACGGAGATACTATCTTAGTAGGTAAAAATAATAAACAAAATGACTACTTAACTAAGCATAAAGCACAAAAATCTCATCTATGGTTCCATACTAAAGATATTCCAGGCTCGCATGTGGTCATACTTAATGATGCCCCAAGTGAACAATCAATTAAGGAAGCTGCAATGTTGGCAGGCTATTTTTCTAAAGCAGGAAACTCAGGCCAAATCCCGGTAGATTATACAGAAATAAAAAATGTGCATAAACCTTCAGGTGCGAAGCCTGGATTTGTTACTTACGATAATCAAAAAACTTTATTTGCTACACCTGATTACGATCATATTCAACGTATGAAACAATCATAAAATGAGAAAGGCTACGAAATCTAACATGACTCTAAAGATTTCGTAGCCTTTTTTCATTTATTTACATAACGTAAGATTACTTTTCTGGCAATGCAAGTTGGAAGCTAACTCCAAATTTATCTTGAACCCAAGCAAATTCACGGAATGGAGGCATAGATGTTTTCGGCATCAAGATAGCACCTTCTTTTTTCAAACCACTAAATAATCGTTCCATTTCCATAGCATTATCAACAGTGATATATAATGAAATTGATGGATTCATAGGTAATTCTTCACCGTTGTCGGCATCAATAGCCATAAAAACTTGACCATTTAAAGTGAAGATAGAATGTTGTACAGTACCTGGTGTACCTGGACCTTCTTCATCATATTTGACCATCGTTAAGATTTCACTATTTTCAAATAGACTTGTATATAAGTTAATAGCTTCTTCAGCTTGATTATTAAACATTAAAAACGTCGTTATTTTAGGTATTTCCACGGTAATCCCCCTATATATGTTTGTTTATTCACTACCTATTCTAAACTAATAATCTTTATTTTGAAAAAATTTAAACGTCCTTTAATTCGAATTTATTAATTTTATTTACATATAAAGTAGTATCTTAATTTTTTGACTTATTTAGATTTACAGTTAAAATTAAATTAAAGTTTAACGGGAGGCTTTCGCTTATGATGCATTTTATTATACCTATCTTAGCAATGCTTATTGTCTTATTTATTGGATGGATTCTTATTAAAATTTTTATACGTTAAGATTAGAGTTTATTAGGTTTAACTATAGATATATTAAAGTGGTACATGTTCGACCTCTTTTCCATTATTCTGGAAGATTTTGTCGTACATGTACCACTTTTGCATTTAAATTTCACCTTTTTGCCGTAAACTTTCTTTCGCTTTTTTAAAGACATCACTTGTGTGTTTAAAGGCATCCATACTCACTTTTGATTCTTTTGCACTCATTTTCTCAATACTATAATCTATTGAAATAGTTTGATCCGGCATTTTGAAATTGTCTTTTCTATATAAAAAATCATTAATGTGTTTCATTTGAGTATAAAAAGTATTGCTTTCCCGTTCATTAGTCAATGGCATTGTCCCCTTTTAGACATAGCTTATTACAAGTTGTCTCTCCAATCAACTAAAGTCTGAATGTCATCTTCTGAGATTTTACCTTCTTCACGTGCAACTTCAATTAACTCATTATAATTACTTAATGTATAAAAAGGTACATTAATATCTTTAAACATTTGGTCTGCTTTAGCTAAGCCATAAGTAAAGATAGCTACTACGCCCAGTACATCTGCTCCTGCTTCTTGAAGCGCTTCAACTGCAGTTATAGATGAACCTCCTGTTGAAATTAAATCTTCAACAACAACAACTTTCTTGCCTTTACTTTGGGCACCTTCAATTTGATTTTGTTTACCATGACTTTTACTTTTAGAGCGTACATAGTTCATTGGTAAATTTAATTGTTCAGAAATGTAAGCCGCATGTGGAATGCCAGCTGTTGCAGTACCTGAAATAATCTCAACATCGTCAAACTTTTCAGTAATAAGTTGGCTTAAACCATCACGAATTGCTCCACGTACTTCAGGATAACCTAATGTTACACGGTTATCACAATATATTGGAGATTTAATACCTGAGCTCCATGTAAATAAATCATTAGGTGATAAAGTCACTGCTTCAATATCTAATAACGATTTTGCAATTGCTTTTGCCATGTTAACCTAACCAACTTTCCTTAATATTTGTATAGCTTTCTACTGGATTATCACTTTGTGTGATTGGTCGCCCTACTACGATATGTGTAGCCCCTAATTGTTTAGCATCTTCAGGTGTAGTGATACGTTTTTGATCATCTACAGCTGCCCCTTGTGGTCGAATACCTGGTGTGACTTTTAAAAAGTCTGCCCCTAACTCATTCGTTAATAATTTTGCTTCTAATGGTGAACATACTACACCATCTAAGCCTGCTTGTTGCGTTAATTTAGCATAATTCAATACTGCTTCTTCAATGGTTGTTTGAATGTTTTGCTCATTGTGTAACATTTCTTCTGTAGTAGATGTTAACTGAGTTACAGCAATGATTTTAGTATGCTTACTATATTTTTTAAGTCCTCTTACCGCGCCTTTCATCATTTCTACTCCACCTGCAGCATGAACATTTACTAAATCGACTTCTAATTTTCCTAGACCTTCCATCGCTTTTTCAACCGTATTTGGAATATCATGCAACTTAAGGTCTAAAAATATATCGTGGCCTCGTGTTTTAATTGATTTAATTAGCTCTGGTCCTGCTTGATAGAACAATTCCATTCCAATCTTTACAAATAAAGGCTCATTAAATTGATCGAGAAAAGCATTAACTTTATCAGCCGACTCAAAATCTAAAGCTATAATTGGTAAATCTCTCATTTAAGTAACTCCTTTGCAGAAATAAAATCTAGCATATACAAATATGTAAGGAGGTTGCGTTATTAATGATTTAAGTTTTGTATAAACAAATAATGAACCAACCTTACCTTACATGTATTTCAATTGTTGTCTATCCTACTTTATTTCCATATTACATATTTCTCATTGAAAATGTCATACTTTCTATAACATTCGTTAAAGCACTAGCTGTATCAAGTGAAGTTAAACAAGGTACGCCATTTTCAACAGTTGTTCGACGAATTTGGAAACCGTCTCTTTCAACCTCTTTACCTTTAGTCATTGTATTAATAACAATTTGTACTTCCCCATTTTGGATACGAGTTAGTAAATCATTTTCTCCACCAATTTTGCCTACAACTTCAGCTGGAATATTGTGTTCATTTAATTTTTCTGCTGTGCCTTGTGTAGCTAAAACTTTATAACCCACTTCATTTAAGCGATGTGCAATTTTCACAATTTCTTCTTTATCTTTGTCACTTACTGTGATTAAAACAGTACCGTGATCTTTAACTTCTACGCCACTACCTACTAAACCTTTGTATAAAGCTTTCTCTAATGTAAGATCTTTACCCATAACTTCACCGGTAGATTTCATTTCAGGTCCAAGCGTCACGTCTACATTTTTTAATTTATTAAAGCTGAATACAGGTGCTTTAACAAATACGCCTTCTGAATATGGTTGAACACCTTGTTTATATCCTAAATCTTTAAGTTTTGTACCCATAATTGCTTGCATCGCAAGTTGTGCCATTTGAATATCTGTAATTTTACTTAAGAATGGGACCGTACGACTTGCACGTGGGTTTACTTCTAATACATATACGCCGTCATGTGCAATAACAAATTGAATGTTTATTAATCCAACAATGTTAAGTCCTTTAGCTAACTTAATTGTATAATCTTCTAGAGTATTGAGATCTTCTTGGCTAAGTGTTTGTGGTGGATATACTGCAATAGAGTCACCACTATGAACACCTGCACGTTCAATATGTTCCATAATACCTGGAATAATGACTGTTTCATCATCAGAAATAGCATCAACTTCAATTTCTTTACCTGTTAAGTATCTATCTACTAATACAGGATGCTCTGGACTAGCCTTTACAGCTTGTTCCATGTAATTTTCTAGTTCTGCATCGCTATTAACAATTTCCATAGCACGACCACCTAGTACATATGATGGTCTTACGACTACTGGATAGCCAATTTCACGCGCATTTTCAAGAGCTTCTTTAGGAGATGTAGCCGTTTTACCTTTAGGTTGGGGAACATCAATAGTATGCAATAGTGCCTCAAATTCTTTTCTGTCTTCTGCACGATTTAGATCTTCTAATGTAGTCCCTAGGATTTGAACGCCGTGTTTTGCTAATTTATCAGCTAAGTTAATGGCTGTTTGTCCACCAAATTGTACAACCACACCTTTAGGTTGTTCTAAATTGATAATGTTCATTACATCTTCTTCAGTTAATGGTTCAAAGTATAATTTATCTGAAATTGAAAAGTCTGTTGATACAGTTTCAGGGTTATTATTAACGATGATTGCTTCATAACCTGCATTTTGTATAGCCCATACCGCATGGACAGTAGCATAATCGAATTCTACCCCTTGTCCGATTCTAATTGGTCCAGATCCAAGAACTAAAATCTTCTCTTTTTCTGTGACAATAGACTCGTTTTGAGTTTCATACGTACCATAATAATATGGTGTAGTAGATTCAAACTCTGCAGCACATGTATCTACCATTTTATATACCGGTTTAATATCATGCTGTTGACGTAATTGATAAACCTCTTCTTCCGTCATACCAAAACGGTGCGCTATTACTTTATCACTAAAGCCATAGTCTTTAGCATATTTAAGATATTCTAAATCTCCTGCATGCTCTTTTAATTCATGTTCAATATTAATAATGTTCTGGAATTTATTTAAGAAGAAATAGTCAATTTTCGTCATATTATGTATTTCTTCCAATGTTGTGCCACGACGGATGGCTTCACCAATAAAGAATAAACGCTCGTCATCTTGATGGCTTATGCATTCTTTAATGTAATCAATATCAAAACTTTCGCCATTTGGTAATCCTAAATGGTGCACGCCATATTCTAATGAACGTATTGCTTTTAATAATGACTCTTCATACGTACGTCCAATCGCCATTACTTCACCGGTAGCTTTCATTTGTGTACCTAATTCTCGTTCACCTTTTTCAAATTTATCAAATGGGAAACGAGGAATTTTAGAAATAACATAATCCAATGTTGGTTCGAATGCGGCGTATGAAGTACCAGTAATAGGGTTCAACATTTCATCAAGCGTTAAATCAACTGCTATTTTCGCTGCTAGTTTAGCAATTGGATAACCTGTCGCCTTAGAAGCTAAAGCCGATGAACGCGACACACGTGGGTTAACTTCGATAATATAATAATTTAATGAATAAGGATCTAATGCTAATTGAACATTACAGCCACCTTCGATGCCTAATGCTCTAATTACTTTAAGTGAAACATCTCTTAACATTTGATATTCAACATCTGATAGTGTTTGACTTGGCGCTACTACAATTGAATCTCCCGTATGAATACCTACTGGATCGATATTTTCCATATTACATACAACAATTGCATTATCATTTTTATCGCGCATTACTTCATATTCAATTTCCTTAAAGCCGGCAATAGATTTTTCAATTAAACATTGAGTAGCTGGGCTATAATGTAAACCGTTACTTACTACTTCCTTCAATTCTTCGTCATTGTAACAGATACCACCACCAGTACCACCCATTGTAAATGCTGGTCTAACGATTAAGGGATAGCCCACTTGTTCTTTAAATTTAAAAGCTTGTTCAACTGTAATTACGATATCACTCTCAGGTACAGGCACATTTAAATCATTCATTAGCGTTCTGAATAACTCTCTATCCTCAGCTTGTTGGATAGACTCTAGTTCTGTTCCAAGTAGTTTAACGTTATTTGCTTTTAACACACCACTATCATGTAATTGAATAGCCATGTTTAAACCTGTTTGACCACCTAAAGTAGGTAGTAAGGCATCTGGTTGTTCTTTACGAATAATGCGTGCAATAAAGTCATGAGTTAACGGTTCGATATAAACTTTATCGGCAATTTCTTTATCTGTCATGATTGTCGCAGGATTTGAATTCACTAAGATAACTCGATAGCCTTCTTCTTTAAGCGCTAAACACGCTTGTGTACCAGCATAGTCGAATTCTGCAGCTTGTCCAATAATTATCGGACCCGAACCAATTACTAGAATAGTTTGAATATCGTCACGTTTAGGCATTGATAGTATGCTCCTTTTCTTTAAATTCCTTCATCATTGTTAAGAACTCATCAAATAAATAGTTTGAATCACTTGGGCCTGGTCTTGCTTCAGGATGATATTGTACTGAAAATGCCGGTAATTTTTTATGTTTTAAACCTTCTACAGTGCCGTCATTTAAAGCAATATGTGTGATTTCTAAGTCTGTATCTGCTAGTGAATCTTTATCGATTGCATAGCCATGGTTTTGACTCGTGATATCAACTTTGCCAGTACGTAAATCTTTAACAGGATGATTAGCACCACGGTGACCGAATTTCATTTTGAATGATTTAGCACCTTGAGATAGTGCGAATAATTGGTGTCCTAGACAAATTCCGAAGAAAGGAACCTTACCTAAAATACCGTTAATCATATCTAAAGCTACTTTAACTTCATCAGGATCTCCAGGACCATTTGATAACATTACACCATCAGGAGATAATGCTAAAATTTGTTCTGCAGTAGTATCGTAAGGGATTACTGTTACGTTACATCCTCTTAGATTTAACTCACGTACGATGTTTTGCTTTTTACCGAAATCTAATAGTACAACGCTTAAATCTGAACCAGTAGATACGTAAGGCGTTTTAGTTGATACTGTAGTAACTTCATAACGAGGTAATTCGACAGTTTTCAAATTAGCTGCTAATTGCTCAATTTCTTCTTTATTATCTGTGAATCCAGCTTTTAAAACACCATGTTCTCTGATTTTACGTGTGATACTACGTGTATCTACACCAGAAATACCAGGAACATTATATTGTACAAGTACTTCATGTAATGTTTTTTGTTTTCTAAAGTTACTAGGATGTGTGCTAGCTTCTTTAACTACTACACCATTTAGCGTTGGTGTAAGTGTTTCAAAGTCGTCTCTATTAATACCATAGTTTCCGATTAAAGGATACGTGAATGTAATAATTTGACCTGTATATGAAGGGTCTGAAATTGTTTCTTGATATCCTGTCATTGCAGTATTAAACACAATTTCCCCAATAGATAAATCATCAGAACCTAATTTATAACCCTCATAATATGTTCCATCTTCTAAAACAAGATAACGTCGTTCGAACATCTTACTTGCCCTCCTTATATTTAACTTCACCTTCAACCATGGTTAAGACTGGGTTACCGTAAACTTTATATCCAATAAATGGTGTATTGTCAGCTTTAGATAAGAAATCTTCTCTTTTGATTTCACGCTCTTCATCTAAGTTAATGATTGTTAAATCTGCAAAGCTTCCTTCTTCTAATCGGCCGTACGGTAAATCAAAGGTTTGAGCTGGTTTAATTGTTAAATAATCTACTAATTGTTGTAGTGTCCAGTCACCATTTTTCACGAAGTGTGTATATAATAATGGGAATGCTGTTTCACTACCTACAATACCAAACGGTGCTTTAACCATTGGTTGATCTTTCTCTTCTTTAGCATGAGGTGCATGGTCTGTAGCAATACAATCGATAGTACCGTCTAGTAACCCTTCTAATAATGCTTCTCTATCTTCTTTGCTTCTTAAAGGAGGATTCATTTTGAAAATGGCGTTATCACCTGGCACATCGTCTTCAGTTAGTAATAAATGGTGTGGTGTAACTTCAGCAGTTACATGAATACCTGCTGCTTTAGCGTCACGAATTGCTCTTACGCTTTCTTTTGTTGATACGTGACATACGTGGTAATGACAATCAGCAGCTTCAGCAAGTAAGACATCTCTAGCAATTTGCACTGCTTCACAAATATTTGGAATTCCTGGTATACCAAGTTCTTCACTGCGTTTGCCTTGATGCATTGCACCACCATAAATTAAACTATTATCTTCACAGTGAGCGACTACCGCTTTATTAACCTTCGCCGCTGCCTGCATTGCTTCATACATCATAGCTGATTCTTGTACTCCAACCCCATCATCAGTAAAAGCAAATGCGCCTTGTTTAGCTAAGGCTTCAAAATCTACATGCTCTTTTCCAGCTTGTCGAACTGTAATTGCCGCATACGGTAACACACGCACCTGAGCGTTATCTTTAATTAATTGTTGCAAACGTTCCATATGTTCTACTGTATCCGGTACTGGACGGGTATTTGGCATTGGACACACAGTTGTAAAACCACCACGTGCCGCTGCTTTTGTACCTGTTTCAATTGTTTCTTTATGTTCACCACCGGGCTCACGTAAGTGGACGTGAACGTCTACTAATCCGGGCGCAACAAATTGGCCTTGGGCATCAATAACTTCAACATTATCGTCTACTTCAATTGTGCTGTTAATTTCTTTGATGTATTGTCCATCAACTAAAATCGATGTTTGTTTAAGTTCACCGTTATCTAAAATTTGAGCATTGGTAATTAATTTCATTGCTTAATCCTCTTTTCCTGATAATAGTTTATTGATTACTGCCATTCTTAAATACATTCCATTTTCCATTTGTTTAAAAATACGTGCCTTAGGTGCTTCAACTAATTCTGTATCAATCTCAACTCCTCTGTTAACTGGAGCAGGATGCATAACTATCGCTTTATCTTTTAACTTATTATATCTTGCTTTAGTTAAACCATATTGTTCATGGTATTCGTCTGCTTCAAAATTCGCTTCACCAGTAATTCCGTGTCTTTCATGTTGAACACGTAGTAACATAACAATATCTACTTGATCAATTACTTCATCAATTTGAACATATGGTGCATCTAGCGACTCATCTACCCATTCATCTGGGCTTGAGAACATGACGTTTGCTCCTAATGAAGTTAAACTAGTAAAGTTACTTCTAGCTACACGTGAATTTTTAATATCACCACAGATTAAAATATTTAATCCTTCAAATGAACTATATTCTTCATAAATTGTCATGATATCTAACAAACTTTGAGTAGGGTGTTGACCGCTTCCATCTCCAGCATTCGCAATTGGTATATTAAGGTTTTCTAATTCTTCATAATACGCATTTTGAGAGTGTCGTATAACAAGTAAGTTTACGCCAATACTTTCTAAAGTTTTACAAGTATCATAAAGAGATTCACCTTTTTGTACTGATGATGTACTTGTTTCAAAGTTAACTTCTTTTAGACCAAGTTTTTGTTCAGCAACTTCAAAGCTACACTTTGTACGTGTTGAATTTTCAAAGAATAAGTTTGATACAAATTGTTCTTTATATTGTGGTAAAGGTTGTTTACCTGATTTATAATCACTCGCCGTTTGAATTAAGTCGTAAATTTCCTCGTTTGTTAAGTGTTCCATAGATAATAAGTTTTTCATAAAGCGCCTCCTGATAAATAATTATGCTAAATTAGTTTTTTGTTTCATGTTTTTCCTTTGGCAAAATTAAATTTAAGATAATACCTGAAAGTGCGGCTAATGCCATACCTTCGATTTGTAAATTAACGCCTAAACCTTTTAAGTTGATAAGTAAGTTACCAATACCAACTACTAACACTACTGATGCAATAACTAGGTTACGATTATTAGCAAAGTCGATATTGCTCTCTACCAACATTCTCAAACCACTAGCAGCGATGATTCCAAATAATAAGATGGAAACGCCACCCATTACTGGCGTAGGTATCGAAGAAACAAGAGCTGAGAATTTACCAATGAATGATAATACGATGGCTATTACTGCTGCACCACCAATAACATAAATACTATAAATTCTAGTTATTGCTAGAACGCCAATATTTTCGCCATAAGTTGTACTTGGCGGTCCTCCTATAATACTCGCAAACATCGTTGAAACACCGTCACCTATGATTGAGCGATGTAACCCTGGATCTTCAAAGAAGTTTCGTCCCACGATTTTGTTGATAACCATTTGATGACCAATATGCTCACTCACAGTGACAAATACGATAGGTAACATAACTAAGATTAATCCTAAGTGAACGGAAGGCACATAATCTTTAAATGGCAAATAGATATGTGGGAATTCTAGCCAATGTGCTTTAGCAATTGCTGAAAAATTAACTAATCCCATAAAGATTGAGACAATATAGCCTACTATAATACCGATAAGTACTGGTATAAGTGATAAGAATCCTTTAAAAAAGCCTTGTACAATGATTGTTACTAACAATGTAATAAGTGCGACAACTAAATAACTTAAGTTATATCCTTTCATATCCCCTGAGTTCTCGTACATCGCCATGTTTACGGCGGTAGGTGCTAAACTTAAACCAATAACCATAATTACTGGTCCGACCACTACAGGTGGAAGTAAATGCATTAACCAATTTGTGCCACTTATTTTTATAAAGATTCCAATGATGATATACATCACACCACTGGCAAACAATGCCATCAACATATCGCCTAAGCTATGCGTGCTTAATCCTGTAATAATAGGCGTAATAAAAGCGAAACTAGATCCTAAATATGCTGGAATTTTAGCTTTTGTGATTAAGATATAAAGTAATGTTCCTATTCCTGAAGCTAATAATGCAGCAGATATTGGTAAACCGGTTAAAAATGGTACTAATACAGTTGAGCCAAACATTGCAAATAAGTGTTGCAAGCTCAACAGCCCCCATTGTGCTGGATTCGGTTTGTCTTTTACATCTAGCACTGGTTTAACTGTGCGTTCAAACATTTGGTCATTTTCCATTTTTTGTCTCCTTTTCTATATAAAAAAGCCTCTTTACATATTGATGTAAAGAGACTAAAAAAGTCGTATAACGCTACCGATAAGTAAAATATTAATACTTATCGATAGATACGTGATAAAGTATTCAAACAAATGGGTAAGTTAAGATACGATTCAAGTTATTCTATTATCTTACACACTCACCATTAAATACTTCACCTTTTTCAGTCTCTCGTACTGATTTAAAAGGTCATCTATTCTATTACTACTGCGTTATATGAATCTCGCTCATCTAAATAGACCGACACAGCTTCATCTTTAGCAGTTGGAATATTTTTCCCTACAAAATCTGCTCTAATCGGAAGTTCTCTGTGGCCACGATCAACGAGCGCAGCTAATCCAATTTTATTTGGTCGAGAATGTAATAATATGGCATCTAATGAAGCTCTCACGGTACGGCCAGTATAAAGAACATCATCAATAATAATGACTACTTTATCAGTAATATCCGCATCAATTTCAATAGCTTCTTTAGTAATCTGTTTATTTGAGATTTCAATATCATCTCTGAAATGCGTAATGTCTATAGTACCTGTTGGAACTGTTTTCTGCTCGATTTGACTAATTTTATTTTGAATGCGTCGTGCTAAAAATTCACCTCGTGTCTTAATGCCAAGTAATACAAGGTTTTGTGTTCCTTTGTTGTATTCTAGAATTTCATGTGCAATACGAGTTACAGTACGTTGAATTGCTGCTTCATCCATAATAATACGCTCAGACATTATCTCACCTCTTTAAATTGAAAAAACCTCGTGCCTTTTCAAAGACACGAGGTTTAATTTATATACGTTAAGTTTAAATTATACTTAAACTTATAACATTCTAATTAACTAAAACAACTTTTAAGAGATAATAAAATTGTTTATTTAATATGTATATAATTAGCACTCTGTCTTTGAAGCCTCTCTGGACTTTCTTTTAAAGACACCGTTTTCTTGTTTGAACTGTAATTAGCTTAATGCTTTTTTAGCTATAAGTCAATGCCAATTTCAAAAAAACTACTTAACATAACAAATAAAAATTTATGGTATTTTATAATGCAATTTAAAGGAGCAAAGAGAAGATTTAATTTAATCTCGAAGATCCTCTCGTCTTGCCCCTTAGTAAGATTAATATTTATGCATCTCTTAGACGTATTTCTTCTAATAAGTCTTCAAATTCTTTTGGCAAGTCAGCTTTACGTTCTATATATTCATGTGTAACAGGATGTTCAAAACCAATCACTCCAGCATGTAGTCCTTGCCCACCTATATCAAGTGTTTTTCGCGAACCATACTTAGGATCTCCAACCAATGGGAATCCAATATATTTCATATGCACGCGGATTTGGTGGGTACGACCAGTTTCTAATTGACATTCAATTAACGTATAGTCATTAAAATGTTCTAAAACGTTAAAATGTGTCACTGCTTCTTTACCGTTATCTACTACATCCATTGATTGTCGGTCTTTCTCATTACGACCAATAGGCGCATCAATTGTGCCATAATCATGTGGAATATTGCCATGAACGAGCGCAATATATTTTCTTTTTACTGTTTTATCTACTAATTGTTCAACTAATCCTCGGTGCGCGATGTCATTTTTCGCAACCATTAATAACCCTGAAGTATCTTTATCGATACGATGGACAATACCTGGGCGGATTTCCCCATTAATCCCAGATAAATCTTTGATTTGATACATTAAACCGTTAACTAATGTACCTGTATAATGCCCAGGTGAAGGATGTACCACCATTCCTTTAGGTTTATACACAATTGCGACATCTTTATCTTCATAATAGATATCTAAATCTAAGTTCTCCGGTTGAATATCTGCCTCAACAACCTCTTTTTCAGTAACTACAATATGATCATTCATTTTAACTTTGTAATTTGATTTAATCATTTTATTATTAACTGTTACTAATTCTTCTTTAATCCAATCTTGAATTTGACTTCTAGACCAATCTGTATTCATATCTGACAACAATTTATCGATACGTTGTCCGACATGTTGTTCATTGTCAATCTTGTATTCATAAGTTTCCAAATCTTAGCCTCCTATGCTTTTGATGATGCATCTTTAAGTAACGCTATAACAATAAATATGACACCTATCGTTAAGCTTGAATCTGCTATATTAAATATTGGAAAAGCATAACCAAAAATATTTGTATCAATAAAGTCCACTACTTCACCATTGAGTAAACGATCAATAAAGTTACCTAATGCTCCTGCGAATAACAAACTAATTGAGACTTGCATAAACATATTATATTTAGCTTCTTTAATAAAAAATAATACAAGAACGACTAAAATGATAAGTGTAATAATGTAGAAAAAGCCCATCTTACCACTTAATATACCCCATGCAGCGCCATTATTTCTATGAGACGTTATATTCAAAAAGTTAGGAATAACTTCATAAGAATCTCCAATATTCATCGAAGTTGCGATAATTCGTTTTGTTATTTGGTCAATCGCTAAAATAACAATAGCTACTATTACTGACAAACCTACATAATATTTCTTTTTCATTCACGTGCCTCCATTCACACCTCAACGCTTTGACAACACTCTACATTATAGCTTACTCATTTATATAAAAAAAGCTACAGTTATGAATGGCATAAAAATATATATTAGTTAAAATTAGGTTTTTGCGTTATTTTTCGGATGAATATAATTGAAGTTATCCACTTGATATGAAGACACCGTTCGTTTTGTTACTTCGTAGGGGTTTCGATAATTCATATCAGAAACCATAAGCGAACCATCTGTATTCACTTTTTCTATATAAGCGACATGTCCATGTTCACCTTTTGGATATTGTAATATTGTTCCAACAGAAGGAATATGGTCTACTTTATAACCTTCATCGTTAGCTTTTGATGCCCAATGTTTCGCATCACCCCACTTGTTATTAATCATATTGCCATCTTGACGAATACGATTAAATACGTAATACGTGCATTGCCCTTTAACATAGGTATTAAATTTCATTGGATTCTTTTCCCAAAAATGAATCGTAGGTTGAGTCATGTCTTGATTATCAACCCCATCAAATAGTGCGCCACCAGTAAATATAGCACTACTTAATATCATAACTAAAATTAATTTTTTCACTTTATCACACTACTTCAATAAAATTAAATCTAAATTGTAAACCATCAGGTCCATTTATATTTATATGCGTTGTTTCAGGATAATAATAATCGATGAGTGCTAAGCCATAAGAGTTTTCATTTTCCATGCGTTTAGTGCTTGATAACCATTGATTTAATGCAAGATGATGATGATAATGTGAAGAGGCTAAAGATAGTGAGAATTTATCTAAATAGGCAGAAGGTTGTAATCCAAAATAGTTCAAATAATAATTTTTAACCTCTGTCATTCGAATCGTCTTAAGATGCAAATTACCTATCTTACTATCATGAGGGATGCCTTGCCACTTTTCATCTGATACCTCTGTTAAGAGACGCGGCACATTTAAAGCCTCAATATCCATATTTAGACTATTATTGACGTACATCCAATCATCCGTCTCATGGTCTACATAAAATTTAAAAGCATGACCTTCCGGATCCTCGAAAAAGAGAGAGGTACACACACTTTGTTCTCCCCCATTAACTGGTATTTCATAGTCACTCATTTGTACAAGTAAATCAGCTAAGTCTTTCATAGATGGTAATAATATTCCAATATAAAATAGACCCGCTTCAGATAATAAAGGTTCTCTCCCATTATGAATTTCATTTAGAGTAATGAAATGATTAGAGTTGCCTACTTCATATTGAACTGAGAACGTTGTTTCAGTGACGACTTTAAATCCTAGCACGCTTTCATAAAACGGTCTTAAGGTAGTTAAGTCTCTTACATTTAATGTTACTCCATTTACGAAATGTGCCTTTTTGGAATGAAACATTGTAGCCTCCTAATGCTAATGTCTATAATTAACAGTCATTAATTGTTATTTAGTGTTGCTTAGTAACGTTACTTACTTTTGGTCTTCGCTATTAAAATATTCAATATTTTACCAAATTTTATATGTAGTTTGCAATTTATAAGCTCGTTATGTATGTTAGTTTTCAATATAAAAAGCCAATTCACCAATACTATGTAGTCAGTGAATTGACTTAATTTACTATTTATTTCTTTTCAATCAATCTGTGATAAATTTTAACGCCTGCCCAAGCGCCAACCATGGCACCGAGTGTCATAGCAGAGTTACTAAGAACTTTATTTAAGCTTGAGTTTTCTATTTGTTCTTCCTCTTTTGTAGCTAACTTATCCATATGCTGTTTAAAGATATCCATCACTGCTTTATGTGCTTTTGCTTGCGTGAATTTATATACTGACCAAGGTAACGTAGGTTCGTATTCTTGTAACGCGACTAAGCCTTCATTGGTATCTAAAATACGTCTAAATTCAAATCTTGCGTTACCGCCATCTTTAGCTAAAGCGAGATTACCACCCACAATCTTGTAAACAATTTTATCCTCAGTAGAATTATGTTCTTTTTTCTTCATTTTTAAAATAAATTGATTGATAAAAGGTAATCTAATATTAAATTCATCTTCATTTATTGTTCCATTTACTAAATGTAATGTAATATTATTAATAAAATCTGCGTACTCACGAGACACATCACGCATTGAAAAACTTTGTGGAATTTTGAATCGAGTAATTGCACGTACGTCTTTCACTTGTTCTTTTTTATCTTTATTTTTTGATGATGATTTTGATTTCTTATGTTGATTCATATCTTTTTCTTCTTCAAGGGCACGGCGTACACTTTCTTCATAAGTAATACTCCCGAATGAAAAATCTGGATGTGTACGCTTTGGTTGTGGAATCATGTCATGAACTAAGCTATTCATTAATGGATAAACCATTTCCTTAGGTACTTGTGAAATTAATTGTACCCAGTATCGACTAAGCCAAATAGGAATGATTGGTAAATCTAAGATTGGAAGTTTTTTATCTAATACCTTTGCTGTACGTCCAATTAATTCTTTATAATTCATAATATCTGGGCCTGTAATATCAAATGCTTCATTTTCATTAGGTGAACGGTCTACTAATGCTGCTAATTTATCGATAACATCCTCAATGGAAACTGGTGCGATCAAATTGTACGCCCAACTTGGAAGCACCATTGCAGGCAAACGCTCTACTAATCGTTTTAAAATTGGATATGAACTCCCTTTCGCGCCAATAATCAATCCTGCACGTAATGTACTTACCGGAACGCCATAAGAACCTAAGATTCTTTCACATTCTAAGCGGCTTCGTAAATGTGCTGAAAGATTATCTTCATTAGGGATAACTCCACTCATAAATACAATATGTTTAACGCCTTGCACTTTTGCAGCACGGGCGAAATTGTCGGCAAGTAACGCATCCATATCTTCAAAGCTAGCCTGAGTCAGTTTAGCATTAGGCATCATCGAATGAACCAGATATACGGCTGTATCTACCCCTTCCATTACTTCAGTAATTTCATCTATGTCAAATAAATCTGCCGCTTTCCATGTGACATTATGTTCATTTTCTTTATTATCTACATTTCTTGAGATAGCTATAATTTCATGATTATCTTTTAACTGTTCTTTTAAGTGGCCGCCAATATATCCAGAAGCGCCAGTTAATAAAACTTTACCCATTTTTTACACTCCTTCTATTTCATTATTATTCAAAACAAAAGGTTTTGAACTATTTATTAATAGCAATAGCCATTTCAAACTACGATCAAACATTGTATAACTTTTTATTTTTACCATTTAAATTTTAAATTGCTAATCCATAAAATAATTATAAAAATCCCTCAAATCATTTAATTAAATCATTTGAGGGATTCATGGTTAAAGATTAACATCTTTTATATTTTAAATTTTATACTAATGTTTTAATGACTTCTTGGCAACGTGGGCATAAGTGAGTAAGTTCGCCAACTTGGCCTAATTCTTCACTATAATTCCAACATCTTTCACATTTTTCACCATCAGCGTGATCAATGCGAATATCACCATGTTGATATGATTCAGCATTATCAACAGTATCAGTAACCTCTACTTGAGATACAATGAATAGTTGTTGTAAGTCTTTAAATTGTTGTAAGAACTCTGTTGCGTTAAAGTTATCGTTACTACTAATCACGACTTTAGCTTCTAATGATTTACCAATGACTTTATTGTTACGTGCAACTTCTAATGCACGGTTAACGTCATCACGAAGTGCCATAAGTTGATTCCATTTATCTAATAACTCTTGGTCTACTTCTACAACTTCTGGCATATCAGCTAAATGTACACTTTCTTCTTGTACATGTGGTGTGTGTGACCAAACTTCTTCAGCAGTATGAACTAAGATTGGTGCTAATAATTTAGTCATATCTACTAGGATTTGATATAACACTGTTTGCATACTACGACGTTTATGTGCATCTTTTTGTTCAATATAAAGAATGTCTTTACCATAATCTAAATAGAAGTTACTTAGTTCAACATTGATAAAGTTTTGAACTTCTTGGTAAATATTTAAGTAGTCGAAGTTATCATAATGTTCGATTGTACTTGCTGTGAATTCACGAAGACGGTTTAATAAGTATCGGTCTACTTCTAATAATTCAGCTTCAGGTATCGCATCTGTGCTTGGGTTATAGTCATTAATATTACCTAACATAAATCTTAAAGTATTTCTAATTTTACGATAGACATCAGATGTTTGTTTTAAGATTTCATCAGAGATACGTACGTCTGCAAGGTAATCTGTACTACTTACCCATAAACGTGCAATATCTGCACCTTTTTGTTTTACTACTTGATCTGGAACGATAACGTTACCAAGTGACTTACTCATTTTCTTACCTTCTCCGTCCATAACAAAACCATGAGATAGTAAGAATTTATATGGTGCTTGTCCTCTTGTAGCTACGGCAGTAGTGATTGATGAGTTAAACCAACCACGATATTGGTCACTACCTTCAAAGTATAAGTCAGCTGGGAAACTTAATTCTGGACGTTGTTCTAATACACCTCTGTGAGATGAACCAGAATCGAACCATACATCCATGATATCTGTTTCTTTAGTAAATTCGCCATTTGGACTGCCAGGATGAGTAAATCCTTCAGGTAATAAATCTTTAGCTTCTCTTTCAAACCATACATTTGAACCGTGTTCTGCAAATAAATCTGCCACATGATTAACAGTTTCTTTCGTCATGATGATATCGCCATTCTCAGCGTAAAACACTGGAAGTGGAACGCCCCATACACGTTGACGGGAAATTACCCATTCACCACGATCACGAATCATATTGTAGATTCTTGTTTTACCCCAATCTACTTTAAAATTAGTTTCTTCGATAGCATCTAAGATATCTTGTCTAACTTTATTGATTGAAGCAAACCATTGAGGAGTTGCACGGAAAATAACCGGTTTCTTCGTACGCCAGTCGTGTGGGTAACTATGCGTAATAAAGTCTAATTTTAGTAATGCTTCTTTTTCAGTTAAAAGATCAGTTACAGCTTTATTAGCTTTATCATAGAACATACCTTCAAATTGGCCACCTTCTTCAGTGAAGACCCCTTTATCGTCTAATGGACTAATTACTGGTAAATCATATTTCTGTCCTACGATATAGTCATCTTCCCCGTGTCCAGGAGCAGTATGAACACAACCTGTACCAGCATCTGTAGTAACATGATCACCATTAATAACTAAAGAGACGCGATTTAAGAATGGATGTTGTGCTTCTACATATTCTAATTCTTTACCTGTAAATTCTTTTTCTAATTGAACAGTGTCTTTATCCCATTCTAGCGCTTCTGAAACTGTTTCTGCTAAAGCTTGAGCAATAATATATTTTTTACCGTTTACATTATATTGACCATATTTAAGTTCTGGATGAACAGTAATGGCAACGTTTGAAGGAATTGTCCAAGGTGTAGTTGTCCAAATGATAAATTGCGCATCGTCATCAACTACGCCTTTAGCGTCTTTAATATCAAAAGCAACATAAATAGATGCAGAACGTTTATCGTGGTATTCGATTTCTGCTTCAGCAAGTGATGATTCACTTGATGGTGACCAATAAACAGGCTTTTTACCTTTATAAATTAAACCTTTGTCAGCCATTTCACCAAATAAACGAATTTGAGCTGCTTCGTATTCTGGTTTTAAAGTAATGTATGGGTCACTAAAGTCACCACGTACACCTAAACGTTTGAAATCTTGCTTTTGTAATTCAACTTGTTTTAATGCGAACTCTTTACATTTTTCTCTAAATTCAGCTACAGACATTTTCTTACGGTCTACGCCTTTTTTCGTTAAAGCTTGTTCAATTGGTAAACCGTGTGTGTCCCAACCTGGAACGTATGGGGCATAAAACCCTTGCATCGTTTTATAACGCACGATGAAGTCTTTGATAATTTTGTTTAAGGCATGACCCATATGAAGGTTACCATTCGCATATGGTGGGCCATCATGTAAGATATATGTTTGATTCCCTTTGTTTTTATCTAATGATTTTTGATAATGATCTTCGCTATCCCATTTTTCTTGGATTTGAGGTTCTTTATTTGGTAAGCCACCTCGCATAGGAAAATCAGTTTTAGGCATTAATAAAGTATCTTTGTAGTTCATAATAGTTTTTCACTCCTTAAATATAAAAAGAACTCTAAGTTCAACTAAAAAGGGACGGAATCACCGCGGTACCACCCTTGTTAACTCAACTTAGAGTTCTCTCTTATAAAATATTATAATATGATAAGTCAGTGATATAAGAAATACACTTTTGCTAGGCTTCCACCTACCCTAACTCGCTGTGAAAAGTTTACTATTTCCTACGCGTCTGACTTTTGAAAATAAATACTATTTATTTGATTTCGTTTGATTTGGCTCTTCACTTGACTTAAGTGAGTTAGATTCATTCGTATTAACTGCATTATTATTAGTTGAACCTGTCACACTTTGTGAATTAGCATTGTTACTTGTACTTTCGCTATTATTAGCATTATTTGCTGATTGCTGTGTTTGGGCTTGCTGTTGCTCTTCAGGAGTAATATCTTGATTGTTTAAATGTTGGAAGTTCTCTTGAGTTACTTGTTCAGCATCAATGTCATAATTAAGCAAATAATCCCAATCGTCATTTTTAAGTAAATCTAATTGTGCTTCAACTAACATACGGAAACGTGATCTAAATATTTTAGATTGACGTTTCATGTCTTCAGTTTGGAATGATAAATGTCGTGCTTTTTCAATGGCATCATTTACAATTAAATCTGCTTGAGCTTGTGCTTTACTAATTGTTGCTTCCGCTTCTTTAGTAGCAGCTAACTTAGTTTCTTCACCTGCTTGTTGTGCTTGCACAAGTGCATCACTTACTGATTGATGGACTTGTTGATAAGATTTAATATTAGTATCTCTCTCTTCAACAACTTTTTCAAGTTGTTTTTTTTCTTCTTTTAAGCGCTCAATTTCGTTGCTTAATTGAGTTAAATAATCACTAACTTCTGCAGGTTCTAAACCATTTTTAACTTTAGTAAATTCTTTATTCTTAATTTCACTAGGTGTAAAAGGCATTCCATATCCTCCTCAAATCAGACTATAATTTATATTTCATATTTACTTGAATAGCGTTCGATAAGTTATGTGTATTTTGTCTTTTTTTGTTCTACCACCCACTTCGGTAATTTGAGCACGCCCAAAACCTTGGATGGATAATAAATCATTGGTTTGTATTTGAAAATCAGGTGAATCGATAATTGTATGGTTAACTTTCACACGTTTCTTTTCGATAAGTTGTTTCGCAATTGATCTTGATTTGTGAATCATTTCTTTTAAAACAACATCTAATCTTAAAGCGCTAACTGTGCTACCTTGATTTTTCCAATTCTCTACTGATTGTATCATATCTTTAAATGGAATAGAATTAAGTTTCACTGATGCACCTTTTATCTTTGTTAATTCCAACAGAATATATGATTCTAACCGCTTTGTCAAAATAAATTGAATTGTTTCGCCTACAATAATATCTCCTAGCTGATCTCTTTCTATACCCAGGGACATTAATGTTCCTAGTACATGTTGATGTTGTAGTGTAACAAATTTCTCAGGATAGTTGATTTGAATAAGTACTTCTTCAAAATCTTCTTCAGTCGGCTCATAGTAACTTGGTGCGATAATCGCGCGTTTTCTTTCTGCATTTTCTCCACCAAAGAAACTTACATGCATATCTTCATAACTTCCTACAATTACTTCCAGTATATATTGTCCTCTTGGATCCAGAAAATGGGTTAATACTGGTGCATATTGTTGTTCTACTTGAGTACATTTATCAATAAATTGATCAATTAATGTTTGTTCTTCAGTTCTAAAATGTTGATATATATCGATGGCTTTAACCTCCTTTTTCAAATAAATAGACTCTTAATAATATTTAAACCATATCTCATAAATAAAACATAAAAATAGTCTAGAACACGGTTGACGTTCCAGACTATCAATAAAAATATAAAATTAATGTAGCATCAAATATCTTATAATCATACTAAAAATACTTTGTAACCCTGCTTGGAACAGTATAAGCACGAAGAGTGCCACAAGTGATGAGATATCAATCATTCCAATAGGTGGAATTATCTTTCTAAAAGGCTCTAAAAATGGCTCATAAAGCTTTCCTAAAACGTCGCCAAATTTAGATTCTCGTATACTTGGCACCCAAGAAGTAAAGAAATAGATAATCATCCCAAAGTAATAAATTTTGACTAAAAATAAAATAAATGAAAAAATACTACTTAATAAGCCAAGGTCCATATATTAAACTCCTTATTCGTAGTGTTGTGACTCCATCTGTTCAATATGATCAGTAATACTACCTGCAACTTCGACGTTGTCAGGTGTACAAAGGAATATATCAGTCCCAACACGTTGAATATCTCCACCAATAGCGTAAACTGTACCACTTAAGAAGTCGATGATACGTTTAGCTGAAACTTTATCGATACGTTGTAAATTAACTAACGTTGCACGACGATTTTTCAATTCATCTGCAATATCTTGTGTATCTGAAAAGACACGTGGTTCAAATAAGCACATTTTTGAACTTTCATATGTACTATACTCTTGTGAAGATTGATTCATCGTTACTACGTTCTTAGTATTCGACTTTGAAGGTGTGTGATTCATACGATTGTTCCTTTCTTCTGAGTTATACGCTCTTGTTGTTTTCTTAGTTGGCACAGATTTTAAATTACTTTGCTTTGTTTGATTAGCTTGTTGACGTTCTGGTTGTTGTTGTACATTATTGTTCTGAGACGCTTCATTTTGAACCGTTCGTTGTTGATGCTCTTCTGGGCCTTCAACTACTTCTTCTTCGTCATCCATTAGAAAAAAATTGTTAAATAAATCTTTTATAGCCACGGCATTCACTCCTATTCTCCTACAAGTTTAGTCCCTATTCTTATAAATGAAGCACCTTCTTCTACAGCAATTTGATAATCGTTGCTCATTCCCATAGATAAATATTCACAAGGTGCATACTCTAAAGCAAGGTTTTTAATTTCATCACGTTTCTCTCTTAATTGTTTAAATACTTGACGAATGTAATTCGTGTCGTCAGTATACGGTGCCATAGTCATTAATCCAACGATTTTAATATTTTCATATTGCTTGATTTGTTCAATAAAATCATTAACTTCATCTAATGCAATCCCATGTTTACTTTCTTCACCAGAAACATTGACTTGTACGAAACAAGAAATAGGATGATTAGCTCTCTTATTAATTTCCTTAGCAAGACTTAAACGATCTAAAGCATGAAGGTAATCAATATCGTTAATAACTTCTTTTACTTTTCTCGATTGTAAAGAACCAATGAAATGCATTGTGACATCATCAGGCAAAGCTTCTTTCTTCTCTAAAAAACCTTCTAAACGGTTCTCCCCGAAGTGTCTCAACCCTGCTTCATAAGCTTCTTTAGCTCGGTCTATTGTAACATATTTCGTAACTGCTATCACGTTTGGTGAAGACGTTGACTCACTTTTTTCAAAATGTATATTAATTTCTCTTTCAATTATTTCTAAGTTATCTTGTACTTTCATTTAAGTATCTACCTCTTAATGAGAATTTCTATTTTTACAAATATTATTATTTTTGTCCTATAAATGCTAGCATTCTACCAGTTTGTCCCTTTTCAATGCGATATGAGAAGAAAAGAGACAAATCTTCTGAAGTTGCATAATCAGTAATATAAATATTATCTAAAGGAACACCATGATGGTTAAGCAGTAATGCATTGGCGCGTTTTAAATCAATGCCGTGACGATTAGTGTCTCTCGTCTCAATATATTTAGATGTATCAATAGGTAATGTTTCAAATTTTGATTTTATATCATCGTTGATTTCGTAGCTCATAGATGTAGACGGTCCAATTACAACTTTTAAATCTTCCAAGTTAAAATCGATATTATCTAACATTTTAACTACAATTTGGCCATAAGTACCTCGCCAACCTGCATGTGCTAATCCTATAAAATGGTGCTTTACACTATAGAAGTAAACAGGCACACAGTCTGCGTAGCACATTGTTAATAATATATTAGAATCGTACGTATACATTCCATCAATACCATGTAATTGATTGGTCAATTCATTAATATTTTTCCCCTGATCACGTTGAGTCACGTGGGCTATGTTATTTTCATGAGTTTGTAATGGAAAGACCCACTGGTCGCGTTGAAAATCAATAGCTTCGGCTAACATATGTTGATGCTTTGTAACATTGATTGGATTATCATCAATGTAACGTGCCATATTGAAAGAGCCTTCTGGATATAAGCTGTAGCCACCCTCACGCGTTGTGAATCCAAGTGTTATATCATCAATATCGCTAGATTCATATTTTAAATAATGAGGATACTTAATAAACTTCTTTGACACGTAAACAAAACCACCTTCTAAAATTTCTCTATTTTAAAATTTAAAAACGCAATCTTTACTCTAAACATGAACATACTTTTATTATATAACAATATTCACTTTATTTTAAAGTAAATAAAAAAGGGGTAGAACAGAATTCATAAGCGAATTCAAAGTTCCATACCCCTACAAGGAAAGACTATTCATACATGAAATAACCATTCTAACTGCTAATTCATGTATTAACAAATATTAGTTAAAACTTATTTATCAATTAACGTCTAGTTCTTCTAGAACGTCTTTCTTCTCTATTTCTGATAAAGCTAGGAATATCATCGTCTTTAGTAGAATGACTTCTTTCACTTACACTTTCAGAAGAACGTGAGCTTGTAGTTCCTTGACCAAATGAATCTTCTTTAGGTGCACTTGTTTGAGTTGACGCACTTGATGTAGCGCTTGTACCAAAACCAGTGCTAGAAGCTTTACGGCCTTGTGATGTTGGTTTATCTTCGAAACCTGTAGCAATAACTGTTACAACGATTTCATCTTGTAATTCTGGGTTAATTACTGTACCAAAGATCATGTTTACATCTTCATCTGCAGCATCTTGTACGATGTCTGCTGCTTCTTGTGCTTCGAATAATGAAAGTGATTCTCCACCAGTAATGTTCATTAATACGCCTTGCGCACCAACGATTGATGTTTCAAGTAATGGTGATGAAATTGCTTTTTTAGCAGCTTCCACAGCTCTGTTTTCACCTGAAGAAACACCAATACCCATTAATGCAGAACCTTGGTTAGACATAATTGTTTTAACGTCTGCAAAGTCTAAGTTTACTTCACCAGAAACTGCGATTAAGTCAGAGATACCTTGAACACCTTGGCGTAACACGTTATCTGCTTCTTTAAATGCTTCCATCATTGGAGTAGATTTATCAACGATGTCTAATAAGCGGTCGTTAGGAATAACGATTAATGTATCTACTGCTGCTTTCATAGCTTCAACGCCGGCAGCTGCTTGAGTAGAACGTTTGCGTCCTTCGAAACCAAATGGACGAGTGACAACACCAACAGTTAACGCGCCCATTTCTTTAGCAATTTTAGCTACTACTGGTGCAGCACCTGTACCAGTACCGCCACCCATACCAGCTGTAACAAACACCATATCTGCGCCTTGGATAGCATCTTCAATTTGTTCACGTGATTCTTCTGCAGCTTTTTTACCGATTTCAGGGTTAGCACCTGCGCCTAGCCCACGAGTTAATTTTTCACCGATTTGGATTTTAGATTCAGCTTTAGATAAGTTTAAAGCTTGTCCGTCTGTATTAATTGCAATAAATTCTACGTTATTCATACCGTGGTCAATCATGCGGTTAACAGCGTTATTACCGCCGCCACCTACACCGATGACTTTCAATGTCGCTAAATGATTAAATCCTTGTTCAAATTCTAACATTTATATTTCCTCCTAGTCTTAATGGCCAATCATTCAAATAAAGATTTCATAAGTTTTTTAAATTTACCCTCTTCTTTTTGAGGTCTTTCTTGTTCATCATCATAGTGATGTTCAGTTTCTTGATGTTCTTCTGGAGTTTCATACTTATCATGATTGTCTACTTTTTCAACTCTGTCATGTGGTTCATTGTAGTTTTCTTCATAAGTATCTTCATTTTTAGTTGATTTACGTTTAAACCAATCAAATCCACCAGATTTGGAAGCGTTATCTTTTTCATCTTCTTCAATAACTTCTTCTTCAAATTCATCATTATCGTGATAATTTATTGTAACATAATCTAACAACTCATCAAAAGCGATACTACTAGATATAGTAGAAATTGCTGAAGTAAATTCAGGCTTTCTAATACCCATTTGTGATGGCGTATGAATTCTTATTTTTTCATTAACCATAGTATTCAATAACTCTTTAACACCTAGTAAATTAGATGAACCACCAGTAATGATGAAACCACCGTTAACTTTAGTTAAACCTAAGTCAACTAATACATCAAAGACTTCATCAATAATATCTTGCATTGTACGTTCAATAATCGCACTTAAATCTTTTTGCGTATACTCTACTAATTCATCACTATCTACTTGATCTACGCTAAATACGTCTTGATCTGAAGCTGAGTTAGTGAAGGCATGTCCATATTGATGTTTAATCTTCTCAGCAGTTTCATATGTAGTGTTTAATTCTTCCGCAATATCATCTGTGATGTCTCGTCCTGCTAGTTCGATTGAGTCTGCGTCTACTAATTCACCGCGTTCATAAAAAGCGATTTGTGTTAAATCTTCACCAATATCAATAACACAAGCACCTAATTCTTTTTCAGTTGCTGAAAGAATTGAACCATAGTTATATGCATCAGAGTAAACATCTAATACATCAACGCCACATGATTCTACACATTTAATCATATTAATTAAAATAGATTTATGGATAGCAATGACGCCAGCTTCTACTTTTAATGAATGTCTAGCAATAAGTTCTTTCGGATCTGAAACTTCGTTATCGCCATCAACAATGAATCGAAGAGGGAAGACATCAATAACGTCTGTATCTGGAACGTCATTTTTTTGACGAATACCTTCCAACACTTCTTCAATATGTGTGCCGTTTATTTCAGTATCTTCATAAAAATCAATTTCATTAACTTCATCGTATACTTCAGTACCTATGATAGGTAGTTTTAAGAAAACTTCTTTAATGTCTACACCAGATGCGATAGAAGCTTTTTTAATTGTATCTTTAATTGCTTGTTTAGCAATGTCAAAATCATCAATCAATCCATTCTTTATACCGCTAGTGTAGGTTTGTCCTGTACCTATCACATTTATTCCATTGTGAAATTTTTCGCCTACTATTGTTTTTACGCTTGATGAACCAATATCTATGCTTACATAGTAATGTTCCTCCATAGATAGGCACCTCCTGACAAATTACTATTAAAATACACTATGTTTAGTTTACAATACGATGTTTGCCTTGTGAACTATAAACACATATTAATATCGAAATTTTTTAATTATTTGAATCTGATTGTTCGTTAATTTTATTTAAAGCGCTCTGTAATTCATCTTTTGCATCTATTTCTTCTTGAGATTTTTGACGAACGTTCTGATCTGATTTAGAATCTGAGCCATTGTTCTCCTCATAAGGAATGAATGATGCACCTACTGATAAATCAATATACCCTCGAGTTTTAAGATTTCCTGAATCATCTCTAGATAGTGATTGTGACATTTGTGGATAGTATTGAATTTTTTTTGCAATCGTATCTATATTCCCTACCACTTGCATGTCATCTTTCATAAACAACAAAATTCTGTTTTGATTATTTTGTTCTGGAGCATATTTAATTTCAGAAATCATATCTCTTATATCAGAAGACATATTAGATAGCGCTTTAATTATGTTATCCTTGTCATCGCCTTTAAAGTCGTCCAAAATTGGCCCACTTCCAGCAATATCACCATTATAATTTTTGAGTTCTTTATTACCTTCTATAATGGGGACATACTTGTTTTTCTCTTTAACAATACCTACAACTTCATTTTCAGTAACTTTTACATTAATTATATTAGGTAATTGCTTATCTATTTCTACATTTTTAATAAGATCATTTTTTTCTAAGTTATTGATACTTTTTTTCTTACTATAGGTATACATGCGTGAGTTATCTTTAATATCTAAGGCTTTCTTAATTTGACTATTACTTACATTTTTATTACCTGTTATATTTATATGAGCAATTCTACTTAAAGGTGTAAACATATAAATTAAAAATAATAAAATTAATAGTACTAAAATAGTTATAACTGTATATTGAATTTGTTTTTGTCGCTTTCGTCTTTCAATTCTTTGTTGTTCTCGTTTTTCTTGAAGCGACATGCCTTCATATTTATCTTGTTTTTCTTGCTTTTTACTCTTCCGTTGACTGTTGAAATTTTTAAGGCTACTAAATGAAAGCTTGTTGTTATTCTCTTTGCGTTGTTTCTTAGAGTCTGATTCAGTATGATTTTGAGATGTCTTTGTTGTTTGTGAATCTGATTTTTTATTGTTAATGGAATGTGGCATCTTTGTATCATCTTTATCTTTTCTATCTTCTTGATGACCTTCGACTCCATCCTGTTTTCGATGAATTTTATATCTCTCTTCATCATCATATGTTAAATCGTCACTTAAGTCGTTTTTTTTATTGAACGCATTATCTTCTGTTGAATCTAGGCCGCGATTACTTCTTTTTTCAGCTCTTTTAATAGCTCTTAACTTACGTTCGTTTTTCCTTTTATTATCATCCATTTGGTTTCACACCCTTTAGTAAGATGGCAAGTGTGCACGGAAGCTCTCAATAAATCGTTCACCACGTTCCTCGAATGTACCATATTGATCCCAACTTGCACATGCAGGAGATAATAACACTACTTCGTTTGGCTCGATGACGCCTTGAACTTTTTCGACTGCATCTTCAATATCAGTTGCTTTAACGACTACTTTACCTTGACTATTACCTAATTTAGCAAACTTTTCTTGAGTCTCTCCAAAGACAACCATGACGCGTACATTTTTCATGTAAGGTATTAGTTCATCAAAGTCATTACCACGATCTAATCCTCCGCATAGCCAGATAATTGGTTGTTTGAATGAATTTAATGCAAATTGTGTCGCTAATGTATTAGTAGCTTTTGAATCATTGTAATATTTATTAGTTCTATTAGTTCCAATATATTGCAATCTATGATCAATTCCTGAAAATGTAGTTAAACTATCAATAATTGCTTTAATTGGTACTCCAGCTAAAATTGCTGCTAATACAGCTGCTAAAATATTTTCTAGGTTATGTTCTCCTGGTAATACAAGGTCATCAATATTAATGATTCTAATCCCTTTATAAATGATGAAATTGTCTTTAATGTAAATACCGTCAACTTCTTGTTGCGTAGAAAAGTATAATGTCTTAGCTTTTAATGTTTCAGATTCAATTAAATGTCTTTGGTGATAATTACAAATTAAATAATCACTTTCTAATTGATTCTTGTATATTTGTTTCTTAGCATTTTGATAATTTTCTAATGTTTCATGATAATCTAAATGTGCAGAATAAATATTAGTAATAATAGCAATATGAGGGCGATAAGTTTCGATTCCTAACAATTGGAATGAAGACAACTCAGTAATTAAATATTCTTCTGGTGACGTCTCTTGCGCTACTTTGGAAGCTACATAACCAATATTACCTGACAAACGACCAGTCAGCCTGCTTTTTTGGAACATATCTCCAATCAAAGATGTTGTAGTTGTTTTACCATTTGTACCCGTTACCGCAATAATAGGTGCTTCTGATATTAAGTAACTCAACTCAACTTCAGTTAAAATTTTTAATCTACGCTCTTCTGCCGCTTTAATAATTGGGACTGTATAAGGTATACCTGGATTTTTAACAATAATCGGATTGTTGTCTAATAAAGATAATGGATGCCCACCGTCAACAATTTTCACACCTAATGTTTCTAAATCTTTAGCGTGAGGATCTTGTGATAAATCTTTACCATCATTAACAGTTACTTTAGCACCTAATTTAGTTAATAATTTAGCCGCTTCATATCCACTCTTTGCTAACCCTACTACAAGAACTTCTTTATTTTCTATTCCTGTATAATTCAGCATGTTAATGCACTCCTATCCATAATCCGATTAATCCTGAAATTAGACCTACTGTCCAGAATACTGTAACAACTTTCCATTCACCCCATCCACTTAACTCAAAGTGATGGTGTATAGGGCTCATCTTGAAGATACGTTTTTTAGTTAACTTATAAGACGCAACTTGTAGCATTACCGATAAAGTTTCCACTACAAAGACTAAACCAATAAGTAATAAAGATAGTTCTTGATTTAACATGATTGAGATAGTTGCGAAAATCCCACCTAATGCTAAACTTCCTGTATCACCCATGAAAACTTTGGCTGGGTTAAGGTTATACGGTAAGAATCCAAGTAATGCGAAAATCATAATAATACAAAATGCGCCAATAGCTGGTGAATCTAAGACAAAGCTCATGATAGCAAACATCGTAAAACCAATAATTGATAATCCAGTTGCTAGTCCATCTAAACCATCTGTTAAATTCACGGCGTTTGAAAATCCTACTTGCCAAAATACAATGAAGATAACATACCCAAATGATAACGGTATGCTTACATTAGTAAAAGGTATGTTTAAATCAGTTGAAAATTCAATTAAGTGAAGTACATCACTAAGAACAAAGAAAATAACTGCAATACCGATTTGAGCTAGAAACTTTTGCTTACTTGTTAAGCCTTGATTATTTTTCTTAACAACAATAATGTAGTCATCAATAAATCCAATCAATCCAAATCCAATAGTAACAAATAACAAGAGAATAATCGGATTGGAATTATCGATAAAGAAAATCGCTATAATTGAAGCGATGATAATACTAATTAAAAACGTTAGTCCACCCATAGTAGGTGTACCCGTTTTCTTCATGTGACTTTGTGGGCCCTCTTCCCGAATACTTTGACCAAATTTCATTCGTTTAAGCGTTGGAATTAATACAGGCACTAAAATGAGAGTGATAACTAATGCGATAATCGCAAGTATAAAAAGCATAATATTCTCCTTTATGTATATTAAAT
>NZ_PPRG01000049.1 GCF_002902625.1 Staphylococcus devriesei
ATTTAAGTAGCGCTACTTTATCACAAGTGATAATATAAAGTTATTATTATCAATAACATTTAGTAATAGTTATAATAAGATATTTTAATCAAGGAAACTCTTAGTATTCATGACTTAAGATTATTATAGGTTAATTGATATAAAAAAATTATAGCTTTCTAAATTTATTTAAGATAAAATTTTATTATCTAATTAGTTAGAATTTTCAAACTTTAAGGGGGTCCTTCTTTGAAACACATCAAAAAGTTATTAGTAGCCAATCGTGGTGAAATTGCGATTAGAATTTTCAGGGCGGCAACAGAATTAAATATACAAACAGTAGCGATTTATTCTAATGAGGATAAAAATTCATTACATCGATATAAAGCAGATGAATCGTACCTAGTAGGAAAAGATTTAGGTCCTGCGGAAAGTTACTTAAATATTGAACGTATTATTGAGGTAGCTAAGCGTGCTAGTGTTGATGCGATACATCCAGGCTATGGTTTCTTGAGTGAGAATGAACATTTTGCGCAACGATGCGAAGAAGAAGGCATCAAATTTATTGGACCTCACTTAGACCATTTAGATATGTTTGGAGACAAGGTAAAAGCTAGAACAACTGCCATTAAAGCAAATTTACCAGTTATTCCTGGTACAGACGGTCCAATTGAAAATTATGAATCTGCTAGAACATTTGCTCATGAAGCTGGCTTCCCACTAATGATTAAAGCGACAAGTGGTGGCGGTGGTAAAGGTATGCGCATTGTTCGCCATGAAAGTGAATTAGAAGATGCTTTTTACAGAGCTAAATCAGAAGCTGAAAAATCATTTGGTAATAGTGAAGTTTATATTGAAAGATATATTGATAATCCAAAGCATATTGAAGTTCAAATCATCGGTGATGAATACGGTAATATCGTACATTTATATGAACGTGACTGTTCTGTACAACGACGTCATCAAAAAGTAGTAGAAGTAGCGCCTTCAGTCGGATTATCTAATAATTTAAGAGAACGTATTTGTGATGCTGCATTACAATTGATGCGTGATATTAAATACGTCAACGCTGGTACTGTAGAATTCTTAGTATCAGGGGATGAGTTTTTCTTTATCGAAGTGAATCCGCGTGTACAAGTAGAACATACTATTACTGAAATGATTACTGGAATTGATATCGTCAAAACGCAAATTTTAGTTGCAGACGGAGCTAATTTATTCGATGAACGTATTGCAATGCCGAAACAAGAAGATATCCAATCATTGGGATATGCTATTCAATGTCGTATTACAACTGAAGATCCAACTAATGATTTTATGCCTGATTCAGGCACTATCATTGCATATCGCTCAAGTGGTGGTTTTGGTGTACGTTTAGATGCTGGGGACGGATTCCAAGGTGCAGAAATTTCACCTTATTACGATTCTCTCTTAGTAAAACTATCTACACATGCTGTTACATTTAAACAAGCAGAAGAAAAAATGGAACGTTCATTACGTGAAATGCGAATTCGTGGTGTGAAAACGAATATTCCATTTTTAGTTAATGTTATGCGTAATGATAAGTTCCGTAGTGGCGATTATACAACGAAATTTATAGAAGAGACACCGGAATTATTCGATATTGCTCCAACACTTGACCGTGGTACTAAAACACTTGAATATATTGGGAATGTTACAATTAATGGTTTCCCTAATGTGGAAAAACGTGAAAAACCGGATTATGAAACTACTTCTATCCCTCAGGTTTCTAGCAAAAAAATACAAACTTTAAGTGGTACAAAGCAATTATTAGATAATAAAGGGCCACAAGCAGTTGCTAAATGGGTGCGAAAACAACAAGATGTTTTAGTTACTGATACAACATTCCGAGATGCACATCAATCATTATTAGCGACACGTGTACGTACAAAAGATATGATGAATATTGCTTCAAAAACTGCCGAAGTATTTAAAGATAGCTTTTCACTCGAAATGTGGGGCGGGGCAACATTTGATGTAGCTTATAACTTCTTGAAAGAAAATCCATGGGAAAGATTGGAAAAGTTACGTAAAGCAATTCCAAATGTTTTATTCCAAATGTTATTACGTGCTTCAAATGCAGTTGGCTATAAAAATTATGCGGACAATGTTATTGAGAAATTTGTTAAAGAGAGTGCCGATGCAGGGGTAGACGTCTTTCGTATTTTCGACTCATTAAACTGGGTGGATCAGATGAAAGTAGCTAATGAAGCAGTTCAAAATGCTGGAAAAATTTCTGAAGGTGCAATTTGTTACACAGGAGATATTCTAAATCCTGAACGTTCAAATATCTTTACGTTAGATTATTATGTAAACTTAGCCAAAGAACTCGAAAGAGAAGGGTTCCATATTTTAGCAATTAAAGATATGGCTGGCCTCTTAAAACCTAAAGCAGCATATGAATTAGTAGGTGAATTGAAAGCGGCAGTAGATTTACCAATTCATCTTCATACCCACGATACAAGTGGTAATGGATTATTAATTTATAAAGAAGCAATTGACGCTGGCGTAGACATTATTGATACGGCAGTAGCATCAATGAGTGGTTTAACAAGTCAACCAAGCGCTAATTCACTATATTACGCACTTAATGGTTTCGAACGTAATATGCGTACGGATATAGAAGGACTGGAAGAACTTAGTCATTATTGGGGTAATGTACGTCCTTATTACAATGACTTTGAAAGTGATATTAAATCTCCTAATACTGAAATTTATCAACACGAAATGCCTGGTGGACAATATTCTAATTTAGGACAACAAGCTAAAAGTTTAGGCTTAGGCACACGTTTTAACGAAGTCAAAGATATGTATCGTCGCGTAAACTTCTTATTCGGAGATATTGTAAAGGTAACACCTTCATCTAAAGTTGTAGGAGATATGGCACTTTATATGGTCCAAAATGATTTAGATGAAAAAGCGGTTATCGAACAAGGTCATAAACTTGATTTCCCTGAATCTGTAGTGTCTTACTTTAAAGGAGATATAGGTCAACCTGTTAATGGATTTAATAAACAATTACAAGAGGTTATTTTAAAAGGACAACGTCCACTAACAGAACGTCCAGGTGAATATTTAGAGTCTGTTGATTTTGATGCAATTCGCCAAGAGTTGGTTGAAAAAGACTATGGAGAAGTCACTGAACAAGATGTTATTAGTTATGTATTATATCCAAAAGTGTTTGATCAATATATTCAAACTAAGCAACAATATGGTGATTTATCATTATTGGATACGCCAACATTCTTCTTTGGTATGCGTAATGGGGAAACAGTTGAAATAGAAATTGATACTGGTAAACGTTTGATTATTAAACTAGAAACAATTAGTGAAGCTGATGAGAATGGTAACCGAACTATTTATTATGTAATGAATGGTCAAGCTCGCCGTATTACCATTAAAGATGAAAATGTAAAAACAAACGCTAATATTAAACCAAAAGCTGATAAAACGAACCCAAGTCATATTGGAGCGCAAATGCCAGGTTCGGTCACTGAGGTTAAAGTGGCTATAGGAGACGAAGTTAAAGTAAATCAACCGTTGCTCATTACTGAAGCTATGAAAATGGAAACAACTATTCAAGCACCATTTAATGGTACAATTAAAAAGGTAACTGTAACGAATGGTGAGGCTATTGCTACAGGTGATTTATTAATTGAAATTGAAAAAGCTGAATAATTAAATGGATTATAAACAAAAGCGATCGTAACGTTTAGATAAAACGTTTCGGTCGTTTTTATTCTTATTTAAAAAATTTCAAAAGTAATATTAGCGTATTATTTATTTTCTTGACTTATAGAGAAATCGTAAACTTGAATGAATATATGTGAGGGATATAAAAAACACACTGAAGTAACTTTGAAAAATTACTTCAGTGTGTTCTAGAATTAACCACGTTTACTTCTAATTGAACGAAGCATTAGCATGATAAAGTAAGCAATCATACCAAATAAAATTGTAATACATAGTGCATGTATTAAAGCGATAAATAAATTAACGTTTGTAATTACTGATAAGGCACCGGTAATAACTTGAATGATAATTAAAATAAATGCTGTAGTATAACCATACCGGATTGTACGATTTTCAGAGTAATTCTTAACGGCATGGATAAACGTTACCATTATCCAAAAGAACGCAATGCAAGCCATACCACGGTGCGCGAACTGTACCCAGTCTTGTTCAGTATGCGGGATAATATCATCAAATGGTAGTGGCCAAGCACCGTAGGCTAAACTCGCTTTCGCATGTCGTACTAATGCACCAGTATAAATTGTTAAATATACAATACCAGTCATAATCCACGTAAGTGTTCTTAATGGCTTTTTAATAAATAATTCATCCGCTTCATATTTTTTATCTACTTCAAAAATAATGAGCATTAACACAAATACAGAAGAAAAACTTATAAGTGAGATGCCGAAATGAAGTGCTAAAACATAAGAATTTTGTTGCCATATAACAGCTGCAGCACCTATCAATGCTTGTACTAATAGAAATGCAACACTGATAATTGAAAGTGGTTTAACTTCTCTGATATACCCGATATTTTTCCAAGCAGTAATAGCTAACCATAATACAACAATTAAGGATAGCCCTGAGACAGCTCGGTGACTTAGTTCGATAATTGTAGCAATTGGTAGATTTTGAGGTAATAAAGCGCCGTTACAGAGCGGCCACGAAGCTCCACACCCGTCTTCCGAACCTGTCTTAGTTACTAGCGCTCCGCCAAGTTGTACAAATGCCATTATGATTGTCGCTAATACTGATAACCATTTAAGGTTTCGTCTATTAAACAATGTTAAACACCCCATCATTAACTAAGAGTTCATAGAGATTGAAAATCACTACTTGATTTCCAAGCGTAAACTATTAATGTTTTACTCTCGTTATTTGCTCCTAATCAATGTCTATATTTTTATAAATTTTATTATTACAACAATTATACATCATAAGTGATGAACAACAAATAGTGATACAGAATGTCGTTAAAGTGTCACAATTTAATTTGCTATAAAACTAGTCAATTATTAATAATTGCTATATCATATTATTATATGGATAAATCAAGGAGGGGGACCATGAGCAAAGAACAAACTTTATCGCAAGCATCAGGCCGTGTTTCTTTTAAAGAGTTGCAACAAATTATAAAAATGGGCTTGGTGCAAGGTAACTTAATTCCAGCTTTTGCTGGAGCTTGGTTAGCGGTTGTGATGACAAATCATTCCTTCCTATCGTCAATACCTCAAATTCTATTAATGTTGATTGGCTCAACATTAATTATGGGTGGAGCTTGTGCATTGAATAATTATTATGATCAAGATATCGATAGTATAATGCCAAGTAAACAAAATAGACCGACAGTTAATGATAGAATTTCAGATAAAAATTTATTAATTTTAAGTTTTGGTATGATGTTAGTAGGAGAGGCTTGCTTATTCTTATTAAATGTACCATCAGGAGTACTAGGACTTATCGGCATCGTAGGTTACGTGTCTTATTACTCTATTTGGTCTAAAAGACATACAACTTGGAACACTGTAGTAGGTAGTTTTCCAGGAGCAGTACCACCGTTAATCGGTTGGGTAGCCATCGATGGTAATATTAGCCTTGTGGCTATTGCACTATTTTTAGTTATCTTTTGTTGGCAACCTATTCATTTCTACGCGTTAGCGATTAAACGTAGTGATGAATATTCATTAGCTAATATTCCTATGTTGCCTTCAGTAAAAGGGTTTAAACGCACTCGAGTAAGCATATTTATTTGGTTAGTTTTCTTACTTCCATTACCATTCTTGCTATCAAGTCTAGGAACAACATTTGTAGTATTAGCGACATTATTAAATTTAGGTTGGATTTATGTTGGTTTAACATCATTTAAAAAACATACAGATCAAACTAAATGGGCAACAAAAATGTTTATTTACTCACTAAATTACTTAGTAGTGTTTTTCGTTTTAGTTGTTGTCGTTTCGTTAATTAAGATGATTTAAAAATATTTAAATTAAATAAGGATGAAACATATGAATTTACCAATTCTACCAACTATTAGTACAAGTTGTATTGTAATTAGTGCTATATTTGTGGCAATTGGCTGGTGGCAAATTTGGCATCGCCATATTGATAAACACAAAAAAACAATGTTATGGGCAGCGGTGTTTGCATTAACGTTCTTTATTATTTATGCATCAAGAACGATCTTCATAGGTAATACAGATTTTGGGGGACCAGATTCAGTTAGAACATATTATAAAATATTTTTAATTTTCCACATTAATCTTGCTACAATCGGTGGAATATTAGGATTAGTTCAAATTATTACTGCGTTTAAAGATAAATTTAACTGGCATAGAAAAGCAGGTCCAGTCGCATCGATTATTTGGTTCTTTACAGCCATTACTGGTGTAGCGGTTTATTTGCTTTTATACGTGTTCTATCCAGGTGGAGAAACAACATCAGTAATTAAAGCTACGTTAGGTTTATAATACGTTCTTTAAAACTATAAATTAATATTAAAATCATGTAATATTGAAGGCTAAGACATTAATTTGATTGTCTTAGCCTTCATTTTTCATTTTAGAAACATGTTTAATTTTTTCTAAAATAGGTATTAATTAATTTGACTATAAAATTGTTTAAGTGAAATAAGGATATCTTGATTATTAAATTAGTTATTTTGTACAATAGATGTAATTATTAATAGGTGGGTGAAAGATGGCAAAATTAATTATTAAAGTATTAGGCGTAATATTTTTAATCATGTTTCTAATATATTTATTTTACTCACCAAGACTGAAGTTTGATGTATTGGAAAACCCTAATAAATCAACTACGACAAATCGAACAGAACAGACACCGCATTCCAAAACTAATACTGAAAATCCGGCTCCTAAAAAGGGTGTAGGAACTTGGATAGGTAAAGATATAAGCTATTTAACAAGTAAATATGGGCAAGCTACACGTACGTACCCTTTTAAAGGCCGTTATATGAATTACATATTTAAGAAAGACGAACAATATTATATCGTATCCACTAGAAATGATAAGATAAAATCTGTTTATGCAACTGGTCAAAAAGCCCAAATAGAACCGTTAGAGATTAATGAGAGTGCAGCACATATTTTTGAAAATACTAGCATTAACCCTGACCCATCGATTAAAGTAAATGGAAAACGTTACAATTTTGAATTATCTGATGAAGATATTAAAACGCAAACATTAATCAAATATGGTGATGTCTATGCGCAAGTATATGTAGATCAACAATCTAATCAAATCATGGGTATGCGCTACTTAGACAAAGAAGCGTTAGTCTTCTTAAAGCCATATCAATTAGCTAATGAAGAAAATAGCGACAACGGCAGTGAAGAGGTATTCAATAAGGATAAAAAAGATACACTTCCTTATGAACAAAATCCTAATCAATTGATGACATTGTATGAAATTACGAATGAAATGCGTAAGTTGAAAAATCTTAAGCCTTTAACTGTCAATTCGGATTTATCACATATTGCTTCTGTAAATTTATATGAAGCTACAGGTACTGAAGATGTAGAATTTACTGAGGATGCGTTAAAAAGTCAATTAGGAAATGAATCTATTTCATTTACTTCAACAAGCCAAAATGTGGGTTATGACTTCGATGATGTACCAACGCTAATCCATAGTTGGATGAATTCAGATATGCACCGTTCGAGAATGCTTAAAAACAAATATGATGAAATGGGTGGCGAAGTAATGAGAAATTATTACTCACTCATTTTCGTAGAGAAATAACATGGTAGATAGATAATAAAAAGACGCTTTGAATAGTGAATTAAGTATCAACATGATTAGTTTAATAAATTAAGAAAGGAGTGGATTAAATGTATACTGAGGATACAGTAGCAATTTTAGATGATATAGAGGGATTATCCGATATGATAGTCCAATCTAAACTTTATTATGATTATCGTCAAGCGCAAGAAAAGTTAGATAATGACGATGAAGCCCATCTAATGTATCAAGCATTTATGAAAGCTAAGACACGTTATGATGAAGTGATGCGTTTTGGTAAATATCATCCTGATTATCAAAAAGTAATGATGGAAACACGACGTCGTAAACGTGCTTACGAAATGTTACCAGTAGTTATGGATTATAAATCTAAAGAAGTGGCATTACAGAATTTAATTGACGAAGTAGTTACTAAGATTGCTTTTTCTGTTTCTGAAAATGTTAAAATCGAAGCGGGAAATCCTTTCTTTAAAACAAGTCATGATGGATGTGCCACAGGAGGCTCTTGTAATTGTAGTCTTTAATTTTAAAAGATGATATTCCTTAGTTCGTTTAGAGTACAAATTTTAAATAGTTTAATCAAAATGCACCTTTAAAGTTGGAATGAAAATTAACTTTAAAGGTGCATATTAATTACGTTAATCGATAGTATCGTTAGTAGATAATGTTGCTTTAAATTGTTTCCCTAAATCTGGACGATCTGTAACTAGTGTGTGAACACCTTTGGCATATAAATCCGTCATCATATCTATACTATTTATGCCATAAAAGCCTGGCACAACGTTTAATAAGTTAAGCCATTGAATAAAACGCTTAGATGTTAGAGGAACACCTTTGAATGAAGTTGGCATTTGGAAAGTATCCGCCACAGGGTGGTATGTGTTTCCTAAACCGGTATTGAATTTAATAAATCCTTCTGCAACTTCTTGTTGACTAGCACCTATAGCGATATCCCCGTTGCTAATCTTTCTAAAACGCTCATTTTGTTGTTTATGAAAACTTGTTACAAGGACACGTTGTGTAGCATTATTATTCATAATCGCTTCATTCATTTTTTGAGGGGCTACTGTCCCTTCATAACTACTAGGTTCGTCTTTTAAATCTACATTAATATACATATTAGGGTACATGTTAAGAAGTTCTTCAAATGTTAAAATTTTAGCTTTTTCATGATTTCTATATGGATGGTCGCCATTAATATCAGTGAAATGGTAACCTGCATCAAGACGTTTTAATTCTGATACAGTATGCTCACTTACTTTTCCGGAACCATTCGTAGTACGATCAACAGTAGCATCGTGAAAGACGACTAATTGTTCATCTTTTGTTAAACGCACGTCTGTTTCAAAGCCGTCTAAACCATGAGCTACTGCGTTATCAAATGCTAATTGCGTTTGTTCTGGTCGTACAGCCATTCCACCTCTATGTGCGAAAATATAGGGGGCTGGACTATCAAAGAATTTAGGAATAGTTTTAGCATTTGTTGTTTCTTTATTTTTATTTATGAAAAATAGGCTACCTAATAAACTAGCACTTGCTATACTTAAATTGAAAGCCCATCTCTTCTTATTTGTCATCAGTCATACCTCCTCAAAGTTATTGTAAGCGTACCAAAGTTTATCTCTTTTCAAAAGTAAAGTAATATTTAGGGTCTAAATCATTTAAAATTCAAAAATAATAACACACATAACTAAGTTGAGGTTGGGACACCATTTATCGGATTCCCAGAGCACAAATAATTAATGCCACAGTCTCGTTCTAAACTTCAGTTTTAAATATTTTATAAAATTTATAGTCATGGTATAGTAGTTATGCATAATAAATGGAGTGAGTATATTATGGAATTAGTACCTAGAGTTAGTTTGATTGTTTATTTAAAACATATAAAACATGAACGTCAAATTCGTAAGTATGGTCATATTGTGTATACAAATAAACAGCGAAAATACGTTGTATTATATATTAATGAACAAGATGCAGATACAATTATTCAAAAATTAATGAAGCTTAAATATGTGCTTGATATTGATGGTTCACCATATAAGTATCTTAAAAAAACATATGAAAAAGAAAAACACGAGATGCTATAGTTGTACAGAAGACGAGATAATAGTTAAGTTTATTGCATTGGCGGTATCCACTTTTGTAGTCGTAATACTCCAGTTAAATAGTTAAAATATTGTTCACGTGTATGGAACGTTTCGGAAGGTTGAACATCAAGACCGAAGACTGGAACGTTATATTTTTTGGCTTGGTGATTAATGAGTTCGAATTTTTTATTTCCATCAGGATAAGGATATTTCAATGCATTAAGCATCATATACATAGCTTGAAAATGTTTGCCAGATGTAGGATGCATAATTATGACTACCGAAGAAAGTTGTTGTGTAGATTGTGGTGAATGTAAGTACACTATCTTATCTATGCGGGGATAATTGTATTCAATAAGTGTAGTAAATTCGAATAAATCAGTGAGTCCTTCGCCTAAGACGATAAAAGATTGTTTCATATAATAATCATTCTCCTTTTTCACAACAAATTATATTAAATAACCTGATGAAATGGAAGTGTAAGTCAATATGAGAGTTATAGCAGGAAAGCATAAAAGTAAACCTTTAGAGAGTCTAGAAGGGCGAAATACACGTCCAACTATGGATAAAGTGAAAGAAGGTATCTTTAATAGTTTACAAGACGTGCATGGTCTTGGATTAGATTTATTTGCTGGAAGTGGCGCTTTAGGTATAGAAGCTCTATCGCGTGGCATGGAGAAGGTCATCTTTGTAGATCAAAACTTTAAAGCCGTTAAAGTAATCCAAGCAAATTTAAAACAATTAGATTTACGTGATCATGCTGAAGTTTATAAAAATAATGCTGATCGTGCATTAAAAGCATTAAATAAACGCGAACTTCAATTTGACTTTATCTTCTTAGACCCTCCCTATAATAAAGGATTGATTGATAAGGCCTTAGAGCAAATCGCTGAGTTTAATTTATTAAAAGAAAATGGTATCATCGTTTGTGAGTTTAGCAATCAAGAACAAATTGACACCAAAGGTTTCCAAGTGATTAAACAATATCATTATGGATTAACCGATACTTTGTTACTAGAAAAAGGAGAACAAGATGGTTAAAACTAAAGCGGTCATTCCAGGCAGTTTCGACCCGATTACATATGGTCACATTGATATCATTGAAAGAAGTGCCGGACGTTTTGATGAACTTCATGTATGTGTATTAAAAAACAGTAGTAAAGCAGGGACGTTTAGCATTGAAGAACGCATGGATTTAATTCGTGAATCTGTGAAGCACCTTCCTAACGTAGAGGTGCATAATTACAATGGTTTGCTAGTCGATTTTTGTGATAAGATTGGCGCCCAAACGATTATTCGTGGGTTAAGAGCCGTAAGTGACTTTGAATATGAATTGCGTTTAACATCGATGAATAAAAAGTTAAACAGCAACGTTGAAACAATGTATATGATGACAAGCACCAATTATTCTTTTATCAGTTCAAGCGTTGTAAAAGAAGTTGCGCAATATAAAGCTGATATTTCAGATTTTGTACCTTTAAATGTACAAGAAGCTTTAAAAGAAAAATTCAATAAAAAATAAAGTATATTTAGATAACCATTCTTGTCTATAAAAATGAGAAATAAAGAGGTAGAAACAGATTCACCATGGCTTACTGACCATAAAAGATTCATGTTTTAACCTCTTGTAAATTAGACCATTTGCTGGGAGTGGGACAGAAATCTAGGGAGTGGGACAGAAATCTAATGTAATTTTAAAGATTTCGTCGTCCCACCCCGGCAAGGTTGACTAGAAATGAAGAAAGTGAGGCTCGAACGCATCTTTATTTCAGACAACTACTGCCATAACTATAGGCTAAACCATTTTTTTATTAATGGATCAGCCTCTTTTTATGTGAATTTATTATGAAAAGTTACTTTGACGACCTTATGACAGGAGTATTAAAGTCATTGGCTATTTGATTTGATAGCAGGTTATAAATATTAGTGGCTTTAATTTCATTTTTAAACAACTTAACATTCTTTTTATTAACGTTAGTGATAAATTGACGTTCGGGAAATTGAGTTTTTAAATATTTCAAATATTGTTGTCCAGTATCGTTCATACCTAGAACGCGCACTCCCTCGATGTGGGTAGATAAGTCATCTTTAGGTATATGTAACAGAATTTGCATAAGCACCCGTTGTAAATGGGTATATGTAAAGCGCTTCGTTTTAATTAAAGACATATATTCTTCAAAACTATGAGCGTTTAGAATAGACGCTTTTAATCGATTTTCCAAACCTTCAGTCATAGTATAAATATTTGATAATTCATCTTCAGAATGATTTAAAATTTCAAATTTAATAAAGTTAAATGCCTGTTCTTTTAATAGATGTGGAGGCTCATACAAGTGTTGTATGTTTTGTGGCACGACAGTTTTCCATTGATTGTCATTATTTGTTAGTGCTTTTCTTATTGCTGAGCCACTTGCGAATAAATGATGATTGATAGACTTATCTTGGTGTTGTGAAGCTAAACGTTCGATTGTTAAGCCTTGAATATTAGGTGCGTGTAACGCCATTGCTTTTAAATAGGCGACACTGAGAATGTTATTTGACGATTGTAATATCTCTCTATCTTCAATCAGTTCATGCATAATTGTGGCATAACTTTTTCCTCTTTTTATTAATTTTTGAAAATGAGGTGAATGTTCTAAATTGATGATATTATTTGCCACATTTTCAAGGCGGGAAATATTAGCAATTTCACTGCCAAAAGCAATTACATCTATATCAAGATACTGAGCCACTTTAACTGCTAATTCAGCGAAATAATCACTAGACGAAAGGCTAGCCATTAGTGGAAGTTCAACTACCAAATCAACGCCTGACAGTGCCATTTTGGTGCGTAGAAATTTATTATATATAGCGGGCTCTCCTCGCATAACAAAATTGCCACTCATTAATGCTATAGAAACATGAGCATTAGACTTTGATTTCGCTTGTTGTGCATGATATAAATGGCCATTATGAAATGGATTATACTCTGTAATGAGTCCAACACTTTTCATTTGCATTTCGTCCTTTCAGTATTCATTATTAGTATTGTAACAGAATGGAGTATGTTAAGAAAAAATCTTGACAACTTATACTTGTAAAGTTAAAATAAATTTTGTGTTTGTTAGAGGTGAAGCCATATGAAATGGTCAATAACGCAATTAAGAAAATATCAAGGTAAGCCATTTGAGTTCAATCAGACGGCTAATTTTGAAGATTTAATAGAACCATTAGGTTTGATTGATTTATCAGAGATTAATGTCGAAGGTGAATTAACTGTAAAATCAAATGAAGTCATTGCAGATATTCATTTAACTGGAACATATACAATGCCTTGTGCACGTACATTAGTACCTGTAGATGTTCCTTTAGATGTTCGTACGTCTGAAGTATTTGATTTAGAAGGTTATGATAATTATGCTGATGAGGAAATAGATGATGATGAACATTATCATCTTGCAACTGACGGCATGATTAATATCCGAGACATTGCTAAAGAATTGGTTATCATTGAGAAACCAATGCGAGCTTTTTCTGAGAATAGCGATCAAATGCTAACAGAAGGTCATGGTTGGGAAGTTATTGACGAAGATCAGATGATCGAACTTGAAAAAGAAAAAGACAATGACGATTCCCAAACTCAACAAGTTGATCCTAGGCTTCAAAAATTACAACAATTATACGATAAAGAGCAATAGCAGGTTGTTTTAAATTGTAGTATAATGATTTAATGACCTAACACTTAAGATTACGTGTTTAAATATTAAGGAGGATATATCATGGCAGTACCAAAAAGAAGAACGTCTAAAACTAGAAAAAACAAACGTCGTACGCACTTCAAAATTTCAGTACCTGGTATGACTGAATGCCCAAATTGTGGCGAATACAAATTATCTCACCGTGTATGTAAAAACTGTGGTTCTTACAATGGTGAAGAAGTCGTTTCTAAATAATCGACTAATCGAATAGGTAATAACTAAGAGGCTAAGTCATTTATAAAATGGCTTAGCCCTTTTTTCATTTTGTCTCTATCTTATTCAGTTAAGATGTTATACTTTATAGTAATCAAGATGAATTGAGAAACTAAAGCATGGTGCTATGTTAAATAATATATTAATAATGGAGACAATATATGGAACAAATTACGTCAGCTCAAAATAATAAAATTAAAAATGCGAATAAATTAAAAAAGAAACGTGACCGTGATAAAACCGGCCAAGCACTTATAGAAGGTATTCATTTAATTGAAGAGGCTTATCAAAGCGGTATCGCAATTAAACAACTATTTGTTATAGAACCAGACAGAACAGAAGACGCACTCTTGAATTACGCTGAAGAAACTTTTGAAATTAATATGAAAGTAGCTGAATCTTTATCGGGAACTATTACACCCCAAGGATTCTTTGCTGTTATTGAGAAACCAACTTACGACATTACTCAAGCTAAACAAGTTTTACTCATCGATCGTATTCAAGACCCTGGTAACTTAGGAACATTGATTCGTACTGCAGATGCCGCAGGGCTTGACTTAATTGTTATGGAAAAGGGGACGGCCGATGCCTACCAAGATAAAGTTTTAAGAGCTAGTCAAGGTAGCGTTTTTCACATTCCTGTGATAACAACTGATTTAAATGAGTTTATTTCACAATTTGAAGGACCTGTATATGGCACAGCGCTTGAAAATGCAGTGTCATATAAAGAAGTTACTACGCAAGCATCATTTGCTTTACTTCTAGGTAACGAAGGTGAAGGGGTTAATAAAGACTTATTAGCACATACTTCTCAAAATCTTACAATTCCGATATATGGTAAGGCGGAAAGTTTAAATGTGGCAATTGCAGGAAGTATCTTGCTTTACCATTTGAAAGGTTGACCCCTTTATTTAAAATCGGCTATACTTAGATATACACATTTACTATTAATAATAAAACACAATACAAAAATTGAATGATTAACCTATAAAAAGACCTTAACTAATAAAAAGGATTGTGCAGGGAGAGTAAGCGTGACTGAAAATTACTCCAATTCTAATTAGTTTCTTTCATCTTTTTGGTTGAGACTGGATAAAACACTTAAAATGTAATTTAATTAATTACATGTATTTGATTTATAAGTATCAATGTCCTGTTCTCCGGAGCACGTCTTCGTTAACAACGTATACAAGTGTATGTAAAGTAAAGGAACTAGACTTTAACCACACGCTTTGGACACTATCTAACGGTATGCCCATAGCAAGGTTTTGTCTATAGTCTTTTGCGCTAACATAAATTTGGGTGGTACCACGGAAGGCTTTCGTCCCAGTTTTAGGGAGGAGAGTCTTTTTTTCGTAAAAATAAAATTAATTTGATTATGAATATAATTGAGAGGTGTAAGTTAATGACTCAGAACGATTCAATGGCGGAATTAAAACAACAAGCACTTGTTGATATTAATGAAGCGCAAAATGAACGAGAATTGCAAGATGTAAAAGTGAAATATTTAGGTAAAAAAGGTTCAGTAAGTGGCTTAATGAAGAATATGAAAGACTTACCTAATGAGGAAAAGCCTGCTTATGGTCAAAAGGTAAATGAATTAAGACAGACAATCCAAAATGAATTAGATGAAAAACAAACACTGTTAAAAACAGAAAAATTAAATCAACAATTAGCTGAAGAAACAATTGACGTTACATTACCTAGCCGTCAAATTAGCATCGGCTCAAAACATCCATTAACTAGAACTGTTGAAGAAATTGAAGACTTATTCTTAGGGCTTGGTTATGAAATTGTAGATGGTTATGAAGTTGAACAAGACTATTATAATTTTGAAGCATTAAACTTACCTAAATCGCATCCCGCACGCGATATGCAAGATAGTTTTTACATTACCGATGAAATTCTAATGCGTACCCATACTTCACCAGTACAAGCACGTACGATGGAGAAACGTAATGGTCAAGGTCCTGTTAAAATTATTTGTCCTGGTAAAGTGTACCGTCGTGATTCAGATGATGCGACACATAGTCACCAATTTACACAAATTGAAGGTTTAGTTGTCGATAAAAATATTAAAATGAGTGATTTAAAAGGGACATTAGAATTAGTAGCTAAAAAATTATTTGGTGCTGATCGTGAAATTCGGTTACGTCCAAGTTATTTCCCATTTACTGAACCATCAGTTGAAGTAGATGTGTCTTGTTTTAAATGTAAAGGGCAAGGATGTAATGTATGTAAACATACAGGATGGATTGAAATTCTTGGTGCGGGTATGGTACACCCCAATGTACTTGAAATGGCTGGGTTTGACTCTAATGAATATTCTGGTTTCGCATTTGGTATGGGACCAGACCGTATCGCAATGTTGAAATATGGTATTGAAGATATTCGCCATTTCTACACAAATGATGTTCGATTCCTTGACCAATTTAAAGCAGTTGAAGATAGAGGTGAATTATAATGTTGATTTCAAATGAATGGTTAAAAGATTACGTTGATGCAGGCGTAACAGTACAAGACCTGGCCGAACGTATTACACGTACAGGTATTGAAGTAGATGACATCATTGACTATACAAAAGATATTAAAAATTTAGTGGTTGGTTATGTACAATCTAAAGAAAAACATCCCGATGCTGACAAATTAAATATTTGCCAAGTAGATATTGGTGACGAAGAACCTGTTCAAATCGTATGTGGCGCACCAAACGTAGATGCAGGTCAACATGTTATTGTTGCTAAAGTAGGAGGACGTTTACCTGGTGGCATTAAGATTAAGCGAGCAAAATTACGTGGTGAACGCTCTGAAGGCATGATTTGTTCATTACAAGAAATTGGTATTTCTGGTAATGTCGTTCCTAAAGCATATGAGAATGGTATTTTCGTTTTCCCAACTGAAGTTAAACCAGGCACAGATGCTTTAACTGCACTTTATTTAAATGATCAAGTGATGGAATTTGATTTAACACCTAACCGTGCAGATGCATTAAGTATGGTAGGTACAGCTTATGAAGTAGCTGCGTTATATCAAACAGAAATGACTAAACCTGAAACTCAAAGTAACGAAAACTCAGAATCTGCGACAAATGCATTATCTGTTTCAGTGAATAATCCTGAAAAAGTTCCGTATTATAGCGCGCGTATCGTGAAGAACGTGACGATTGCGCCATCTCCAATTTGGATGCAAGCACGTTTAATCAAAGCAAGTATTCGACCAATTAATAATGTAGTCGATATTTCAAATTACGTATTATTAGAATACGGTCAACCATTGCACATGTTTGATCAAAACAACATTGGTTCACAAGAGATTGTGGTGCGTCAAGCGCAAACGGATGAAACGATGACGACGTTAGATAATTCAGAACGTACATTAGTCGATACTGATATTGTTATTTCAAACGGTAAAGAACCTATCGCATTAGCTGGTGTGATGGGGGGAGACTTTTCAGAAGTAACAGAACAAACTACAAATGTCGTAGTAGAAGGAGCAATATTCGATCCAGTTTCAATTCGTCATACTTCACGCCGTTTAAATTTACGTAGTGAAGCTTCTAGCCGTTTTGAAAAGGGTATTGCCACTGAATTTGTCGACGAAGCGGTAGACAGAGCATGCTATTTATTACAAACATATGCATCTGGCGAAGTGTTGCAAGATAGAGTTTCAGCTGGCGATTTAGGTGACTTTGTAACTCCAATTGATATTACAGTAGACAAAGTAAACCAAACAATCGGTTTTGAACTATCAAGTGATGAGATTAAAGCGATCTTTGAACAATTAGGCTTTAAGACAACACAAGATGACGATACTTTAACAGTAGAAGTACCATCACGTCGTAAAGATATTACAATCAAAGAAGATTTAATTGAAGAAGTTGCACGAATTTATGGCTATGATGATATTCCATCTTCGTTACCAATTTTTGGAGAAGTAACAAGTGGTGAGTTAACTGACCGTCAGTATAAAACACGTACGGTTAAAGACACGCTTGAAGGAGCTGGATTAAATCAAGCAATTACGTATTCATTAGTATCTAAAGACCATGCGCAAGACTTTGCGTTACAAGAACGTCCAACTATCAGTTTATTGATGCCTATGAGTGAAGCGCATTCTACATTACGTCAAAGCCTATTACCACATTTAATTGAGGCTACTGCTTATAATGTTGCACGTAAAAATAAAGATGTACGTCTATATGAAGTAGGTCGTGTGTTCTTTGGTAATGGTGAAGGCGAATTACCTGACGAAGTAGAATACTTAAGTGGTATTTTAACTGGTGAGTATATGGTAAATGCTTGGCAAGGTAAAAAAGAAGAGATAGATTTCTTTATTGCTAAAGGTGTAGTTGATCGCGTTGCTGAAAAATTAAATCTTGAGTTTAGTTACAAAGCTGGAGAAATTAGTGGTCTCCACCCTGGACGAACTGCTATCGTTTCATTGAACGGTACTGAAATTGGATTTATCGGGGAATTACATCCACAAGTAGCAGCTGATAATGATTTAAAACGCACATATGTATTTGAATTAAATTATGACGCAATGATGGAAGTGGCAGTAGGATATATTAACTATGCACCAATTCCTAAATTCCCAGGTGTAACACGAGATATCGCTTTAGAAGTAAACCATGAAGTGCCATCATCAGAATTACTTCAAATCATTCATGATAATGGTGAAGATATTCTTCAACATACTTTAGTATTCGACGTTTATGAAGGTGAACATTTAGAAGAAGGTAAAAAATCAGTAGCCATTCGTTTAAATTACTTAGATACTGAAGACACATTAACAGATGAACGCGTATCTAAAGTGCATGACAAAGTATTAGAAGCATTACAAGCTAAAGGTGCTGTCATTAGATAATATAAAGATATCAGGGTATAACCCTTAAAATATAGGCGTAGAGATGATTCTATAGTTGAATCACCTCTACGCCTGCTTTGTTAGCAATACTATTTAATATAAAGTTATTCATATTTTTGTTGGACTAAATGTTGGGCTTTATCACGGTTTTTAAAATGCTTTTTTGAAATACTATCTAGTTTAGCGATGCCATGTTGTTCAATAATACGGGCTGCTGCTAAATCAACTTTATTACTTGCACCTTTAGGGATTTCACAACGCATTAGTTGAGCTATATGGTCCATATGTTTTACGAAAGCATATCTTGAAATAATACTAGCAACTGCAATAGCTAATGATTTTGATTCGCCTTTAGTCTCAAACTTTGTTTTATCTGGAAAAGGCAGCGCGCTTAAGGCATAGCGTTGATATACCCCACGTACGGCAAATTGGTCGATTACGATATAATCAAGTTCATTTATATCAATCTTCTGAGTAACATTTTTAATGGCTTCATTATGTAAAACAGCTTTCATTTTTACTTGAGACCAACCGATTGACTGTCTATCGTTATACTTCACGTTATCTAATGTTAGAAGTGAGTGGGGGATAAAAGTAACTAACTGTTCTGCTAGTTCTACAATTTTAGTATCTGTTAATTTTTTAGAATCATCGACGCCTAATGTTTTAAGAATCTCTACGTGTTCTTTTGAAACATAGGCTGCACAAACGGTTAATGGCCCAAAGTAATCGCCACTACCAGCTTCATCGCTACCGATACAATTATATTGATTATATGAAATAATACTTTTATTTTCTTTTGATGAAGCAGTAGAACGTGTTGAAGACGAGGCACTATGATTAGGTAATAATTGTTGTGCTACCATTTCGGCGTTTTTTCCTTGAAACATTACTTTTCCGGAATTATAAATATTGATGACTGCTTGGTTATGTTTAATTCGCGCTTTCATACCAGCAGGCAACTGTGATGTTTCAAATTTTAATTGTTTCATGAGTTGTTGAATTTCTTGTTCTGATAATTTATGAACGACATTAGCCATTAACTTACTTGACCTCACTTTTCAAAATACTATTAAAACAATGATAAGCATAACATAAATATTATTTAACAATCGATAAAGTATAAAGATATGCTTTGATTGTAGAAAGTATAAGGAATAACTACTTACAAATATTAGTATCCTAATGTATAATAAATTGTGAAATTCTACTATATAAAGAGGTTGAACGATGGTTAGAATTTGAGCAAAAACGAACGACGAGCGAGATTGAAACTTGAATTTTATTATCATTAGAGTCTATGTTCAATTTGCATATCATAGCGTATTTCATGATAAAATTCTCATGTTGACCCCGTCAAGAATAATAAAAATGTCAGGAGTTAGTGCTATGGGAGAGTTTAAAAATCGTATTAATGTAACTATTAATGATCAAAATTATACAATAATCGGTGAAGAAAACCCGGAGCATATTCGTTATGTGGCACATTTAGTTGATGAAAAGTTAAAAGAATTAGGACGTAAATCAACTGGATTAGATACTACTAGAAAGTCTATTTTAACAGCGGTTAATATTATGCATGAAAAAGTGAAGCTAGAAGAGGAGAATCGCAAGTTGTTACAAGAAATTAAGCAATTAAAAGAACGAGATGAATAAATGATCATCGATTTAATTGTCTTACTTATCATCGTATATTATTTAATCATTGGTTTTAGAAGAGGCGCATGGTTGAACAGTCTACATTTCTTATCTTCTGTGGCTGCTATAGTCATCGCGCATCAATTTTATCGCGCTATAGCTAAACAATTGATTGTTTTTGTGCCATTTCCTAAGACAATTGCATTTGATACTACCTACGCTTATCACTTTAATGAATTGCAACAACGTTTTGATTCAGTTATTGCTTTTCTTTTAATTACTGTAGTGTGCAAGTTGCTTTTATATCTTATTGTTGTAAGTTTTGATAATATAATGACGTATCAGCATCTGAGTCTGCTAAGCAGAATATTTGGAAGTGTGATTAGCGTTATTATGGCAATGCTTATCATTCAATTAATGATATACGTTGTTGCACTTTATCCTATTGAGTGGTTGCAACAAAGTTTGAAACATTCATACCTTGGAAGCTTTATTTTATTTAATACACCGTTTTTCTCGTCTTACATTCTAAATTTATAATACTAAAACTGATATGAGGTCAGGACAAGGCTACGTTATTAAAAGTCCTGGTCTTCTTTTTATGGAGTGAGCATATTGACTAAAAAAGATATTATTCAACTGTTAGAAAAGATAGCTATATATATGGAATTAAATGGAGAAAACACATTCAAAGTTTCTGCTTATAGAAAAGCAGCACAAAGTCTAGAAATTGACGAACGACCTTTAGATGATATTGAAGATGTGACTGAATTAAAAGGTATCGGTAAAGGTGTAGGCGACGTTATTAATGAATATCGCACTACTGGTGAATCAGCAGTGTTAAATGAATTACAACAATTAGTGCCTGCTGGCTTAATTACTCTTATGAAGATTCAAGGATTAGGTAGTAAAAAAATAGCTAAACTTTATAAAGAACTTAATGTAACAGATAAAGAAAGTCTGCAAGCAGCCTGTGAAGCGGGAAAAGTGAGCGAACTTAGTGGGTTTGCTAAAAAAACAGAACAAAATATTTTAGAAGCAGTAAAAGCGTTAGGTGCTAAAAAAGAACGCTATCCAATTGATTTAATGCGTAATTTAAATAAAACGATTATACAATATCTGGAAACGCTTGAAGAAATTGAAAAGTATTCAGAAGCAGGCAGTTTCCGTCGTTATAAAGAAATGAGTAAAGACCTAGATTATATTATTAGTACAAATAACCCTGAAAAAGTTCAACAACAACTTCTCAACATTCCTAATAAAGTGAAAGAAGTGGCATTAGGTCAAACAAAAGTATCATTAGAATTAACTTATGATGACGAAACAATCGGTGTCGATTTCAGACTTATTGAACCAGCAGCTTTTTATCATACACTTCAACATTTCACTGGTTCTAAAGATCATAATATTCGTATACGACAACTTGCAAAAGAACAGCAAGAAAAAGTAAGTGAATATGGTATCGAACAACAAGACGGCACACTTCTACAATTTCAAAGTGAAGAAGAAATTTATCAACACTTTGGTAAAAAATGGATGGCACCAACAATGCGTGAAGACGGTAGCGAGTTTGACCGTGATTTAAGTAATATCGTGACCTTAGATGATATCAATGGCGATATTCATATGCATACCACATACAGTGATGGTGCTTTTTCAATTAGAGACATGGTAGAAGCAAATATTAAAAAAGGCTACCAATTTATGGTTATTACAGATCATTCTCAAAGCTTAAAAGTAGCAAATGGATTACAAGTTGAACGTTTATTAAGACAAAATGAAGAAATAAAACAACTCAATGAAGAGTACGATGAAATTGATATCTATTCCGGTACAGAAATGGATATTCTTCCGGATGGTTCTTTAGATTATGATGATGACGTGTTAGCGCAACTTGATTATGTTATAGCTGCTATTCACCAAAGTTTTAACCAATCTGAAGAAGAAATTATGAAACGTTTAGAAAATGCATGCCGTAATCCATATGTAAGACATATCGCTCATCCAACAGGACGAATTATAGGGCGACGCGAAGGTTATCAACCTAACATTGAACAATTAATGGCCTTAGCAGAAGAAACGAATACCATTATGGAGATTAATGCTAATCCAAAACGTTTAGATTTAAATGCTGAAACAGTAAGGAAATATTCAAACGTTAAACTAACCATTAATACAGATGCACATTATATTGATCATTTAGACTTTATGAAATATGGAATTGCGACAGCTCAAAAAGGATTTGTAGCTAAAGATAGAGTGATTAATACGATGTCTCGAGAAGCGTTTAAAGACTTAGTAGAAAATAATATTAAATTGAAGAAATAGAGGGATTGTATGAGACAAAAAACATTAGACGTCTTAGAATTCGATAAGATCAAATCATTTGTAGCCTCTGAGACTGTAAGTGATTTAGGACGTGAAAAAGTGTCTAAGATGTCTCCAGCTATAGATTTTGAAACTGTAGTATTTCAAATTAATGAGACTGATGAAATCTCACAAATTTATAATAAACATCGTTTACCAAGTTTAAGTGGCTTGGCTAAAGTGTCGCCATTGGTTCATCGAGCAACGATTGGTGGCGTTCTGAATGTCTCTGAATTGAATCTAATCAAGCGATTAATTCAAGTTCAAAATCAATTCAAAACGTTTTATAATCAATTAGTTGAAGAAGATGAAGGTGTGGTTAAGTATCCTATCTTGAATGATAAGATGAACCAATTACCAGTATTAACAGACCTTTTTCAAGAAATAAATGAAAAATGTGACGCACATGATTTATATGATAGCGCCAGTTATGAACTACAAGGTATACGAAGTAAGATTTCAAGCACCAATCAACGTATCAGACAAAATTTAGATCGCATCGTTAAAAGTCAAGCTAATCAAAAGAAACTATCAGACGCAATTATAACAGTGCGTAATGATCGTAATGTTATTCCAGTCAAAGCTGAATATCGACAAGACTTTAAGGGGATTGTACATGACCAATCAGCTTCAGGGCAGACATTATATATTGAGCCTTCTTCGATTGTAGAAATGAATAATCAAATTAGTCGTTTACGCAATGATGAAGCAGTAGAACGTGAACGTATCCTAACTGAATTAACTGGAATGGTAGCTGCAGACGCAGATGGTTGTTTAATTGCGGAATCTGTTATGGGGCAAATTGATTTCCTAACTGCAAAAGCGCGGTATGCACGTTCAATTAAAGGGACTAAACCAACATTTCATAAAGAAAGAACGGTATATCTCCCTAACGCCTATCACCCATTATTAAATAAAGAAACAGTGGTAGCAAACACTATTGAATTTATTGATGATGTTGAAACGGTAATCATCACAGGGCCGAACACTGGTGGTAAAACAGTAACACTAAAAACGCTAGGCTTAATCATAGTTATGGCGCAGTCTGGTTTACTAATCCCTACCTTAGACGGAAGTCAGTTAAGCGTCTTTGAAAATGTATACTGTGACATTGGCGATGAACAATCTATTGAACAATCGTTATCAACCTTTTCATCTCATATGAAAAATATTGTTGAAATTCTACAAGAGACTGATAAGAACAGTTTAGTTTTATTTGATGAACTTGGAGCAGGAACGGATCCAAGCGAAGGTGCTGCACTCGCTATGAGTATTCTAGATAACGTCCGAAATATTGGTTCTTTAGTAATGGCAACTACTCATTATCCTGAGCTTAAAGCGTATAGTTATAATCGTGAAGGTGTCATGAACGCTAGTGTAGAATTTGATGTCAATACACTAAGTCCTACGTATAAACTTTTAATGGGAGTACCAGGTCGTTCTAATGCATTTGATATTTCTAGAAAATTAGGACTCAGCCTTAGCATCATAAATAAAGCGAAGACAATGATTGGTACAGATGAACAAGAAATCAATTCTATGATAGAATCCTTAGAAAAAAATTCTAAACGTGTAGATGAACAACGGATTGAATTAGATAGACTGTTGCGTGAAGCTAAAACAACACATGATGATTTAGAAAAACAATATGAACAATATAAAAATTATGAACAAAAATTAATGGATGAGGCTAAAGAAAAGGCTAATCGACGCGTTAAATCTGCTACTAAAGAGGCAGATGAAATATTAAAAGAATTAAGAGAATTACGCGACAAAAAAGGCGCTGACGTTAAAGAACATGAACTAATTGATAAGAAAAAACAATTAGATGACCAATATGAAGCTAAATCAATAAAACAAAAAATTCAAAAACAAAAACATGATGCGATTCATGCTGGTGATGAAGTTAAAGTGTTATCTTATGGCCAAAAAGGTGAAGTTCTAGAATTAGTAGGCGATAATGAAGCGGTCGTTCAAATGGGTATTATTAAAATGAAGTTACCTATTGAGGATTTAGAAAAAACGAAGAAAAAACAAGAAAAACCAGCTAAGATGGTTACTCGACAAAATCGTCAGACGATTAAAACAGAGTTAGATTTACGAGGTTACCGTTATGAAGAAGCGATAGGCGAACTTGATCAATATATTGATCAAGCAGTATTGAGTAATTATGAACAAGTTTATATTATTCATGGTAAAGGTACAGGCGCCCTTCAAAAAGGGGTGCAAAATCACTTAAAAAAACACAAAAGTGTTCGTTCGTATCGCGGAGGAATGCCGAGTGAAGGTGGTTTTGGCGTAACTGTTGCAGAACTCAAATGATTGAAATAATAATTATTAAGCATGAATATTGATTTTTTGGGTATATAACGTAAAATAAAGCAAGTGAATGAAACAAGATGACAACTCATTTGATAAACAAAATGATACAAATTTTTAAATGAGCAAGAGCAATGCAGAGGATATAAAAGTCTGTTATAATTTGCTCATCATTCAAAATTTAAGGAGGATTGGCATTTATGGCAATCGTAAAAGTAACGGATTCAAACTTTGATGAAAACATTCAATCAGGCGTTAAATTAGTAGACTTTTGGGCAACTTGGTGTGGACCTTGTAAAATGATCGCGCCAGTATTAGAAGAATTAGCTGGAGACTACGATGGTAAAGCAGATATCTTAAAATTAGATGTTGATGAAAATCCATCAACAGCTGCTAAATTTGAAGTAATGAGTATTCCAACTTTAATCGTCTTTAAAGATGGAGAACCAGTTGATAAAGTAGTAGGTTTCCAACCTAAAGAAAACTTAGCTGAAGTATTAGATAAACATCTATAAGAATGAAAAGAACTAAATTGAGACTGGGGCATTACATTAAATGTAATCGCTCCGTCTTTTTTATATGTGACTAAAAGATAAAGAAAGGAGGACAATAATGTCAGATTATAAAGAAAAAATTAAAGATAAATTGAGCGTCGTTCCTTTCGAGCCAGGATGTTATTTAATGAAGGATCGTAATGATCAAATTATTTATGTCGGAAAAGCTAAACGTTTACGCAATAGATTACGTTCTTACTTTACTGGCGCACATGATGCTAAAACGACTCGACTCGTAAGTGAAATTCGTAATTTTGAATATATCGTAACTTCTAGTGAAACAGAGTCGTTATTATTAGAATTAAATCTTATTAAGCAATATCAACCTCGTTACAATATTTTATTAAAAGATGATAAAAGCTATCCTTTTATAAAAATCACTAAAGAAAAACACCCAAAACTTATCGTAACGCGTACTGTAAAAAAAGGGACTGGTAAATATTTTGGCCCTTATCCAAACGCTTATTCGGCGCAAGAAACTAAAAAGTTATTAGATCGTATTTATCCTTTTAGAAAATGTGATACTATGCCGGATAAGTTATGTCTTTATTACCATATCGGTCAATGCATGGGACCATGCGTGTATGATGTAGATCAACAGAAATATGCGCAAATGACCCGTGAAATCAGTGATTTTCTAAACGGAGAAGATAAAACAATTTTAAAAAATTTAGAAGAGCGTATGATGAAGGCTAGTGAAAATTTAGATTTTGAACGTGCTAAAGAATATAGGGATTTGATTCAACATATTCATAATTTAACTAAAAAGCAAAAAATTATGTCCTCTGATAATACAATAAGAGATGTCTTTGGCTATAGCGTGTCAAAAGGCTGGATGTGTATTCAAGTCTTCTTTATACGTCAAGGTAATATGATTCAGCGAGATGCGACGATGATTCCACTACAACAAACTGAAGAAGAAGAGTTTTATACGTTTATAGGTCAGTTTTATAGCTTGAACCAACATATTTTACCTAAAGAAGTTCATATTCCTAAAAATTTAGATAAAGAGATGATTAATTCAGTCGTTGACACTAAAATTGTTCAACCTGTGCGTGGGACTAAAAAAGAAATGATTGATTTAGCCAATCATAATGCTGAAGTGGCACTTGAAAATAAATTTGAACTTATTGCTAGAGATGAGTCGCGTACGGTAAAAGCTATTGAAGAACTTGGAGAAAGAATGGGAATTCAAACACCTATACGAATTGAAGCTTTCGATAACTCTAATATTCAAGGTGTAGATCCAGTATCAGCAATGGTAACATTTGTTGACGGTAAACCTGATAAAAAAGGCTATCGTAAATATAAGATTAAAACTGTAGATGGACCAGATGATTATAAATCAATGCGCGAAGTGGTACGTCGACGCTACACTCGTGTATTAAATGAAGGTCTTCCGTTACCAGATCTTATCATTGTAGATGGTGGTAAGGGTCATATGAGTGGTGTTTTAGATGTTCTCGAAAATGAGCTAGGTCTGGATATTCCAGTTGCTGGACTAAGAAAAAATGATAAACACCAAACATCTGAATTGTTATATGGAGCGAATGCAGAAGTAGTTCCTATGAAAAAGAATAGTCAAGCCTTTTACTTACTTCATAGAATTCAAGATGAGGTTCATCGTTTTGCGATTACCTTCCATCGCCAAACACGCCAAAAGACTGGTTTACAATCAGTATTAGATACAGTGGACGGTATAGGAAGTAAACGTAAGACTAAATTATTAAGAACTTTCGGTTCGATTAAAAAAATGAAAGAAGCTAGCGTTAAAGATTTACAAGGTGCTGGCCTTCCTGAAAAGGTTGCTAAAAACTTGCAAGAAGCATTAAATAATAGCTGAATTAAAAAAAGGGGTATGAGAATAATTCTCATACCCCAAAAATATATAAAAAATGTTACAATATAGTTAACAAAAAGCTTATTTTTTTAAGAAAGTATGAAAGCGTTTTCTAATTGAGAAACATTATCACTTCGGTGTTTTAAGATATTTCATTTTTAAATTAAAATCTTAAATGAAGTTCAACTCCGAGAAGTATTTACTTTTTTAAGACGTACTCGTGAGCATAATGAATTTAACCTATTATTAAGCTTAGATATGCAATTCTACATTTCTATCGCACTTGTAAAATGATATTAATTTTACTTGTTACAACGAGTATTAAATAAAATAGTAAATATATTACCCGATAAATGTTTTTTCAATCGATGAAGACTTTCTTAGGGAAAAGCTATTTAAATTAATAGTTTTACAGGGGGGACTCCTTTTGGCAAAGTCTAAAAACGAATTTTATCTTAGACGAATTCACTCGTTACTAGGTATTATTCCAATTGGTGCATTCTTAATCGTTCACTTAATGGTGAATCATCAAGCAACACAAGGAGCTGAAGCTTTTAATAAAGCATCTGCTTTTATGGAATCATTACCATTTTTAATCGTTGTTGAATTAGTCTTGATTTACATTCCAATTTTATATCATGGTTTATACGGTATACACATAGCATTTACAGCAAAAGAGAATATTGGTCACTACTCATTATTTAGAAACTGGATGTTTGCTTTACAAAGATTGACTGGTATTATCACATTTGTTTTTGTATTTGTACATTTATGGCAAACACATTTACAAAAAGTATTCTTTGGTAAAGAAGTCAATTACGATCTAATGCATGCAACATTACAAAGTCCATTATGGGTTGTTATCTATATTATTTGTATTATTGCAGTAGTGTTCCATTTTTCAAATGGTCTTTGGTCATTCTTAGTAACATGGGGTATTTTACAATCTAAGAAATCTCAACGTGTATTTACATGGGTATCATTAGCAGTATTCTTAGTTCTTTCATACATCGGTGTTACTGCAATCTTAGCATTCACGTAAATATTGTATTGATGCATTTAAATACAATTTAACCTTAACTCATGGATTAGCGAAACATTAACTTAAAAACTGTAGTTAAACGAATGAATGGCTATGAAAATATTCTACATATAAAGGTTATTCAAAAGCGCTATATGTCTAGTTAATTATCTGAATATTCCATCCGTTTTAACAATAACATGATGATAGATAACGATTAGGCATGTAGCATCTACAGTTAGGTCTTAGATATATTTTAGGGGAGTGACAATTTTATGGCAGAGAAAAAAATTATTGTTGTCGGTGGAGGACTTGCCGGTCTAATGTCAACAATTAAAGCTGCAGAACAAGGTGCACATGTAGATTTATTCTCAATTGTACCTGTTAAACGTTCGCACTCTGTATGTGCCCAAGGTGGTATTAACGGTGCGGTTAACACTAAGGGTGAAGGCGATTCACCTTGGATTCATTTTGATGACACAGTATATGGTGGGGACTTCTTAGCGAACCAACCACCTGTAAAAGCGATGACAGAAGCTGCACCATCAATTATTCATCTATTAGACCGTATGGGTGTTATGTTTAGTAGAACTAAAGAAGGTTTACTAGACTTCAGACGTTTTGGTGGCACATTGTACAACAGAACAGCATTCGCGGGAGCTACAACTGGACAACAACTTTTATATGCACTTGATGAACAAGTTCGTTCATTCGAAGTTGACGGCTTAGTTACTAAATATGAAGGCTGGGAATTCTTAGGCTTAGTTAAAGACGATGAAAATGCCGCAAGAGGGATTGTTGCTCAGAATATGACAACGTCTGAAATTAAATCATTTGGTTCAGATGCTGTAATCATGGCGACTGGTGGTCCTGGTATTATCTTCGGTAAAACAACAAACTCTATGATTAATACAGGTTCAGCAGCATCAATCGTTTACCAACAAGGTGCTAAATATGCAAATGGTGAATTTATTCAAATTCATCCAACAGCTATACCAGGCGACGATAAACTGCGTTTAATGAGTGAATCAGCTCGTGGTGAAGGTGGACGTATTTGGACTTATAAAGACGGTAAACCTTGGTATTTCTTAGAAGAGAAATATCCTGATTACGGTAACTTAGTTCCACGTGACATTGCGACACGTGAAATCTTCGACGTATGTATTAACCAAAAATTAGGTATTAACGGTGAAAACATGGTCTACCTTGATTTATCTCATAAAGATCCACATGAGCTAGACGTTAAATTAGGTGGTATCATTGAGATTTATGAAAAATTCACAGGTGATGATCCGCGTAAAGTACCAATGAAGATTTTCCCAGCTGTGCATTATTCAATGGGTGGTTTATACGTTGACTATGATCAAATGACCAATATTAAAGGTTTATTTGCAGCCGGTGAATGTGACTTCTCTCAACATGGTGGTAACCGTTTAGGCGCTAACTCATTATTATCTGCTATCTATGGTGGTACTGTGGCTGGACCTAATGCGATTAAATATATTGAAAATGTTGAAACAACATACACTGACTTAGACGAAAGTATATATCAAAAACGTGTAGATGAAGAACAAGAACGCTTCGACAAACTTTTAAATATGCGTGGTACTGAAAATGCTTATAAACTTCACCGAGAATTAGGTGAAATTATGACAGCTAATGTAACAGTAGTACGTGAAAATGATAAATTACTTGAAACTGATAAAAAAATTGTTGAATTAATGAAACGTTATCAAGACATTGATATGGAAGATACACAAACTTGGAGTAACCAAGCAGTATTCTTCACTCGTCAATTATGGAATATGTTAGTTTTAGCACGAGTAATTACAATTGGGGCTTACAATCGTAATGAGTCACGTGGTGCCCACTATAAACCAGAATTCCCAGATCGTAACGATGAAGAGTGGTTAAAAACAACATTAGCTGAGTATCAAGGTAAAGAAGAAGCACCTAAATTTACTTATGAACCAGTAGATGTAAGTTTAATTCCACCGCGTAAACGTGACTACACAAGTAAGTCTAAAGGAGGTAAAAAATAATGGCTGACACTCAATCAGTAAAAGACACTCCAAAAGAACTACGTAACAATGAATCTCAAAGCACTCAAGGTAATCAAAATAATCAAGAAGAACAAAAAAACAAACAAAAAACAATTAAATTAATCGTTAAACGACAAGATAATCAAGATTCTAAACCTTATGAAGAATCATTCGAAATTCCTTACAAAGAGAATATGAATGTAATTGCTTGTTTAATGGAAATTAGACGTAATCCTGTAAATAGTAAAGGTGAAAAAACAACGCCTATTACATGGGATATGAACTGTTTAGAAGAAGTTTGTGGTGCTTGTTCAATGGTTATTAACGGCCGTGCTAGACAATCATGTTCAGCAATTGTCGACCAATTGGAACAACCAATCCGTTTGGAACCAATGAATACATTCCCAGTTATTCGTGACTTACAAGTTGACCGTACAAGAATGTTCGACAACTTAAAACGTATGAAAGCTTGGATTCCAATCGATGGTACGTATGACTTAGGTCCTGGCCCACGTATGCCAGAGAAAAAACGACAAACTGCTTATGAATTATCTAAATGTATGACATGTGGCGTATGTTTAGAAGTTTGCCCAAATGTCACTCCTAATAATAAATTCGTTGGAGCACAAGCTATCTCACAAGTACGTCTTTTCGACTTACACCCAACAGGTGCAATGACGAAAGATGAACGTTTAGATGCTTTAATGGGTAGTGGTGGTTTACAAGAGTGTGGTAACTCTCAAAACTGTGTAAATGCTTGTCCTAAAGGTATTCCTTTAACAACTTCGATTGCAGCGCTAAATAGAGAAACAACATTCCACATGTTTAAATCATTCTTTGGTTCAGACCATAAAGTAGACTAAGATGCGTAATTAAAGAACTATAGATATAAAATTTAAAGGGTTGAGACATTTTCAGAGAATGTCTTAACCCTTTTTGTTTTTGTTTTAAAAGGGTGTAATCATATTAGTCAAACTCATTTAGCGACTATGGTAAAATAAAATGACTATATAGTATAAGGATGAATTTAAATGAATAAACCAATAGGCGTTATAGATTCAGGCGTAGGAGGTTTGACGGTTGCTAAAGAGATTATGCGCCAACTTCCCAATGAAACGATTTATTATTTAGGAGATATAGCAAGGTGCCCTTATGGCCCTAGATCAGGTGAAGAGGTTAAAGAATTCACAACACAAATAGCTAAAAAACTTATGCTATTTGATATAAAAATGTTAGTTATCGCATGCAATACGGCTACTGCAGTCGCTTTAGAACATTTACAAAAGTTACTGCCAATCCCAGTAATTGGAGTTATTGAACCTGGCGCTAGAACCGCTATTATGACAACTAAAAATCAAAATGTTTTAATATTAGGCACAGAAGGTACGATTAAATCAGAAGCGTACCGTCATCATATTAAACGCATCAATCCGCACGTCAATGTCTATGGAGTAGCTTGTCCTGGCTTCGTGCCTTTAGTTGAACAAATGCGCTACGATGATCCTACAATTACAAGTATTGTGATTCATCAAACGTTGAAACAATGGCGTAATACGGATGCTGATACAATTATATTAGGATGTACGCACTATCCACTTCTCTATAAACCTATTAATGATTATTTCGGAGGAGAAAAGAAAGTGATTTCTTCCGGACTTGAAACGGCACGTGAGGTCAGTGCTTTATTAACATTTAGCAATGAACATGCTAGCTACACACGCCATCCTAATCACCGTTTCTTTGCGACAGGAGATACGGTACATATTAAAAATATCATCGCACAATGGTTAAAATTAGAAGTTGAAGTTGAAAGAATAGAAGTTAATTAATGAAAACAAGGAGAGAGTACTATGGCAGATATTATTATTGCATCGAACAACAAAGGTAAAATAAATGATTTCAAGTCGATTTTTCCAAATGATAACGTAATTGGAATTTCTGAAGTGATTCAAGATTTTGATGTCGAAGAAACTGGTACTACTTTTGAAGAAAATGCACGATTAAAATCAGAAGCAGCAGCTAAAGTATTAAACAAACGTGTGATTGCCGATGATAGTGGGCTAGAAGTCTTTGCATTAAATGGGGAACCTGGCGTTTATTCTGCACGCTATGCAGGCTTAGATAAAAATGATGAAGATAATATTGATAAATTACTTGAGAATCTGGGAGAAGAAACGAATAGAGACGCACAATTCGTATGTGTGATTAGTATGAGCGCACCCGGCGAGCCAACGCGTACATTTAAAGGCACTGTTCCAGGTGTAATAACTACTGAAAGACAAGGCGATCATGGCTTTGGTTACGATCCAATCTTCTATCTTCCGGAAAAGGGAAAAACCATGGCAGAGCTTACAACAGAAGAAAAAGGCGAAATCAGTCATCGAGGCAACGCAATTAAGAAATTAAATGCGTATTTGGAGAGTGAGCAGTCATGACAAAATGGCTTATTGTAAGCGATAATCATACTGAAGCGGGTGTCTTATACCATCTTTATGAACAACATAAAGATGCAGATGTGCTTTTACATTTAGGCGATTCAGAGTTTGAATATAACGATACAGAACTTAGTCTTTATTCGCGTGTGAAAGGTAATTGCGACTTTTACCCAGAATTTCCAAATGAAGAAGTTACTGAGATTAAAGGTGTTAAAGCTTTTTATACACATGGGCACTTATATCAAGTCAATCAGACTCGTATGAGATTAGCAGAAAAAGCTCAATCTTTAGGATGTCAGTTGGCATTTTACGGTCATACCCACGTAGCTAAATATGAAAATTTAGGAGACGTGCATGTGATCAATCCAGGCAGTATTTCTCAATCAAGAAGTTCAGTTGAAGAAACATTTGCTGAATTATTAATTGATGATGATAGCAACCATGCTACGTTAAAATTTAGAAACCGAGATAACAATATTATCGATACAGTAGAATTTAATATTTAGTAAGCGTAAGAGTTAGATGATGAAGAGTCGAACATAGGTTTAATTCTTATGAAAAAATAGAAAACTTATCCCTTTATATACTTTTTCAGCTATTTAAAAAATTCATTTTAAGAGGGGGATTAAAAAATGAATTTATATTTATTCACAATATTAGTGATATTGATTGTCTTAATCCCTAAATTCATTCGTTTAGCAAGAATATTATACTTGAAGCATTTAGGAATAAAATATATTGGTAATGGAAAGTATGAAGAGATTAAGGATAAACAATATAAATGGTATGAATGGTTGAGATGACACGAGTGAATATAAAAAATAAAATGTTTAAATTAATTAAAAGTGACATAATAGGATGCAAAAATTTTAAAGAGATTTAAAAACACGTTATAAGACGTTAAAAATGAACTAGATATTCTATAAATACACAATAAATCTGTATTAGGTACGTCTTAATATTCTAAACCCGTCAATTTCGACGGGTTATTTTTTATGTATACGTGTCAAAATAGTTCTATTTTCTTCTGTTTATTTCCAAAATAAAATAACCGAAACGCACTATATCAAGGCGTTTCGGTTATTTTCAATGTTTTATTAACGTCCTGGGAGGGATACTATAAACCTTATAACGACGGGTTTCATGGGCTTTAGGGTCCCTAATGGGTCCCTAAAAATCACATTGCGCTTATTATTTGCGTTGCTTTTTCATCTTCTTCTTTGTATGTTTCTTCAAGTAAATGTGAATAAAATTCAGTAGTAACTGATATATTTTTGTGTCCTAGTCTTTTCGAAATGTAATATATAGAAATGCCTTTGGCTAATAAATATGAACAGTGAGTGTGACGCAGTGCGTGAGAAGTAATCTCTTTGATACCTAGATTGTTACAGTATACTTTCAAACGTTTATTAACTGCATTGTTTGTTAGTTCACCAAATATAGTTCCGTCAATCGTTCTAGGTAATTGATCAATAGACTTAATGATATGGTTCATATCTTTTTGACTAATAGACACGTAACGTGGTGACGAATCTGTTTTATGCTCATCAATATATATTTCACTTTTAACTTGGTTAATATATTCACGTTTTAGATTCAAAGCACCACTTATGCGACAACCAGTACAAATCATGATGAATAGTACAAGAGATGAAGCATTATCTTTAGTCATCAAATGCTGTTTTAATATTTCATAGTCTTTTAGATTGATATATTTACTATCTTCACTTTTATTTGGCTTACTAGCTCTATAACTCACTTTAAAAGTTGGATTCTTAGATATAAGTCCCTCGTATACTGCGTCGTCTAAAGATGTTCTAATATAGCCGTTTAGTTTTCTAATAGATTCTTTCGAATGATGTTTTGAAAACTCGTTAATAAAATCTTGATAATGATATCTGGATAAGTCTTTCAGTTTCTTTTTACCGATAGGATGATTATTGATATGTTCAATCGCAGAGGTATAGGACTTATATGTTTTAGGTGTCACTGTTGATTTTTTAAATGTTTCACACCATGTTTTAAAATAGTCATATAGCGTTAAATTAGGTTCGTATTCGATACCTTGCTTCAACTCATTTAACTTATCTAATCCTGCAGAATTCGCCTCACGTTTCGTTCTAAAACCTTTCTTTCTATATCTCTTACCCTCATATTTAAACTCGTATTGCCATTTTTTACCGTCATAACATCGTGTTTGCATGCTATCCCTCCTCAAAAAAAGTAAAAAAATAATAAGGGTAGGCGGGCTACCCCAGATATATTTTATACGCATACTTCATTATTTACTGATTTATATATATTTTGTGCAATTCTGTTTACTACAGGTACAACAACGGAATTACCTGCTTGTTTATATAAATGTGAATTAGCTAAATCCGGTAATTTGAATGTTTCAGGGAAACCTTGTAATACGAAACATTCTCTAGGTGTGAATTTTCTTATGCCGTGTTTTGAAAGTATTAAGGGAACGTTATGCCCTCCAGTACCCATATTTGCTGTTAATGTCGGAGATACATTACTTTTATTTTCTCTCACATATTTTCTTCTCCATTGATATATAGTATCGCTTTTCACAATAGATTCTTTAAGCAAGTTATAGAACTTATATTTATCTTCAGTGTAATAAAAACTATCATCAACTTTTTTAGAGAAATCTATCACATCTGTTATCCCTTGCTTTAAGTTTATAGGTTTTGGAAAATCGAAATTTTTATATTGTTCGATGTCTTTAAATCCAACTATATAAATTCTTTCTCTATTTTGGGGAATATTACCGTAATCTTTTGCATTTAACACTTGGTACTTAATATGATAACCATTTGTTTCTAAAGCTTCTCTTATAACTTTAAAAGTATTACCCTTATCATGACCAACTAAGTTTTTAACATTCTCTAGAAATACAATTTGTGGTTGTTTTTCTACTATAACTTTAAGTGTTTCAAAAAATAAATCTCCAGACGTTTCATCTTCAAACCCTTTTCTGTAGCCAGCAATAGAAAAAGAAGTGCAAGGGAAACCTGATAATAAGACGTCAAAATCGGGTAAGTTTTTTGCATTTATTTCTCTAATGTCACATTGAATTAACTCATTATCAAAATTCAATCTATATGTTTCTGAAGCTTTTGTATCAATTTCATTAGCTATAATAGTTTCAAATTTTCCAGTTTGTTCAAACGCTAAGTCGATACCTCCAACTCCAGCAAACAGTGAGCATACCTTTAATTTATTCATCACTTACATTCCTTTCGCAGCTCGCCGCAAACAAAGGGATAAGAGGGTACCTTTTTCACCCCTTTATTTTAGACGAATAACTTTTTCTTTTCTTAAATCGATTTTCGCAATAGGTTGAATATTATCTTTTTCGATAATTTGTTTAATAATAGAAAAACGAGGTCTTCTACCTTGTTTTTGTTGATCACCTAGTGTTTGTTTTTTACTCACTTGTACTAATTTAAGCTTTTCTGAATCATAATAAGTGTCATAAATGTAGAGTTCATCATCCCTTTGATATAACCTTAAAAAGTATAATCTATCAAATCGTTCATTTGGAGAAAATGACGACGTATCCCTATCAAAATTGGAAGTGGCTTTACATTCTATGATTCTATTATTAATTTCATCATATGCGTCTCCGCCAGTACCACGATTTAATTTATAATCTAATGCATAACATAATAATGATTCAGATATGATTTCTGGGAAATTTACTCCTCTTGTATGCGAATTTTTAATCAAACTATTTAACTCTTTCCATAAGAAATATGCTTTTACCATATCGCTAAAACGTGATTTATCAATTTTAACATAATCAAGTAATGATGCCATAACTCGGTACCCTCGAATCAATAATACTACACAATATCGATGAATTAAATTGTTTAAATATTGAAGTGACACTAGGATGATGTTAATCTATGTGATACATCCTAAAAACTCTCAACGGCTCAAACGTAATAGAGTAATTGCCGTAGTGAGTACCGATGCCGTGTTTCTGTTTATAATATTCCAATATTTCTAATACGTGTTCTTCACTTAATTGAACATACTGAGCTAATTCATATAAGTTACTTACACCGTAATTGTGTGCCTCCACAATGATACGTAGGGGTAGTGCTGCCTCGTACCCGTGACGCCTAGCGTAGTTTTCAAATTTGCGGTTAATCCATTTAGACTGGTCTAAAATGTTACCGTATGTAAGTTTGTGATGTGCTAGTTCTTCGTATAGTACTTCGGCTTTGCGTGTTTCGGATAGGTTTTTATCAATGAGTATAACGCCATTATCATAAAAACCTTCAAAATCCCCTTTTAAAGCGATTCCATCATCAATAGGAATATGTTTATTTTTAATAACTAAATCTTCATACAATGACACAAAAATCTCCCCTTAATTATTACGATGCGCTTTTCTTATTAATTCGGCGTACTTTCTAATTTCTGCTAATTCTTCTTCTGTAAAGTCACCGCCTAAATGTGCGGCAAGTGTATCTTGTTGAATTTCTTTTTTCCCTTCTGTAATTCTTGATTTAGGTACATTAAAGTAATCTGCAAGTTGTTGGATTCTTTTTATACGTGGATATTTAGCTTGTTGAATCCAATTTGAGACCGTAGGTTGAGTTACTCCAATAGCTTCAGCAAGTTCTTTTTGGTCGATATTTCTTTCTTTCATAAGTTCTTGTAGGCTTTCAGATAATTTTTTTCTAACGTTGTTATTTTCCATAATTGTCTCCTTTAATATTACTTAATGTAATATTAACTTACCACAACTAACATTACTTTACAATACTTTTTATAACTTTTATCGAAAAAATATAACTTTATATGTTGACAAGTAATTTAAAGTAATATAAAGTTATACGTGTGAAAGAGAGGTGAACAACATGCCAGAACAACTAACAGTTAGAAAGTGGAGATTGATTAGAGATTTAAAGCAACAAGAAGTAGCGGATATTTTAGGAGTAAATCCTAAAACTGTCGGACATTGGGAAAAAGAAGAAACTAATTTAAGCAATGTTACAGTTTATGCTTTAGCAAAGTTATATGATGTAGAAATTGACCAAATCAAAGTATAAAAAACTTTACTATCTATATAACTTTTAATAACTTTTAAAAAGGAGAGTGGAAGTATGCAAGATTTACAAGTATTTAATTTTGAAGAATTACCAGTAAGAACATTAAAAGTAGACGAGGAACCGTATTTTGTAGGAAAAGATGTGGCGGAAATTTTAGGATATTCAAAAGCTCGAAATGCTATTGCTAAACATGTTGATTTTGAAGATAAAAAGGATGCCCCAATTCGAGGCTCCCTTGGTGGTACTCAAAAAATGACCATCATCAATGAAAGTGGACTTTACAGCTTAATCTTCTCAAGCAAATTAGAAAGTGCTAAACGTTTCAAGCGCTGGGTAACATCAGAAGTTTTACCAGCTATTCGAAAACATGGACTGTACGCAACAGACAATGTAATCGAAAACACATTAAATAATCCAGATTATATTATCAACATTTTAACTGAGTATAAGAAAGAAAAAGAACACAACTTACTATTGCAACAACAAGTGGGAGAGTTAAAACCTAAAGCAGATTACTATGACCAAATTTTAAAAAGCAAAAAGCTTATCACTGTAAATGCGATTGCAAAAGACTATGGAATGTCAGCGCAAGCTTTAAATAAGATACTTCACGATTTAAAGGTGCAATTTAAACAATCGGGTCAATGGCTACTATACGCAAAGTATCACGATAAAGGTTACACATCATCGGAACCACATAAATACACTAAAAAAGACGGAACAGAAGATTTTAAATTGCATACAAAGTGGACTCAAAAAGGACGTATCTTTTTATATAACTTACTCAAAGAAAACGACATCCTACCCACAATCGAACAAACAAGTTAAGGAGGAGAACGCTATGAACGACTTAAAACCAATTAAAAAAGCAATCATTCTATATGCTGCTGTAACAGTTATAGAACAATTGCTTAATCGACCTAAGAGTCTTTCAGAGTTATCAAATGAAAAATTTGTTATACCTAAATGCTCAAAATCGGCTAATGATTCTGCTCGTCGTCTTGTAGAAGCAGCATCGCGGTATTGTAAGCGATAGATTGAGAATACTTTTTGTTTAGCTCATAAAGAGATAAATAGAAATTCATATCCTCGCTCATTTCAGGGTTGAATTCATAGAATTTTTGTTGAGTTTCTTTGAAATAGTCACTTTCAACATTTAACTCTACTTCTAGGAATTCTTTCAACTCATCAAATTTTTTATCAAATAGATTTTTATCCATATAAATCACCTCCTTATAAGGAGTATAGCAGAAAGGAGTATAAACGATTGAACGAATTACAACTTAGCGAAAAAGTTATGAAGTCTTTTGATAAACGAGGAAAATTTGATTTCACATTACACGAAAACATGTTTGCATCGCTATTCCCAAACTTCGAGAGGCAAATAACTTTTGGGACAGGCAAAAACGGTTTAGAAAAATGGGGCACTAAAAAATTCACTGCAGATTTTTATGACCCTCAAAGTCAAATAGTTATCGAAATTGATGGGCTTAGTCATCAAACTAAAAAACAGAAAATCGTTGATAGGATGAAAGAAATTTTCCTTGCTGAAAAAGGAATTAAGGTTTATCGAATTTCAAACGAAAAGGTTAAAGAATTATTCGAACAAGAGACTAATAAAGGTGTTGAAATTTTTAATGGAATATTCAATTGACGAGTTTCAATACGATTCTTTACCGCAAAAATTATCAGAATCGATTATTGAAAAAGAAAACATTTTGAATGGTATAAAACACAGATACGCAAAAGAAGTAGGAAAAGTATTCTACGAAGCACAACAAGAGTTTAGTGATTATAACAATGGTGGTTTATTTGAAAAATGGTATAGCTCATTAGGTTTCAAAAAAAGAAATGTATATAACTACATTCAAATATACAACGAAGTGCAACAGTTGCACGGCGACCAATTAGAAACGTTTGAAGAGTTGCCGAAACGATTGCAATTAGAAATTTCCAAACCGTCACACATTCCAGAATTAAAAGAAAAAGTTTTGGAGGGTGATATTAAAACTCACAAAGAATACAAAGAGTTAGAACACAAACTCAAACAACGCGACGAACAAAACGCCCAACTCCAATCACAAGTGGAACAAGCGCAACGTTCTGAGTCAATTGCACGTAAGCAACTTGAAGACGAACAGAATAGGGAGCCAGAAGTGATTGAGAAGTATATGGAACCTGAGGATTATCAAGAAACTAAAAATGCACTCGCTCAATCAAGACACCAACAAAAACTGATTGAACAACGTAACAAAAAATTGGAAAAAGACATCAAAGATATGGAGCAACGTAGAGATGAAATAAGTGAGAAGTCGCAGAAGTACGATGAATTAAATAAAGCTATTAACGATATGAACGCGAAATTGAATGATGGTCAACAAAGATTGAAAGCGCAAAAAGAAATTTATGATTTGGTCAAAGGCAGTGAGAAAGTCATAAGAGAAGTAGCGCCACTTTGTTACTTAGCTTTTTCAAAAGATATTATCGACAACGACTATGCAAGAAAACCTATCGAAAAAATTATCGAAGATTTAACTGACATGTCAAATAGATTAAGAAAGCAATTAAAAAAGGGAGATGTTATAGATGTCTAACCAAATAATGGAATTAACACGAAATCAAATGGAAAACATGGTAGCTCAAGCGAATTCAATTCTACAAATGT
>NZ_PPRG01000005.1 GCF_002902625.1 Staphylococcus devriesei
TCCCATGCCGAACACAGAAGTTAAGCTCCTTAGCGCCGATGGTAGTTGGATTTACGTTCCGCTAGAGTAGGACGTTGCCAGGCAAATAAATCGTATGGATGCGATGAGCCGATATTGAGACTGAAAGGTCTCTTTTTTTATGCCTAAATTTAGCATCAAAGCAAAGGAAGCTCCTTAGCGCCGATGGTAGCAGATTACGTTCCGCTAGAGTAATAAGTTCAATTGTAGAGATTAAGCAACGAAACATTGCTTAATCTCTTTTTTTGGTTTATATGTATAAAGTTTAGAACACAAAATAATACGGTTGCGCAGATGATTATAATTTTAAAAGTCTTTTCGATACTATTGAATAACCTCCATACCTTTAAAAAAATTAATATTGAATAATTTACTGAATTTTAATAATATTTAGAATATAATAGGAAAGAATTTTATGACAAATAAATTGAAAAAAGCAGCGTTTTCAAAAGAAATAAAAAAAGAGTTAAGCCTTTGATGAAGAAAAATAATTAGTAGAATGAAAGCTTTTGATAATTTAATGCATGAAGCATCTCATAAATCTTTATTTAAAAATAATTTTTTTAATAATGGGATGAGGAGAAGGATCCCGATACTAAGAGATATAGATTAGTTGGTTTGGATAAGCCACAGAAAAGTACATAAAATTTTTTGATGAAAGATGAAGCATATCGAAATGCTCATCATTGCACCGGATTTTTTAAAACTATATTACCTGGATTTTACAGCGTGGTCAAAGATATATGTACACCAAATATTGAAAGAAAAGAGAGTTAATATATGTTACAACCTTTAATACATGGAATATTGTTGGCGTTAGGTTTGATTTTGCCTTTAGGTGCTCAAAATGTGTTTGTATTTAACCAAGGAGCTAATCAAAAGAAACTTAGTAGAGGACTACCAGTAATATTAACTGCTGGATTATGTGATACTTTTTTAATTGTAATTGCGGTTTTAGGAGTTTCTTTAATACTTGTATCTATACCAACTTTACAACTTTTAATTTATATTATCGGTTTTTTATTTTTAATATATATCTCATGGACATTATGGATGGAAAAGCCTATGAATATTGAAAAAATAGAACCTATGAGTGCTAAAAAACAAGTATTATTTGCCTTATCTATTTCATTGTTAAATCCACATGCGATAATGGATACTATTGGTGTAATTGGAACAAGTGCTTCAATATATGAAGGCTATGAAAAAATTATTTTTTCATTGGCTACTATCTCTGTATCATGGTTTTGGTTTGTATTATTAGCAATATTAGGCAGAATAATAGGGAAAGTTGATAAAACTGGTAAGTATATTGTTATTTTAAATAAAATTTCTAGTGTTATTGTATTGATTGTAGGTTTGATTATATTGAAAAATATTATTGAAATATTAAGTTAACCATTGAGGCTAGTTAAGGCGTGTTTTAAAGTAAAGAAAGCTCCATAGCGCCAGTGGTATTAGACTACATTCTGTTAGAGTAATAAATTTATTTGTAGAGGTTAAGCGATGCTTTGTCGCTTAACCTCTTTTTTTAATTTAAATAATTAACGCAATATTTAATCATGCTAACGTGAAGCCAAAGAAAGTCGTTAATCTGATTCCTACTTTTTAAAATGCAAAAAATAAAATTTATCTATATTTGAAAAAGAACTATTACATTTATATCCCTTTTATATACAAAAGTACCCGAAGATAAAGTTGAAAATATCGAATATAAAAGATTAATTGAAGTCAAAATGAACGATAATATAAGATATACATTTTAATAATTTATCAGCTATTTAAAGTTATAAAATAAAATTTTTAAATGAATATAAAATTATATTGAAATATTTTTATACAAATAGTATCCTATTAAAGACGATGCGAAGAAATAGAGAAGGTCATCTCCGAAATCAATTAAGGAGTAGAGAACTGTTATGGAAAGAAATAACAAGAAGGGATGGAATTTTCTATCAAATACACAGAATAAGTATTCAATTAGAAAATTCTCTGTAGGCATTTCATCAATCTTAATAGGATCTTTCATTATTTTTGGAGTAGATAATGAAGCACATGCCGCAGAACCAAATAATGTACAAAATATTTCTACAAATGATGACAATAGTCATAATGAAACACAAATCACTCCAGACCAATCTGTGAATAAGCAAGATGATACTAATTTGAACTCATCTTCTAAAGCAGAATCTAAAGAGGAAAACGATGTTAACGCTAATCAGAAAGAAACATCAACTCCTCAAGAAAACAACGGTGAGAGCAACTCACAAAGTAATGTTGAAGCTACACAACCTAAAAATTCAAATTCAGCACCTAATACAAGCACTAGAAATAGTAAGGATGATCAATCATCAGATAATTTGACTTCTAACCAAGTTGATTCGAGTCAACCAACTAGTGAGCGTAGTGCTATAAAACCAAGAAGACGTGTTAGAAGAGATGTTGATAATAATGACATACGAGTTGAAGGCAAGCTAGCATTTAGTGGTACTGATGATACTGAAAAATATTATGTATTACCACCGGATATCACAAACAACCGTCGTGAAATGAATAACTCGTTTTCATTTACAAGCTCAGGTTCCAGTATTTTTAATGATGGAAAATTAGTTTATGAAGTACCAAAAAGATTTATTATTGCAGAGCCAGCGTTTTCTAAATCAAAATATGTAACTAAAAAAACGGACTTATCAGATGCAGATACATGGCGTTATCAATTTGATTTAAGACCGTTAACGGGGGCGGCTGCCGGAGAAATAGATATTTCACAAATCGTTGGAGGAATGATTTGGTCAGGCCCAGGTGATGGGGATATCATTACATCTACTATGAAAATATATCAAGGTGATACTTTACTTGATACAAAAGAAACTCATGCAACTTTTGAAAATGTTAAAAGTGGTCTTTATGCTGATCGTGGACAAACTAAACCGACATCAATATGGCAAATTCCAGGTAATACGAAGACAACAGCTAACTCAGAGCCGACAATTGGAATCATCGATGAGGATGGGACAATTTCAGATAAGTCAGATGATTACATTTATCAAGTACCGTTCCCAAGCGATCATTATTTTTTAGAAAATGATAATGTTACTACTACTTCAAGAGATTATAGTCGTTATACAGATTTTACTTATAGTATTTTAAATATCCCTAGTTGGCTTGAATTAGATCCAAATCCTAACATTAATAATAATAAATTATGGACGCAAGACGAAAATGGAATTCATTTACATCTAAGCGAAGGACAAAATTTATCTAATACAGCATATACGCCAACGTTAAAATTAAAAAAATCTGCAGTTACTCCCGAAATTTTACAAAAATTTAAAGATGACGGGTTTATAAATGTAAACCTAATTTGGAAAACTGTAGGTCGTTTACCAAATGGTCAAGATTATATTCAAAGTTTACCGGCCGATGATGGTATTAAATTTAAAATGATTAATCAACACGGTATACCTACGGGGCATGTAGCTCTTCGATCATTGCGTACTCTTGATCCTTCACGATTATTTACTAAAGCCGACCATCAACATGAAACCTTTAGAATATTAAAATACCTTACTGATCGTGACCGTTCTAATAAGTATGCGCCGACTTACATGCATTCTATTCAGATTCCTAAGGGACAAGATGGAGATTATTTCACAAAATTTGATTTTAATTTATCTTATATAAAATATTTCCAAGGAAAATATGATAAATACGCAGGCAATAGTATCACTTTAAAAGAACCATTTATTTTGTACGGGGTCAATAGTGATGGTTCGACAACAAAGTTAGCTGAATGGAAAGAAATAAATAAAACGAATAAAACATATGAGTTTGGTGACAAACGTTACAATCATTTAGTGCTTCAAACGCCTGTTATACGTGACACTGTTACGCCAGAAGGTGCGAGTGAAAAAGATATTTATGGATGGGGAACAGAGGTAACTTATGCAGTAGGTGAGAAACGTTGGCAAGATGCTGCAAAAGACGACAATGTTACTAAAATGCAAAACACTTTAATTGTGGATCAGGTTCCAGAAAATACAGTGGAAGCAGCTAGTGCTGTGCCAACGCGTGGTTTATCAGATGAGTTGTCTAACCCGGGAAATTCTTATATCCACACTAAAGATTTATTCCCTCATACATTGATTAAACCTGTATTAAAAAATACAAATGGTTTCCAAGGAAACTTATTAAATTATAATGATAAGGCTAATGTAATAATTAAAGCTAACACTAGCGACTACTTAAAATATTTAAGTACAGATGTAACAAACAATAGATCAGATATAGACAATAATCGATTAGATAATATAAAAAATGTATATCTATCACTTAATGCGCCAGATGGTACAGCTATAAGTAATGTAAGAATTTGGACTAATAATGACTTAATTCGTAATGCGTCTGATCTTGATAGTGGATTTATAGAAAATTCGCCTACATCAACGCTTAAAGATAGACCAGTGATTGACCCTATTAAAGTCATTCCTAATTATAAGGAAAGTGGCCGAACATTATATATTTATAAAGTGCCTGAAGGTTATGATTGGAACAAAACACTACCAGATTCTCGTAATTTAATATTTACGAAGGACACTCCAGAAATGACTTTCGATATTTTTAATAGAGGAACATTGCCAAGCGGTTCTTATTCTATTCGTTACGCTACAATTTGGGATAAAAATTCTGAACTTGTACGACCTATTGAAAATCAAACATTAGATCGCAACCATATTGACTTATCAGATGTTATTACCGATGATTTAAGTTCGTTGACGGATGACAATAGAGTATCTGTTATAGATGTACCATTTACAATTGCGCTCGCAAAAGAATTTGCATCGTCATTAACTATCGGTAAAGATGCGAAGGATAGTTTCGATAGATCACTTGTAGGTGTAGGTCTAGGAGAAAGTGTTAATTTACAAACTACAACGATTAACTTTACGAATAATGTTGGAATATTAAAAGAGATTATGGTAACCATTCCTAAGGATAATGTTGAAACAACATTAACTGAGTTAATTCCTAACACAGATAAATATCACGTTGTTTATACGACTGATAGCGATGTGACAAATGGTACATATACTACAGCTCCTACCGATTTAACGAAAGTAACTGCTGTCAAATATATTTTTAACACGACACTTTTAGTAAATAGAGGTGAAATTTTTAATAACAATATAAAAATAACTGTACCTGTAGATGCACCAATTTTAACTAAAGCACATTCTCAAATCTTCACACGAGGTACGGATGATGTTTGGTTAGCAGGAAACAAGGTAGAATTAGAAACGGAAGATAATCGTGGAAAATTAGTAGTGAGATATACGGATGAAGCGGGTAAGAACGTTCAAGATAACACTTCTTCTATAGGTGTCAAAAATACTAAATATAAAGTTGACATACCACAAATGATTAATAGTCAAGGGCATCATTACAAGTTTTTAAGAATAGATAACCAATTCGATCCAGTTATAGGTTATTACGAGAAAAAACAAACAAAAGTTGTTCACCTTATTTATAATGAAGTACTTGAAGGAAGCGTGTTTGCTGACTTTAAAACGACTGATGGTGAAGTTTTAAGTCCACAAATTACAGTTTTAGACCATCAACTTGAAGGTACACATTATACAACAACAGCTCCAACATTTGCTGATAAAGTGAAATATGAGGAAAATAAAAATGGACGTGTTAAGAAAACGATTCATTATCGTCTAGTGGCAGTACCTAAAAACCAAAGTGGGGAAGTAATAGGAAATCAAGATATTTATGTGCACTATGTTTATGAACCTGTAACAACATATGAACTTGTTCCAAACAATCCACCACAAACAGATAAACCGCAATTAAAGGTAACACGCTATATTGATAGACACGGTAGAGATATCATTAAACCGAAGAAAGGTAAACATAAACCTTATCCAAATATTCCGGGCGGTTGGATATATACAGGTATTGTTGAAGAACATGATGGTATTACTACTTATATTTATGAAAAAGTTAAACATCATCCTACACCTAAATGTAAAAAAGTGAACCCACCAGTTAAACGTCATGAAACACCACCTATGAAACACCATGTTAAGGTGAGCTCGCCTGTTAAAAAAGAACAAGTATCGAAAGAGAAAACACATAGTACTCATCACAAAGTGGAATTACCAGAAACAGGTAAGTCTGAAGGTAATACAACACTATTTGCGAGTATCCTATTAGCATTAGGTTCGATTTTTATGTTTAGAAAAAAAGATCGAACATCTAAAACAAAATAATTAAATGCTTTTTGAAGGTTAAGGCTATAGAATATAAAGACTATTAGGCCTTAGCCTTCTATCTATAAAATAGTACAGAATTTTAGAAGCCTAAAAGAGAGGATTATATTATATTGCGTTAAATAACTTTAACAATATAGATAAAAGAGGGGATTTATAAACGTATATTTTGATATAATACCAACCGTTGTAATTTATAATATAATATTTTTAATTAAATATAAAAATTATATTGAAATATTACTATATAAATAGTATTCTATTGAAGACGATGCGAAAAAATAGACAAGGTCATCTCTGAATAAATGAAGGAGTAAAACAACTATGAGAAATAACAACAAAAAGGGAGTTGATTTTTTGTCGAATAAACAAAATAAATATTCGATTAGAAAATTTTCTGTGGGCATTTCGTCGATTTTAATCGGCTCATTTATTATTTTTGGGGTAAATAATGAAGCGCATGCTGCCGAACAAGAAAATAATTCAGCCATTTCTACAAATAATGATACTAATCATCAAGATTCTCAAGATGTTTCTAATAACACAACGGATAAACAGGAAGATACTAGTGTAAAACAATCTTCTCAAGATGCTCAAGTAACTCCTAAAGAGAGCAATGATATAACTACGGATAAAGAAGATGTATTAACTTCTCAACAACCAGGTAGTGACACTAATGCACAAACGAATGTTGGAAGTAATCAACCTAAAGAATCAGATGTTGGGGCTACTACGAGTCAAAATAACAATAATAGCGAACAACCTATAGAAAATTCAACATCTAATCAAGTTGACGCACATCAACCAATAACTGAAACAAGTTCTACAAAACCAAAACGACGTGTAAGAAGAGATGTTGCTAATGATGATGCAGTAGAAGTTACAAGCAGGCTAGTATTTAGCGATACACATACAAGTGATAAACATTTTAATTTGACGTCGGATGTAAATAATAATCGTCGTGTAATGAACACTACGTTTTCATTTGCAAGTTCTGGGCAAAATAGTTTAGATAATGGAAAACTAGTTTATGAAGCACCCAAAAGATTTATTATAGCAGAGCCGGCATTTTCTAAATCGGAATATGTGACTAAAAAGACAGACTTATCCGATGCAGATACATGGCGTTATCAATTTGAACTTAGACCTATATCGGGTGCAGCGGCTAGCGAAATAGAAATTTCACAAGTAATTGGTGGTATGATTTGGAGTGGCCCTGGTGACGGTGATACGGTTACTACGACTATGAAAGTATATGAAGGCGATACTTTGCTTGATTCTCAAGAAACTAATGCCACGTTTGATAATGTGAAAGGCGGACTTTATGCCGATTATGGTCAAACCAAGCCAACTTCGATATGGCAAATTACAGGGACTACTAAGACTACAGCTAATGCAGAACCAACTATTGGTATTATTTCAAAAGACGGTACGGTCTCTGACAAATCGGATAATTACCGCTATAATGTTCCTTTACCAAGTGACAACTGGTTCTTAGAGAATCGTGATGATACTACTACACCAAAGGATTATGGACGTTACACTGATTTTACGTATAGCGTTTTAAATGTACCGAGTTGGCTTGAATTAGATCCAGATGCATCGGGCAATCAATATTGGACACAAGACGACAAGGGCATTCATATGCATTTAACTGATGGGCAAAAATTACCTTTTGTAGCTTATAAACCATCACTAAGATTAAAAAAATCTGCACTTACATCTGAAGATATACAAAAGATTAAAAAAGATGGTTATATTAATGTGAACTTGTTGTGGCAAACGGTCGGACGTTTACCTAATGGTCAAGATTATGTCCAAAGTTTACCAGCTGATGAAGGTATTAAATTTAAAATGATTAATGAAGCTGGTTCAGAAACTGGAGATGTGTATTTCCAAGCGCTTAGACATCACGACCCTTCAAGATTGTTTACTAAAGCTGATCATGAACACGAAACATTTAGAATAATTAAATATATTAAGAACCGTGATCAATCTAACAAGTATGTGCCAACATATATGCACTCTATTCAACTGCCGAAAGGGCAAGATGGGGATTATTTTACAACATTTAACTTAATGCCATTTGGAGTTAAATATTTTAATGGCTCTACGACAAAAACTTCTGAAAATGACAACTATGAATTTAAAACTCCATTTATACTATATGGTGTGAATAGTGATGGTTCAACAACCAAGCTAACTGAATGGACTACATTAAATAAAGATAATTCGACGTATAAATTCGGCAGTACTCATTATGACCATCTAGTCTTACAGACACCAGTACTTCGTGATACTATTTCAACAGTTGATGAAGCACAAAAAGATATTTATGAATGGACCGCAGATGTCACTTATGCAGTTGATGAGAAGAGATGGCAAGATGCGTCAAAAGATGACACCGTTATAAAAATGCAAAATAGTATCATTATTGATCAAGTGTCACAAAATACAGTTGAAGCAGCAAGCGCGGTACCAACGCGTGGACTATCTGGAGCTTTATTCCATCCAAACTATTCTTATATTCATACAAAAGAAGCATTTCCTCATATATTAGCAACGCCAGTACTTAAGAATACGAATGGTTTTACAGGAAATACGCTAAATTATAATGACAAAGCGAACGTGATAGTTAAAGCCAATACGAAAGATTACTTAAGATATCTAAGTACAGATGTGCTAGACGATAATTCAGATATAGATAATACTAAATTAGACGATATAAAAAATGTTTATTTAACTCTTAGTGCGCCAGATGGGACTGCTTTAGGAAATGTTCGAGCGTGGACAAACAATGAACTTATTCGTACTTCTTTTTGGTGGGACGATGCTTCATTTGAAAATACAAATACCAGTGCGCTTAGAGACAGACCAGTATTAGATCCTATTAAAGTCATTCCTAACTATAAAAATAGTGGCAGAACATTATATGTATATAAAGCTCCTGAAGGTTATGGATGGAACCAAACTAATAAGAATAATAAAGGTACGTATCGTAGTTCATTAACCCAAAATACACCTGAAATTACATTTGATATCTATAATAGAGGGACGTTGCCAATAGGTTCTTATTCAATTCGTTATGCTGCAATATGGGATAAAGATTCTGAACTTGTGCGCCCTAGCGAAAATCAATCATTAAGTAGTAACCACCTTTTATTATCTGACGTTATTACTGATGATTTAAGTGCAAATACGAATGAAAATCGAGTTTCAGTAATAGATGTGCCGTTCAAAATTGCGCTCGCCAAAGAATTTGCCTCTACGTTGACAATTGGTAAAGATTCTACAAATAGTTTTGATAAATCGCGTGTAGATGTCAACCTAGGAGAAACTGTTAACTTACAAACGACGACAATTAACTATACGGATAGTCCTGGTATCTTAAAAGAAATTATTGTTACTATTCCTAAAGATAATGTACAAACAACGTTAGCTGAAAAGGTTCCTGACACGAGTAAATATCGTGTTGTTTATACAACAGATAGTGATGTGAAAAATGGGACTTATACTGCAAACCCAAGTGATTTATCCAAAGTTACTGCGGTTAAATATGTCTTTGATATACCACTAGTAGTTAATAAAAATGAATCTTTTAGCACTAACGTAAAAGTAACTGTACCAGAAGATGCGCCAATTTTAACAAAAGCACATTCACAAATCTTTACTCTTGGTACGGATGATCTCTGGTTAGCTGGTAATAAGGTAACGCTTGAAACGGAAGATAATAGAGGAGATTTAGAGGTTAGATATACGGATGAAGAAGGAAATACTATCCAAAATAACACTACTTCTAAAGGTGTAAAAAATACTGAATATAATGTAGATATACCACAAATTATTAATAACAATAATCATCACTATAAATTTGTGAAAGTAGATGACCAACTCGATCCGACTACTGGACATTATGAGAAAAAACAAACGAAAGTTGTACATTTAATTTATAAAGAAGCATTCGAAGGAAGCGTATATGCGGACTTTAAAACGATTGATGGAGAAATCTTAAGCCCACAAGTTACGATTTTAGATCATCAAGTAGAGGGAACTCGCTATACCACTACGGAGCCTACAATTCCTGATAAAGTAACGTATGAAGATAATGAAAATGGACGTATTAAGAAGACGGTTCATTATCATTTAACAGGTCTACCAGAAAATCAAAGTGGTGAAGTAGTAGGTAATCAAGATATTACGGTGCATTATGTGTATGAACCAATCACAACCTATGAACAAGTTCCTGATAATCCGCCACAATATGACTTACCAGAACTAAAAGTAACGCGCTATGTGGATACTGACGGTAATGAAGTTCAAGATGCGGTAGAAGGTACGCAACAACCCCCAGATGTCATTGGGGACCAATGGCAATATACATCACAAATGACAGAAGAAGATGGCATTACGACGTATGTGTATGAAAAAATCAAAACAGAATTGCCAAATGAAGCACCACAATACGATTTACCAGAACTAAAAGTAACGCGCTATGTGGATACTGATGGTAATGAAGTTCAAGATGCGGTAGAAGGCACACAACAGCCACCAGATGTCATTGGAGATCAATGGCAATATACATCACAAATGACAGAAGAAGATGGCATTACGACGTATGTATATGAAAAAATCAAAACAGAATTGCCAAATGAAGCACCACAATATGACTTACCAGAATTAAAAGTCACACGCTATGTCGACACAGACGGTAATGAATTGAAAGATCCGGAAGAAGGGATACAAACACCACCAAGCGTTATTGGAGATCAATGGCAATATACATCACAAATGATAGAAGAAGATGGCATCACGACGTATGTGTATAAAAAAATCAAAACAGAATTACCAAACGAAGCACCATACTATGACTTACCGCAATTACAAGTTACGTGCTATGTAGACAAGCACGGTAACCCAATTATGAGTGCAAGAAAAGGTAAACAAAATCCATACGCTAATATTCCAAATGGATGGAGATATACTGGTATTGTTGAGGAACATGATGGTATTACAACTTATGTATACGAAAAGGTTAAAGAACAACCGGCTCCTACGCCTAAATGTAAAAAAGTGGTTGCCCCAATTAAATCTGATAAAAAATTATGCACACCACAAAATATTAAGGTAACTGTACCAATGGAAAAAGAACATCCACATAAAGCAACACAATATAGTACGTCTCATAAAATGGAATTACCAGAAACAGGTAAAACAGAAGGTAATACATCAATCTTCGCGAGTGTACTATTAACGTTAGGTACATTGTTTATGTTTAGAAAAAAAGATAGAAAAACTAAAACACAATAACCAAATACTTTAGCTTCACGTTATAAAGTGACTAAACTCCCTCCAAAGTAGAAATTAAAACTTTTGGAGGGAGTTTTTAGTTTAAAAATTCATTAGTAATCATACTTTAAATACGCTTACTAGTATTTTTGAGACTTTAATATATGTTCATGAGAGCTAAAATGATAGCATTAACATATTAAATTATTTTATTTATTATAGTGAGTAGAAAATCTAATTTGATATTGGAGGTTTATTATTGGAAGTTTTGATGTTACTTATAAGTACTATTATACTTACGATAGTTATGTTATTTAACTTTTTTGGGTTAGTTGATATAGATATTCCAATATTACACATTTCAATTTATTGGATTTCAAGTATTTTAGCATTATCAATTTCTTTGATAATAAGACACTTTTATAGAAATAAGTATAAGAAAGAGTTAATGCATAGCGAAGATAGTCCCGTTTTAAAAGAAAATGAACTTTTTTATCAATCACCCATTTATATAGTTGATGATATTCATATTAAAATTCACGGTATGAATGATACAAGTTGGCAACCTTATTTTAATAATTTAGTAGAAAAGTGGCTAAGTATTCTTAATTTTATGTCAGCATTTGGGATAAGTGTTATATCTTCTCAACATAAAGTGATTGTAAAGAGAGTTAAATTATGGTCCTTACGTCCTCATTATCATGTTTATGTTGATAAATATAAAGTTGGAGAGTTTAAGATGCGAAGGATTATAGATGGAGGGATTAAGCAACAAACTCCTTATATTTTTCTAGACTATAAGAATCATTATTATTTTAACAACCCTTACTTTTCAACTAAGACCACTATACAAGAAGGTAATAACGATATATTACTCGCACATCGTTCTCTCTTTGATTTAGGTAAAAATTTAATAACTCAACGTAGAGGTGAAAAACATTATATAACTGTTCTTGATACCTATGATTACCCGCAAGAATTGTGGTTAGCATTATATACTCAAGTAATGTTAAATAAACAAAAAGAATAGTGGCATATAAATAATCAGTACAGTTAGAATATACATGACTAACGTATATTCTAACTCTAAAACCACAAGAAAGTGTGACTAAAATGAAGTATTCTCATCTTCCTATTACGACACAACTAAATAAATTAATAGATAATCAGGCGATTTCCCTACATGTGCCAGGCCATAAAAATATGACTATAGGACATCTCAAACAATTAAAAAAGACAATGGACATGACTGAAATTACTGGTTTAGATGATTTACATCATCCTGAATCAATCATCTTGGATAGTATGAAAATGATTAATAAACATCCAGACTATGATGCTTATTTTCTTGTCAATGGAACGACTTCAGGCATTTTAGCGGTCATTCAGGCATTTTCAAATAGAGACGGCAACTATTTACTAACTAGAAATGTGCATAAATCTGTATTTCATGGTATAGATTTAACGCGACAAAGTGCTGATTTAATGCCAATGATTAAAAGTACCATAAGCCAACATTATCTCCAGCCTGATTTTGAACGCATGAACTACAACCAACAGAACCTAGCCATCCTAACCTATCCCAATTATTATGGTGAATGTTTCGATATTAATACAAGTGTTCAGTCCTTACAACAACATCATATACCTGTGCTCGTAGATGAGGCACATGGCGCGCATTTTGGGTTGCCTCAGTTTCCTAAATCAGCGTTAGAATCGGGCGCAGACTTTGTAGTTCAGTCATATCATAAGACGTTGCCCACACTCACAATGGGATCAGTCTTATTTATTCATAAAGATGCGCCACTCAAAGAAGAAGTCGTCCGTTATTTAGAGTACTTTCAGACTTCAAGTCCTTCATATTTAATAATGGCTAGTATTGAATTAGCGCATCAGTTTTATAAAGATTATGACAGTAATTCATTTTTTGAAAAAAGAGAAGAATTTATTAATGTCTTAATTCAGACAGGTTTCGAAGTTGTACGTGTAGATGATCCGTTAAAATTATTAATTCGCTACTCGGGATATTCAGGATATGAAGTGCAAGATTGGTTTGAAACGAGTGAGATTTATACAGAATTAGCAGATGAATATCATACATTGATAATTTTACCGTTGTGGCATGAGGGTGATAGTTATCCTTTTCAGAAATTATTAAAAAAAATAGAAACAATGAAGTTACCACTAAAAAAAGACAAAGAATTAAAATCTCTACCCTTAGTACTAGAAGAAGGATTCTATTCTTCAGAATCGCTTGAACACACTAAATGGATTGATATAGATTTGGCTGAAAATAAAATATTAGCTAAACATTTAACGCCCTATCCACCTGGTATTCCTATTTTCCTTAAAGGAGAGAAAATATCACAAAATATGATAAAATTAATGCAATATTATCTTCAAGGTGAAGATAGAGTTGAAGGTATGAAGAATAATAAAATATTGGTTAAGGATGAATAGAATGTCAGCATTTATAACATTTGAAGGCCCAGAAGGTTCTGGTAAAACTACGGTCTTGCGCAAAGTGTTCGAACGACTAAGTAATGATTATGATGTGATTACCACTCGAGAACCTGGAGGAGTACGTACTGGTGAAGCAATTCGAGAAATTGTATTAGAAGGCGATAACATGGATATTCGCACAGAAGCGATGTTGTTTGCGGCTTCACGAAGAGAACACTTGGTAGAGAAGATTTTACCTGCATTAGATGAGAACAAAATTGTCTTATGTGATCGATATATTGATAGTTCTCTTGCATATCAAGGCTTTGCACGGGGTATAGGTATTTCAGAAGTGAAACAGTTAAATGAATTTGCGATTAATGGTCGATATCCTGATTTAACAATTTATTTGGATATTACTGCAGAAGTAGGTCGAGATAGAATTTTAAAAAATCAACGAGATCAGAATCGACTTGATAAAGAAGATTTAGCTTTCCATGAAAAAGTAATCGAAGGATATCAACATATCATTCAAGAAACACCTGAACGTTTTGCGATAGTAGATGCAACACGAAATGTTGATGAAGTAGTGACTGAAACTTATAAGATTATCTTAAATTTTTTAAAAAAATTATGATATAATATCAAGAAGAGGTGTTTTAAGATGAAAATGATTATAGCGATCGTTCAAGATCAAGATAGTCAAGAACTTTCAGACCAACTCGTAAAAAATAACTTTAGAGCTACAAAATTAGCAACTACTGGTGGGTTCTTAAGAGCTGGTAATACAACATTTTTATGTGGTGTTGATGACGACCGGGTTGATGACATTTTAACAGTAATTGATAATACTTGTGGTAATAGAGACCAACTCGTTTCTCCAATGACGCCAATGGGTGGTAGTGCAGATTCATACATACCTTACCCAGTTGAAGTAGAAGTGGGTGGCGCTACGGTATTCGTAATGCCAGTTGATTCATTCCACCGTTTTTAATTTTTAAGATGACGAGAATGTTAAAACTAGAAAAACAAAGACACCTTAGATGACGATACAATATTCGAGGTTGGGACATTAAAAGTTTGTGCACTAGGACACCGATATACGGTAGTCTGAAGCAGATTTTTGTAGGATACATAATGTGAAACAAAATTTGAAATACAATTTTGTTTCACATTAAATCTTGCTTAAATCCGAAAGCTTTTGTCCTAACCTTTTTTTATATAAGAAGATGAATAAGGAGTATGCAAACATGGATGAACAACAAAAATTGGCTAACGCTTATCATTCAAATAAACTATCGCATGCGTATTTATTTGAGGGTGATGATGCACAATCAATGCAACATGTAGCGATGGAATTTGCAAAACTTATTCTTTGTAATGGGAACCAGCAATGTGAATTAAAAGTAGATAACTATAATCAACCAGATTTTATCTATGTAGCTTCTGAAGAAAATACCATCAAGAAAGAACAAATCGAACAACTTGTACATCGTATGAATCAACTACCTATAGAAGGGACACATAAGGTCTACATTATTGAAGACTTTGAAAAGTTGACGGTGCAAGGTGAAAATAGTATTTTAAAATTTTTAGAAGAACCTCCTGAGAACACCATCGCGATTTTAATGTCTACGAAACCTGAACAAATACTAGATACGATACATTCACGTTGTCAGCATGTTTATTTCAAACCAAGTGATAAACAACACTTTATAGATAGGTTAGTAGAGCAAGGCATCAACAGGGCTGTGGCTGAAATGTTAAGCACATACACGACACAGTTAGACACAGCTAAAGATTTAAACGAAGAACATGATTTAGTCACGCTTAGAAAGTCTATTGTACATTGGTGTGAACTATTATTAACTAATAAACCTATGGCGCTTATAGCAATTATTGATTTGTTAAAAAATGCCAAAAACCGTAAATTACAGTCGCTTACGTTAGCAGCAGTTAATGCTTTTTTTGAAGATATTATGCATGCTAAGGTAGGCACTGAGAAGGAATATATTTATCCGGACTTAAAAGCAGAAGTTGAAAAGTACGCAAGCCAATTAACATTTAATCAAATTATATTAATGTATGATCAAATTACGGAAGCGCATAAAAAGTTAATGCAAAATGTTAACCCAACGCTCGTATTTGAACAAATTGTAATCAAAGGTGTGAGATAAAATGCCAATTATCGTAGGTGTACAATTTCAAAAGGCAGGGAAATTGGAATATTACGCGCCTAGAGATTTAGATGTCGACACTGGTGACTGGGTAGTTGTCGAGTCTAAACGAGGCATTGAAATTGGGAAAGTAAAATTTCCACCAAAGAATGTGGAAAATGGAGACGTAACACTACCTTTAAAAGAAGTGATACGTGTTGCAACTGAAGAAGATATTGAAACATATCATCAAAATGAAGAAGACGCTAGTAATGCATTAGCATTGTGTAAAGATTTAGTGAAAGAACAACAACTAGATATGCGCTTAGTTAATTGTGAATATACACTAGATAAGTCTAAAGTTATTTTTAATTTTACAGCAGACGATCGTATCGATTTTCGTAAACTAGTGAAAAATTTAGCGCAGAATTTAAAAACACGTATCGAACTTAGACAGATTGGTGTACGTGATGAAGCCAAACTATTAGGTGGTATTGGACCTTGTGGACGTTCACTTTGTTGTGCTACCTTTTTAGGTGATTTTGAACCTGTATCTATAAAAATGGCTAAAGATCAAAACTTATCATTAAACCCAACAAAGATTTCTGGTGCTTGTGGACGCTTGATGTGCTGCTTAAAATATGAAAATGATTTATATGAAGAAGCTAGAACGCAATTACCAGATGTCGGTGATAAAGTAGAAACCCCTGAAGGTAGAGGCCAAGTAGTTGGCTTGAATATACTAGATATTTCTATGCAAGTTAAGGTCGAAGGTTTAGAGCAACCAATGGAATATAAAATGGAAGAATTAGAAGCTTTAAATTAAGGAGGGTTTAGTACTCTTGAACCGTAATGACTTATTTGAAAAAGTTATACAACTTGAAAGCAATGTAAAGCAGTTAAATGAAGATATGAGCGAACTTAAATCGTTGGCCATCCAACTTATTGAAGAGAACGTTACATTACAAGTTGAAAATGATAATTTAAAAACATTAATGGCTAAAAGCGAACAAGATGTTGAAGTAGCCAAAGTTTCTAATGATGTTAACGATGATAAGAAAAAGACTGAGGACACTAATGAGACGAAACGATCAATTAAAAACGTTAAAAAACCTTTACCAAGTAAAGACAATTTAGCGGTACTTTATAGTGAAGGATTCCATATTTGTAATGGCGAATTATTTGGAAAACATCGCTATGGCGAAGATTGTTTATTATGTATGAATGTGTTAAATAGCTAAGTATTCTTTTTATCGTAAAATATTATAGTTAAGGTTTACGAATAACATAAAAGATAGAAACTAATAATATATAGTTTGATAACAAGGGATGGATTTCAACACGTATGACTGCTAGTTTGTATTGCAAAGACATCCCTTTTTTAGGAGTAAAAAGATGTTAAAAAATAACGAACGCTTTGACTACTTAATTAAAGAGAAGTTAAAAATTATCCAAAATGATGATGTGTTTTCATTTTCTACCGATGCCTTATTGTTAGGCCATTTTACAGAAGTGAGAAAGAATGACAAAATTTTAGATTTATGTGCTGGAAACGGAGTTATTTCTCTCCTATTATCTGCAAAAGGCCAACAATCAATTGAGAGTATCGAGATTCAAGAGCAGCTTGTAGATATGGCAAGACGTAGTTATGAATTTAATCAACTCACAGATCGATTACATATGCATCATATGGATTTAAAAGAAGTGTATCGAACGTTTAAGCCGTCTCAATACACATTAGTCACTTGTAATCCACCCTATTTTAAAACGAATCAACTGAATCAACATCAGAAAGAAGCGCATAAAATTGCACGACATGAGGTGATGTGCTCGTTAGAAGATTGTATGTTAGCTTCTCGTCATTTATTAAAACAAGGTGGCCGTCTTATGATGGTTCATCGTGCCGATAGATTGATGGATGTCTTAACAGAGATGCGAGGTGCGAACATCGAACCTAAGCGTGTAATAATGATTTATAGTAAAATAAATAAATCAGCTGTAACAGTAGTGGTTGAAGGCCGTAAAAATGGAAAACAAGGTTTAGAAATTGCCCCACCATTCTATATTTACAATAGCGATGGAGAATATAGTGATGAGATGAGAGATGTGTATTATGGATAAACACTATGTGTATATAGTAAGGTGTAGCGATAATAGTTTATATACCGGTTACGCTAAAGATGTGGAAGCGCGAGTAGCGAAGCATAATGCTGGAAAAGGTGCTAAATACACTAAAATAAGACGTCCGGTAGTGTTAGTTTATCAAGAATTATATACTTCTAAGTCTGAAGCATTGCGTAGAGAGGATGAAATTAAAACGTTCACTAGACAACAAAAATTAAAAATGATTGAGGAGAATTGAGATGGCTACACTATATTTAGTTGGTACACCTATAGGTAATTTAGGCGACATCACCTTTAGAGCAATCGAAACGTTAAAAAATGTAGACTTTATAGCATGTGAAGATACGCGAGTAACGAAAAAATTATGTCATCACTATGATATCCAGACTCCTTTAAAGTCATATCACGAACATAATAAAGCACAACAAACTGACTATTTAATTAGCTTGCTAACTGAAGGACATGATGTAGCATTAGTTTCAGATGCGGGACTACCTTTGATTAGTGACCCTGGTTATGAACTCGTAGTGGAAGCACATCAATATGACATTCACGTTGAAACTGTTCCGGGACCTAATGCCGGTTTAACAGCATTAATGGCAAGCGGCTTACCTTCATATAAGTATACATTTTTAGGGTTTTTACCACGAAAAGATAAAGATAAAGTGGATATTTTACAAGAAAGAATGTATCAAGATAGTACATTGATTATTTACGAATCGCCTTTTAGAGTGGTTGAAATGTTAAAAGCGATTATCAAAGTAGACTCCAACAGACGCGTTGCCATTGGGCGTGAATTAACTAAGAAGTTCGAACAAATCGTTATGCATGAGGCAACAACGCTATTGAATGCTTTGCAAGATGGCGATATACCTCAAAAGGGCGAATTTGTTATCCTTATTGAAGGTGCCCAACCATTGGAAACTGAACAATGGTTTGAAAGTTTATCTATTATTGAACACGTAAATCACTACATTTCGGAACAAGATTTAAAACCTAAAAAAGCGATTAAATTAGTAGCCGAAGACCGTCATATGAAGACGGGTGAGGTTTATGACATTTATCACGAAGTTAATTAATCTTATTTTTGAAAATGAAGATCTTCTAGTTAAATTATTTTCAAAAAATAAAACGACAAGATAAGACTACTCCCATAAGACAATAAAATTATGGTAATGTAAATAAGATACGATACTAAACTTTCTATATAAGTTATAATTAAAAAGTAACGTAAAAATATGAGATTAAGTCATCATATGTGGCTTAAAAGAATGTTAAACCATACTAAAATATAATTAATTATTATTTGATGGAAACGAAGAGGAGGACCAGTGATGGTGAAAGAAACATTTTATATTACAACCCCTATTTACTATCCAAGTGGTAACTTACACATTGGCCACGCATATTCAACGGTTGCAGGTGACGTGATTGCACGTTATAAACGTATGCAAGGGTATGATGTTCGTTATTTAACAGGTACGGATGAACATGGTCAAAAGATTCAGGAAAAAGCGCAAAAAGCAGGTAAAACTGAATTACAATACTTAGATGAAATGATTAGTGGCATTAAAAGTCTTTGGAATAAACTTGAAATTTCTAATGATGACTTTATTAGAACAACTGAAGAGCGCCACAAACAAGTTGTTGAAAAAGTCTTTGAACGTTTATTAAAACAAGGAGATATCTACCTAGGTGAATATGAAGGTTGGTATTCAGTGCCAGATGAAACATATTACACTGAATCTCAATTAGTAAATCCTGTATATGAAAACGGCAAAATCGTGGGTGGTAAAAGTCCAGATTCTGGCCATGAAGTTGAGCTAGTTAAAGAAGAAAGTTATTTCTTTAATATCAATAAATATACAGACAGATTATTAGAATTCTATGATGCTAATCCTGATTTCATTCAACCGCCATCAAGAAAAAATGAAATGATTAACAACTTTATCAAACCAGGTTTAGAAGATTTAGCGGTATCACGTACGTCATTCGACTGGGGTGTCCGTGTACCATCTAATCCTAAACACGTGGTGTATGTATGGATTGACGCGTTAGTCAATTATATTTCAGCGCTTGGATATTTATCAGATGATGATGAATTATTCCAAAAATATTGGCCAGCCGATGTACATTTAATGGCTAAAGAAATTGTGCGTTTCCATTCTATCATTTGGCCAATCTTGTTAATGGCTTTAGACTTACCACTTCCTAAAAAAGTCTTTGCACATGGTTGGATTTTAATGAAAGACGGTAAAATGAGTAAGTCTAAAGGTAACGTGGTAGATCCTAACGTATTAATTGACCGTTATGGTTTAGATGCAGCACGTTATTATTTAATGCGTGAATTACCATTTGGTTCGGACGGTGTGTTTACACCTGAAGCTTTCGTAGAACGTACAAATTATGATTTAGCGAATGACTTAGGTAACTTAGTTAATCGTACCATCTCTATGATTAATAAATACTTCCACGGTGAATTGCCTGCTTATGAAGGACCAAAACATGAATTAGATGAAGACATGGAAGCACTTGCACTTGAAACAGTGAAAAGTTTCAATGATAGTATGGAAAGCTTCCAATTCTCTGTAGCGCTTTCTACTGTATGGAAATTTATTAGTCGCACAAATAAATATATTGATGAAACAACGCCATGGGTATTAGCTAAAGATGAAAGCCAAAAAGAAATGCTTGGTAATGTGATGGCACACTTAGTTGAAAATATTCGCTTTGCGACAGTACTATTACGCCCATTCTTAACACATGCGCCAAGAGAGATTTTCAATCAATTAAATATCAATGAGATAGAGTTATTTGAATTAGCAAGTCTCGAACATTATGGTGCACTTAAAGAACCTGTAATGGTTACTGAAAAACCAACACCAATCTTCCCAAGATTAGATACAGAAGCGGAAATTGCTTATATTAAAGAATCTATGCAACCGCCTAAATCTGAGAAAGCTGAAGAAGAGGTGCCAAGCAAACCTCAAATCGATATTAAAGATTTTGATAAAGTAGAAATTAAAGCTGCAACGATTACTGACGCTGAAAATGTTAAAAAATCGGATAAGTTATTAAAAATTCAAGTCGATTTAGGCACTGAACAACGTCAAATCGTTTCTGGTATTGCTAAATTTTATCGTCCGGAAGATATTATTGGTAAAAAAGTAGCAGTAGTTAGTAACTTGAAACCAGCTAAACTTATGGGCCAAAAATCAGAAGGTATGATTTTATCTGCTGAGAAAGATGGCGTTTTAACATTAGTTAGCTTGCCAAACGCTATTGCAAATGGTGCAATTATTAAATAATTCACAAATTGAACGATAGGAGAGATAAAATGTTAATCGATACACATGTTCACTTAAACGATGAACAATATGATGAGGATTTAAATGAAGTCATTACACGTGCTAGAGAAGCAGGCGTGGACCGTATGTTTGTAGTAGGGTTTGATACACCTACAATTGAACGTACAATGGAGTTAATCGATAAGTACGACTTTGTTTACGGTATTATCGGTTGGCATCCAGTTGATGCAATTGATTTTACTGAAGAGCGCTTAGAGTGGATAGAACAATTAGCCCAACATCCTAAAATTATTGGTATCGGTGAAATGGGTCTAGATTATCATTGGGATAAATCACCTGCTGATGTTCAAAAAGAAGTATTTAGAAAACAAATTGCTCTAGCTAAGAAAGTGAACTTACCAATTGTTATTCATAATCGTGAAGCGACACAAGATTGTATTGATATTTTGATGGAAGAACATGCGGAAGAAGTTGGTGGCATTATGCATAGTTTTAGTGCTTCTCCAGAGATTGCTGACGTTGTGATTAATAAATTGAACTTCTATGTGTCTTTAGGCGGACCTGTGACATTTAAAAATGCAAAACAGCCTAAAGAAGTAGCTAAGCATGTGCCAATGGATAGATTATTGGTAGAAACAGATGCGCCATATCTATCTCCTCATCCATACAGAGGAAAACGTAATGAGCCTGAGAGAGTAACTTTAGTTGCGCAACAAATTGCTGAATTACGTGATATGACGTATGAAGAAGTTTGTCAACAAACAACTGAAAATGCTGAAAGATTGTTTAAATTAAATAAATAATAGCCATGTGAGAAAGATGTTGATTAGGACTGTCGTAGTCTCGTTTTATAATAAATAGCGACATGACTTCATCTTTCTCATTTTCTATTTGTAAATAGTCTAAATATAATTAGTCAATAGGATGGTTGTCTTCATTTTCCACAAAAATGTGCATAATATGAAATAAAGGAAAGGTGATGGTAGGTCAATATGAAGATCAATGAGTTCATCGTGGTAGAAGGTAGGGATGATACAGAGCGTGTTAAATCTGCCGTTGAATGCGATACAATTGAAACGAATGGGAGTGCCATTAATAAAGAAACGTTAGCTGTGATACAAAATGCGCAAGAAACAAGAGGTGTTATCGTATTAACAGATCCCGATTTTCCGGGTGATAAGATTCGTAATACGATTACTGAACACGTTGCAGGTGTGAAACATGCTTATGTGGATCGTGAAAAAGCAAAAAACAGACGTGGTAAGATAGGGGTTGAACATGCGCATCCGAGTGATATTAGGGAAGCGCTAATGCATGTTAGTTCTCCATTTGAAGAAGCTGAAGAATCGATAGATAAAAATGTATTGATAGATTTAGGTCTAATAATAGGAAAAGATGCACGTCGTAAAAGAGAAATATTAGCTCAGAAGTTACATATTGGACATTCAAATGGGAAACAATTACTGAAAAAGCTCAACGCATTTGGTTATACTGAAGCGGATGTACGTGAAGCTTTATCAATTGATAAGGAGAGTGACGCATAGGTGGAAAGAAAAGATATTGCTACGCCTTCGCGAACGCGAGAGTTATTAAATCAATTCGATTTTAATTTCAAGAAAAGTTTAGGTCAAAATTTCTTAATCGATGTGAACATTATTCATAAGATTATCGATGCAAGTCAAATTGATAAATCTACAGGTGTGATTGAAGTAGGTCCGGGTATGGGCTCTTTAACTGAACAATTAGCTAAACGGGCTAAAAAGGTCATGTCATTTGAGATTGATCAACGTTTAATTCCAGTACTAAGAGAAACGCTCGCACCCTACGATAACGTGACTATCATAAATGAAGATATTTTAAAAGCGGATATAGCAAAGGCTGTTGAAACTCATTTAAGTGATTGCGACAACATTATGGTAGTAGCTAACTTGCCGTATTATATTACAACGCCCATATTACTTAACTTAATGCAACAAGATATTCCGATTGATGGTTATGTAGTGATGATGCAAAAAGAAGTGGGAGAACGTCTCAATGCACGAGTAGGAACGAAATCATACGGTTCATTATCTATTGTGACGCAATACTATACAGAAACGAGTAAAGTACTTACAGTACCTAAATCGGTATTTATGCCACCACCGAATGTTGACTCTATTGTAGTGAAGTTGATGCAACGAAGCACACCTTTAGTAGAAGTGGATGATGAAGATGCATTCTTTAAACTTGCTAAAGCTGCATTTGCTCAAAGACGAAAAACAATCAATAATAACTATCAAAATTTCTTTAAAGATGGCAAAAGCCACAAAGAAAGTATATTAAAGTGGTTAGAACAAGCAGAAATAGATCCGAAAAGACGTGGAGAAACGCTTTCAATACAAGATTTTGCACGATTGTATGCAGAAAAGAAAAATTTCCCAGAATTAGAAATTTAAATTGTTGACAAAGCGCTATTACCTTGATAAAATTTAAATTTTATTTGACGAAAAGCCTCGAAATATGGTATTATGTAACTTGTAGCGAGGTGGAGCAATATGCCAAAATCAATTTTGGACATCAAAAATTCTATTGATTGTCACTTAGGAAATCGTATTGTACTAAAAGCCAACGGTGGTCGTAAAAAAACGATTGAACGTTGTGGTGTGTTAAAAGAAACATATCCTTCAGTTTTTGTCGTTGAATTAGACCAAGATAAGCATAATTTTGAAAGAGTTTCGTATACATATACGGATGTTCTTACAGAGAACGTACAAGTTTCGTTTGAAGAAGATAATCATCAAGAAGTAGTTGCACACTAATTTGAACATATAAACATAGAGTTGCTTAGTGTAATTCGTACTCTATAATAAAAAATGTGGGTGTTGGGCTTATATAAGTTCAGCACTCTTTTTTGATTTAGAGAAATTGTCTATTAAAGCGTCTTTTTACAAATTATTTTACATAATATTTATTTTGAAAACTTAATTTTTATCGTAAAACGGATATTAGGACAAATTAAAATGTCTTTCATTAAGTTTTTACATAAATTTGTGTTGTATCTATCAAATATTTTAATTCTTTATGTTAAAATCATTTTATTACTATTGATGAAGAGAGGGCGGAAAAATGATATATGAAACGGCACCTGCCAAAATAAATTTGACGCTCGATACACTTTTCAAAAGAGATGATGGATATCATGAAATTGCTATGGTAATGACTACAGTTGATTTGAATGATAGATTGTCTTTTCAAAAGAGAAAAGATAAAAAAATTGTGGTAGAGATTGAACATAATTACGTGCCGGATGATCATAAAAACCTTGCTTATCGTGCTGCAAAATTGATGATGGACACCTACAATTTAGAGCAGGGTGTTACTATAACAATTGATAAAGATATCCCGGTGTCTGCGGGATTAGCTGGTGGATCTGCTGATGCAGCAGCAAGTATGCGTGGTATCAACCGATTATTTAATCTAAATCGACCACTCAAAGAGTTAAGTGACTTAGGAATACAAATTGGTACAGATATTCCGTTTTGTATTTATAATAAAACTGCAATCTGTGAAGGTAGAGGCGAAAAGATTACTTTTTTAAACAAACCGCCTTCTGCATGGGTAATATTAGCAAAGCCTGATTTAGGGATTTCTTCTCCTGATGTTTTTAAAGCTTTAAACCTGAATGATGTACATCATGTAGATACACGTATGTGTGAAGAGGCGATTACTACTGGAGATTACAAAATGTTATGTCAAAGCTTATCAAACCGTCTAGAACCAGTATCGATGGCTATGCATCCCGAAATTGAAAAGATAAAAAATAATATGTTGCAATGTGGCGCAGATGGGGCGTTGATGAGTGGAAGTGGTCCTACTGTATACGGCCTTGCGCAAAAAGAGAGCCAAGCAAAGAAGATTTATAATGCTGTTAATGGATGTTGTAACGAAGTGTATTTAGTTAGACTATTAGGATAGAAGGGTTGAACAATATATGAGGTATAAAAGAAGTGAACGTATCGTCTTTATGACGCAATATTTAATGAATAATCCCAATCAGCTAGTGCCTTTAACTTTTTTTGTAAATAAATTCAAACAAGCTAAGTCTTCAATCAGTGAAGATGTACAAATCATTAAGAATACCTTCCAAAAAGAAAAATTAGGAACAGTTATTACTACTGCGGGTGCAAGTGGCGGTGTAAATTACAAGCCGATGATGAGTAAAGAAGAAGCTGCTGAAATTACTGAAGAAATTATTTCACTACTTCAAGAGAAAGAACGTCTTCTACCTGGTGGTTATTTATTTTTATCTGACTTAGTGGGTAATCCTTCACTTTTAAATAAGGTTGGTAAATTAATAGCGAGTATTTACATGGAAGAAGAGCTCGATGCCGTCGTAACAATTGCTACAAAAGGTATATCGCTTGCCAACGCGGTGGCTAACGTATTAAATTTACCTGTAGTGGTAATTAGAAAAGACAATAAAGTTACTGAGGGTTCTACTGTATCTATTAATTATGTTTCAGGATCATCACGAAAAATCGAAACAATGGTACTTTCTAAGCGAACTTTAGCTGAAAATTCTAACGTTCTTGTAGTGGACGATTTTATGAGAGCTGGAGGCTCAATTAACGGGGTTATGAATCTGATGAATGAGTTTAAGGCTCATGTAAAAGGGGTATCAGTACTTGTAGAATCAAAAGAAGTTAAACAACGATTGATTGAGGATTATACTTCTTTAGTAAAGCTATCTGATGTTGATGAATATAATCAAGAATTTAAAGTAGAACCTGGTAATAGTTTGTCTAAATTTTCTTAAAGGAGTTTTTACATCATGAAAACAATAAATACAAATAAAGCGCCAGAAGCTTTAGGACCATATTCACACGCTATGGTTGTGAACAATTTAGTCTTTACGTCTGGACAAATTCCATTAGATACTGAAGGAAACATTGTTAGCGAAGACGTGAAAGAACAAACAAAACAAGTACTAGAAAATTTATCAGTAGTACTTGAAGAAGCTGGTTCAGATTTAAACTCAGTTGTAAAGGCAACTATTTTCATCTCTGATATGGATGAATTTCAACAGATTAATGAGGTTTATGGTAGCTACTTTAGTGAACATCAACCGGCACGTAGTTGTGTGCAAGTAGCACGATTACCTAAAGACGTTAAAGTTGAAATCGAAGTTGTAGGTAAAGTTAAAGGATTATAATTTCCTTAATTGATAAATTGTCAAGCTTCTAACTAAACAAAGATATATACTAGGGGGGCTCACTGCATGAAAGTGACAGATGTAAGACTTAGAAAGATACAAACAGATGGTAGAATGAAAGCGCTTGTTTCAATTACGCTTGATGAAGCTTTTGTAATTCATGATTTACGTGTAATTGAAGGCAACTCAGGTCTTTTTGTTGCTATGCCAAGTAAACGTACACCAGATGGTGAATTCCGTGATATCGCGCATCCAATTAACTCTGAAATGAGACAAGAAATTCAAGATGCGGTTATGAAAGTATATGATGAAACAGATGAAGTTATCCCTGATAAAAATGCTTCTTCAGAAGAATCAGGCGAAGCTTAATTAAACTAATAGATAAAGCACAGGTTCAGCACTTAAATATGTTGAACCTGTTTTTTATTAAAGAGGATGGTATAAAACGGTTAAGCTAGAAGAGAGTAAGACGTTAATAATTTATGCCTTAGGGAGACGATGAATTGTATTCCGCCTATTTTGCTGACAAAAATTTTTAATGACTGAAAATTTTCTATAATTGACTATATTAATATACATAATAAAATTAATTTTTATAATTTAATGACGCTTAATTTACAAAATTTTTTAAATCTTGAAACTAGAACTTGAGTTAAATTATAATAAATAGGAAGCGTAAAATTTATTGGAGGGTTACCATTCATGCAAAGAAATGCGGTAATATTAGCGGCTGGAAAAGGTACTAGAATGAAATCAAAGAAATACAAAGTACTACATGAGGTCGCTGGCAAAACAATGATTGAACATGTGTTAACGAACGTTAAGAATGCAGGGGTTAATCAAATTGTGACGGTAGTAGGGCATGGTGCTGAAGACGTTAAAAGCACATTAGGCGATCAATCATTATATAGTTATCAAGAAGAGCAACTAGGGACTGCACACGCTGTAAAAATGGCGCAAGAACATTTAGAGAATGAAGAAGGAACAACATTAGTTGTATGCGGAGATACACCTTTGATTACTGCTAGCACGTTACAACAGTTAATCGAACATCATGAGGCGACACAAGCTCAAGCGACAGTATTGTCAGCTACTGCACAGATTCCTTTCGGTTACGGACGCATCGTTCGTGATAATAATCAGCAACTTAAACGTATTGTGGAAGAGAAGGACGCGACTGAGGAAGAAAAATTAATCACAGAAATTAGTTCTGGTATTTTTGCTTTTGATAATAAAGTATTATTCAATAAATTAGCACAAGTTAAAAATGATAATGTGCAAGGTGAATATTACTTGCCGGACGTGATTTCCTTAATTTTAGAAGATGAAGGAAAAGCTGAGATACACCATACTGATGATTTCGACGAAGTGATGGGCGTTAATGACCGTGTAATGTTAAGTAATGCAGAAAAGGCTTTACAACAACGTTTGAATATTCAACATATGAGAAATGGCGTTACAATCATTGACCCAACTACAACGTTTATTGGACCAGATGTAGAAATTGGCATGGATACGATTATAGAACCAGGTGTGCGTATTAACGGTAAAACGACTATTGGTGAAAACACGGTCATCGGGCAATATTCGGAAATTAATAATAGTCGTATAGGTTCTGAAGTTGACGTCAAGCAATCTGTTATTAATGAGTCGGTCGTTGGCGACAAGACGAAAGTTGGACCTTTCGCACAGTTAAGACCAGGTTCAAATTTAGGTGCAGAAGTTAAAGTTGGTAACTTTGTCGAAGTGAAGAAAGCGGATCTTAAAGACGGTGCAAAGGTCTCACATTTAAGTTATATTGGTGATGCTGAAATCGGAGAGCGTACAAATATTGGTTGTGGTTCAATTACAGTTAACTACGATGGTGTTAATAAATTTAAAACTGTCGTTGGAAAAGATACATTTATCGGATGTAATACTAACTTAGTAGCACCTGTAACAGTAGGTGATGGCGTCTTAATTGCAGCGGGTTCTACGATTACGGATAATGTTCCAAATGATAGTTTAGCACTAGCGCGAGCGCGACAAGTTACTAAGGAAGACTATAATAAAAAATAAATAAGTTAAAATTTTAGAATGAAATTAAGTATCTCTTTTTTAAATTTTTTGTCGAACATAGTAAAAGTTACTGATTTTTTATATAATGAAAGTGTCTAAGTTAAAAATTGGAGGACTATAAATGTTAAATAATGAATATAAAAATTCATCGTTAAAGATCTTTTCTTTAAAAGGAAATGAACCATTAGCACAAGAAGTTGCTGATCGTGTTGGGATTGAATTAGGTAAGTGTTCTGTAAAACGCTTTAGTGACGGGGAAATTCAAATCAATATTGAGGAAAGTATTCGTGGATGTGACGTCTTCATTATTCAACCAACGTCAAATCCGGTTAATTTACACCTTATGGAATTATTAATTATGATTGATGCATGTAAACGTGCATCTGCAGCGAATATTAATATTGTAGTTCCTTATTATGGATATGCCCGCCAAGATAGAAAAGCACGTAGCCGTGAACCTATCACAGCGAAATTAGTAGCTAACTTAATTGAAACAGCTGGCGCTAATCGCATGATTGCTTTAGATTTACATGCACCACAAATTCAAGGTTTCTTTGATATTCCGATTGACCATTTAATGGGTGTACCTATCATTGGACAACATTTTGAAAATGACCCTAACATTGATCCTGAGGAAATCGTCGTAGTATCACCTGACCATGGTGGTGTAACACGTGCACGTAAACTCGCAGACATTTTGAAAACTCCGATTGCAATTATTGATAAACGTCGTCCAAAACCAAACGTAGCAGAAGTTATGAATATCGTAGGTGAAATTGAAGGACGTACAGCTATTATTATCGATGATATTATCGATACAGCAGGTACGATTACATTAGCTGCCCAAGCTCTTAAAGATAAGGGTGCTAAAGATGTTTACGCTTGTTGTACACACCCAGTATTATCTGGTCCTGCAAAAGAACGTATCGAGAATTCGGCAATAAAAGAATTAATCGTTACAAACTCTATTATGCTTGATGATAGCCGTAAACCATCTAATACTAAAGAACTTTCTGTAGCTGGATTATTAGCACAAGCTATTATTCGTGTATATGAAAGAGAATCGGTAAGTGTATTATTTGACTAAAGTTTACAAATGGGTTTGACTTAAGTTATTTAACCGTGTATAATACATTCGTTCGTGGTTTTACGAACTAATAAACACTTGCAAGCAACTGTCTCAGTTGATGGGTAAGTGAAGGGAAGTCTTAATATACATGTTCTTAAAAGAACGTATATTGCGACTTAAAAATGAAAGGTGGAAATACGAATGGCTTCATTAAAGTCAATCATCCGTCAAGGTAAACAAACTCGTTCTGACCTTAAAAAATTACGTAATATAGGTAAAGTACCTGCAGTAGTTTATGGTTACGGTACTAAAAATACTTCAGTTAAAGTTGATGAAGTTGAATTCATCAAAGTAATTCGTGAAGTTGGACGTAATGGTGTAATTGATTTAGGCGTAGGTTCAAAATCAATTAAAGTAATGGTATCTGATTACCAATTTGACCCATTAAAAAACCAAATCACTCACATTGATTTCTTAGCAATCAATATGACTGAAGAACGTACTGTTGAAGTACCAGTTCACTTAACTGGTGAAGCTGTAGGCGCTAAAGAAGGCGGCGTAGTTGAACAACCATTATTCGACTTACAAGTAACAGCAACTCCAGAAAATATCCCAGAAGTAATTGAAGTAGACATTTCTGCATTAGAAATTAATGACAGCTACTCAGTTGCAGATATTAAAGTATCTGGCGACTTCACTATCGAAAACGATCCTGAAGAATCTGTAGTAACAGTAGTTCCTCCAACTGATGAACCTACTGAAGAAGAAGTAGAAGCTATGGAAGGTGAATCAGCTACTGAAGAACCAGAAGTAGTTGGTGAAGACAAAGAAGACGATAAAGAAGAAAATAAAGACGAAGAATAATTCGTTATTTAAGACTTTAACGTCATAACTACACTTTAGACTATTTATAGTCCAAGCACTGTGCTTATCCTAATAAGCATAGTGCTTTTTGTGTTATTATAGGGAATGTTATAGAATAAAATAATGATTAAACGATATCACTAACTACATTTTTGTAGATGAACATATAAAATGAAATTCAATGGAGGTACAACGCATGAAATGTATTGTAGGTCTTGGAAATATAGGTAAACGTTTCGAATTAACAAGACACAATATCGGCTTTGAAGTGGTTGATTACATCTTAAAAAACAATCATTTCTCGCTAGATAAACAAAAGTTCAAAGGCGCCTACACAATTGAACGTCTTAATGGAGAAAAAGTCTTATTTATAGAGCCTATGACGATGATGAATCTCTCAGGTGAAGCCGTAGCGCCTCTTATGGACTATTATAATATCGAAGTAGAGGATTTAATTGTCTTATATGATGATTTAGATTTATCTCAAGGAAATATTCGTTTACGCCAGAAAGGTAGTGCTGGTGGACATAACGGAATGAAATCGATTATTAAACATCTTGGTACAGATCAATTTAAACGTATTCGTATTGGTGTAGGGAGACCAACGAATGGTATGTCAGTTCCTGATTATGTATTGCAGAAATTTTCTAAAGAAGAAATGATGATAATGGACAAAGTGATTGAACATTCAGCGCAAGCCGTTGAAGCATTTATTGAAACTTCACGCTTTGATCATGTTATGAATGAATATAATGGAGAAGTCAATTGAGATCGATTATTTCAGATTATATTCAAAATGACAAACGTTTCCAGGAACTTGACGATGTCTTCGGACAAGAGAATATTCTCGTTACAGGTCTGTCTCCCTCAGCCAAAGCTACGATTATTGCTGAAAAGTACTTAAAAGATCAAAAACAAATGTTGTTGATTACTAATAATTTATATCAAGCTGATAAACTAGAAACAGATATTTTGCAATATGTAGATCATTCAGAAGTTTATAAATATCCAGTACAAGATATTATGACTGAAGAATTTTCAACACAAAGCCCTCAACTTATGAGCGAACGTGTTAGGACACTGACGGCCTTAGCTCATAATGAGAAAGGGTTATTTATCGTTCCATTAAATGGTTTGAAGAAATGGCTCACACCAGTGGACATGTGGCAAGAGCATCAAACGACTTTAAAAGTGGGCGACGATATTGATATTGATGACTTTTTAAGTAAATTAGTGAACATGGGATATCGACGTGAAAGTGTCGTCTCGCATATCGGAGAGTTCTCTCTACGTGGAGGGATTATCGATATTTATCCACTTATTGGGCAACCGGTCCGCATCGAGTTGTTTGATACTGAAGTTGATTCAATTCGTGATTTCGACGTTGAAACCCAACGTTCGAATGAGAATGTTGAAGAAATAGAGATTACTACAGCGAGTGATTATGTTATTACAGATGGAGTCATTCAACACCTTCAAACGGAATTACAAGCAGCCTATGAAGATACCCGTCCAAAGATTGATAAATCAGTGCGTAATGATTTAAAAGAAACGTATGAAAGCTTTAAACTTTTCGAATCTACGTTCTTTGATCATCAATTACTACGACGTCTCGTGTCATTTATGTATGAACAGCCTTCTACATTGATAGACTATTTCCAAAAAGATGCCATCATTGTAACTGATGAATATAATCGTATTAAAGAAACAGAGAAAACATTAACGACTGAAGTGGACGACTTTATCCAAAATTTAATTGAAAGTGGTAATGGTTTTATAGGGCAATCGTTTATGCAGTATGATGGCTTTGAAACGTTACTGAAAGAGTATCCGGTAACCTATTTCACGTTATTTACATCATCTATGCCGGTCCAACTTCAACATATTATTAAATTTTCATGTAAGCCTGTTCAACAGTTTTATGGTCAATACGATATTATGCGTTCAGAATTTCAACGTTTCGTACACAATGACTATACAATTGTAGTGTTAGTTGAAACGGAGACGAAGGTTGAACGTATCCAATCTATGTTAAATGAAATGCATATTCCAACCGTAACGAATGTTCATAGTGGCATTGAAACTGGTCAAGCTATCGTAGTAGAAGGTAGTTTATCTGAAGGCTTTGAACTACCATATATGCAGTTGGTAGTGATTACGGAGCGAGAGCTTTTCAAAACGAAACAAAAGAAACAACGTAAGCGTACGAAGACGATGTCGAACGCTGAAAAAATTAAATCCTATCAAGATCTTAATGTGGGTGACTATATTGTTCACGTGCATCATGGTGTCGGACGTTATCTAGGCGTGGAGACATTAGAAGTTGGCGATGTACATCGAGATTATATTAAGTTGCAATATAAAGGGACAGACCAGCTCTTCGTGCCTGTCGATCAAATGGATCAAGTTCAAAAATACGTAGCTTCAGAAGATAAATCGCCTCGATTAAATAAATTAGGCGGTTCCGAATGGAAGAAGACGAAAGCAAAAGTTCAACAAAGTGTTGAAGATATTGCTGATGAACTTATTGCGTTATATAAAGAACGTGAGATGTCAGTAGGGTATCAATATGGAGAAGATACAGCTGAACAAAATGCATTTGAAATGGATTTCCCATACGAGTTAACGCCTGATCAAGCGAAATCTATTGAAGAGATTAAAGGCGATATGGAACGTGAACGTCCAATGGATCGCTTATTATGCGGTGATGTGGGTTATGGTAAGACAGAAGTTGCGGTACGTGCTGCGTTTAAAGCAGTAATGGAAGGAAAGCAAGTAGCATTTCTAGTGCCAACAACTATCTTAGCGCAACAACATTACGAAACATTAATTGAACGTATGCAAGATTTCCCAGTACAAATTGAATTGGTTAGCCGCTTCCGTTCTACTAAAGAGATTAAAGAAACGAAAGAAGGTTTAAAATCTGGCTATGTAGATATCGTCGTGGGTACGCACAAGCTACTAAGTAAAGACATTCAATATAAAGATTTAGGCTTACTTATTGTCGATGAGGAACAACGGTTTGGTGTACGTCATAAAGAGCGTATTAAAACGATGAAAACAAATGTCGACGTCTTAACATTAACAGCAACACCGATTCCAAGAACGCTACACATGAGTATGTTGGGCGTCCGCGATTTATCTGTCATTGAAACGCCACCGGAGAATCGTTTCCCAGTACAAACTTATGTGCTAGAACAAAATAGTAATTTTATTAAAGAAGCATTAGAACGAGAATTATCACGTGACGGTCAGGTATTCTATCTTTATAACAGAGTGCAATCGATTTATGAGAAACGTGAACAATTACAGATGTTAATGCCAGAAGCAAATATAGCAGTAGTCCATGGTCAAATGACTGAACGTGATCTAGAAGAAACGATGTTGAGCTTTATCAATGGCGAATACGATATCTTAGTTACAACGACTATTATCGAGACAGGTGTAGACGTGCCTAATGCGAATACACTCATTATTGAAGAAGCCGATCGCTTTGGTCTTAGCCAGTTGTATCAATTACGAGGCCGTGTCGGACGTTCAAGTCGAATCGGTTATGCTTATTTCTTACATTCAACAAATAAAGTATTAACCGAGACGGCAGAAGAACGCCTTCAAGCTATCAAAGAATTTACCGAATTAGGCTCAGGATTTAAAATTGCAATGCGTGATTTAAATATTCGAGGCGCTGGTAATTTATTAGGTAAGCAACAACACGGCTTTATCGATTCCGTCGGTTTTGACCTCTATTCACAAATGCTAGAAGAAGCAGTTAATGAAAAGCGTGGTATTAAAGAGGAAGAGCCGGATGCACCTGAAGTTGAAATGGAATTGCATCTTGACGCTTACTTACCGGCAGAATACATTCAAAATGAACAAGCTAAAATTGAAATATATAAAAAGCTTCGTAAAGTTGAAACGCAAGAACAATTAATGGATATCAAAGATGAGTTAATTGACCGCTTCAACGATTATCCAGTTGAAGTTGGACGTTTGTTAGAAATGGTGGAAATTAAAATTCATGCTTTACATGCAGGTGTGACGTTAATTAAAGACAAAGGTAAACAACTGGAAGTCTTCTTATCTACTAAAGGCACTGAACAAATGAATGGTGAAGAACTATTCAAACAGACTCAGCCATTAGGACGCGCAATGAAACTAGGCGTGAAAGAAGGTAAAATGCAGATTACATTAACTAAATCTAAACAGTGGCTAGAGAATTTAAAATTCTTAGTTAAATGTCTTGAAGGAAGTATGGTTATTGAAAATGAACTCTAAGCACTCTCTTAAACCTGAGAATGTGCAAACCGACACATCATCGCAGTCATCGACGTTCAATGGGGTAGTCATTTTAACGATAGCGTTGATTATAGTAAAGGTGCTAAGCGCTATTTATCGTGTACCTTACCAGAATGTACTTGGAGATACTGGCCTATATGCATATCAACAAATTTATCCAATTGTTGCATTAGGCATGATACTCTCCATGAACGCTATACCAAGTGCAGTTACTCAAATCCTCGGTAGCAATGGTGAGGATTCGGCATTTTCCAAAGTGCTTATCTGGTTTCAAGTTATAGGGGCGGTAATCTTTGGAATTACTCTCATCTTGGCACAGCCATTAGCTACGTTAATGGGGGACCCGCGTCTCGCACCTATGCTTAAAATGGCAAGTTTAAGCTATCTCTTTATTGGCGTACTCGGTGTGTTTCGTGGTTTTTATCAAAGCCGACAACGTATGAACCTGCCAGCTATTTCTCAGGTAATAGAACAATTTATTCGCGTTAGTTTTATTATTGTAGCTATTGGATTATTTATGGTAAGAGATTGGACTATTTATCAAGCGGGGACTATCGCCATCTTGGCATCATCACTCGGATTTTTAGGTTCTAGCATCTTTTTAATGTTTACAAGACCTTTTCCTTTGAAAAGGCAGACCCAAATCTACGCCATCCCTTGGCGACGCTTGTTTATGGCTACGCTTATCTTTGCGTTGAGCCAGTTACTAGTTATTTTATGGCAATTTATTGATAGCTTCACGGTAGTACATACCTTACAAGCATATGGTTTACTTTTTAAAGAAGCGATTACACAAAAAGGGATTTATGATCGAGGTGCTTCGTTTATTCAAATGGGACTCATCGTGACGACAACATTCAGCTTTGTCCTTATTCCATTGTTAACAGAAGCTATCGCGCAACATAATCTTGTAAAAATGAATCGTTACGCTAACGCCTCCTTAAAAATTACAATATTAATCAGTGCAGCCGCAGGTATAGGCTTAATCAATTTATTACCTATGATGAATCACATCTTCTTTAAGACGAATAGTCTAAGCGCCACATTAGGCTTTTATATGTTAACTGTCATCTGTGTCTCATTGATTATGATGGATATTGCGCTTTTACAAGTACTTAATCGTATTCGACCTATCGTAATTGGGGTTGTCATCGGCTTAGTATCTAAGACAATATTCAATGTTATCTTTATTCATTATATTGGTATCTTAGGTGCAAGTGTAAGTACAGTACTGTCATTGACATCGTTTGGCATGATATTACATTATGAGGTAACTAAGCATTATAGATTTAATCGCATGCGAAGATTCATTTTGAAAATGATTGCTGCACTCGGCATCATGACAATTATTATTCAAATAGTTATGTACGTATTACCATCTGTCGGTCGATTAGGTGGACTGATTGAATTATTGATTGTAGCAATGATAGGTGTTGCCGTATTATTAATAGCAGTAGTATATATGAATGTTTTAGAGTACAAAGAATTAAAACATTTGCCATTTGGTGATAAGTTGTATCATATGAAGAAAGGAAGACGTTAATGGGACATACAATTACAATTGTTGGCTTGGGAAACTATGATGTAGAAGACTTGCCATTAGGAATTTATCGTTTTTTAACGCAACAACAACGCGCTTATGCACGTACACTCGACCATCCAGTTATAAATAGCTTACAAGATGAACTTCATTTCGAAAGTTTCGATTATATTTATGAAGCCAATGAAGCGTTTGATGATGTCTACCAACAAATTGTAGACACCTTAATTGAGAAAGCTCAGACAGAGGACGTGGTGTATGCAGTTCCTGGACACCCCCGTGTAGCTGAAACGACTACAGCTAAGTTGCTTGAATATAACGAAACGCACGACGATATAGACGTTAAAGTTCTAGGAGGTAAAAGCTTTATCGATGATGTCTTTGCGGCTATTGGCGAAGATCCTAACGATGGTTTCACCTTATTAGATGGTACTGCACTAGCTGAAAATGTCTTAAACATACGTACACATACATTAATTACACAAGTATATAGCGCTATGGTAGCAGCAGAAATTAAACTTACGTTAATGGAACGTTATCCTGATGACTTTTTAGTCTCAATTGTAACTGGTGCGCACAGTACAGGGGCTTCTGTACTTAGAGTGCCTTTATATGAACTCGATCACCATGAAGCTGCATTTAATAATTTAACAAGCGTCTTTGTACCTAAATTAACTGACGAGGAAGCGATGTATCAAGACTTCGATTTTGCTGTTCAAATTATCGATCGACTAGTAGATGATGAGAAAGGTTGTCCTTGGGACCGTATACAAACACACGAATCATTAAAACGCTATTTAATTGAAGAAAGCTTTGAATTATTTGAAGCGATTGATAATGAAGATGACTGGCACATGATAGAGGAACTTGGTGATATCTTATTACAAGTGCTCTTACATGCAAGTATTGGCAAAAAAGAAGGCTATATTGATATTAAAGAAATCATCGAAAGTTTAACTGCTAAGATGATTCGTCGTCATCCTCACATTTTCGGAGAAGAAAATGCAGAGTCAGTTGAAGATTTAAATGAAATATGGAAGACAGCTAAAAATAAAGAAGGTAAAACGCCTCGCCTGAAATTTGAGAAAGTATTTGCAGACCATTTCATGTCATTGTATGATAAAACAAAAAATAAGGATTTTGACGAAGAAACCCTTAAAAATTATTTGCAACAAGGGGAGAAAAATTCATGAGATTAGATAAATATTTAAAAGTATCACGACTTGTTAAACGTCGTACGTTAGCCAAAGAAATCAGTGATCAAGGTCGTATCACAGTTAACGGCAATGTCGCTAAGGCTGGAACAGATGTTAAAGTTGAAGACGAATTAGTGATTCGTTTCGGACAAAAGCTTGTCACGGTAAAAGTAACTGGATTAAGTGAACATGCATCGAAAGAGAACGCTAAAGGGATGTATGATTTAATAAAAGAAGAACGTATTAATAACAATCAAGTTGAAGACGAATAGATTGAAGGAGGTGGCAAGCTATGAGTAAAAAGGTAGAAGAAATCGGTAATCAGTATACCTCTGAGAGAAATCGTAAAAGAAAGCGTCAACAGAAAAAAATGAAAATTGTACGACGTAGGGTGACTGTCTTTGGAGGTCTATTGTTAGCGATTATAGTCATTCTATCCATCATGCTTGTCTTCCAAAAACATAGTAACGATCAAATGGCGGTTGAGCGTAAACAAAAAGAAGAACAATTTCAAAAGAAACAAGATGAAGAAATTGCTTTAAAAGAAGAATTGAATAATTTAAACGATAAAGATTATATAGAAAAAGTCGCTAGAGATGATTATTATCTAAGCAATAAAGGCGAAGTTATTTTCAAATTACCTGATAAAGATGATAAGTCTTCTAAATCTAAATCTTCTGATGATAATTCAAAATAAGCAAGTTTGGTTATTGTTGTCTTGGATGGGTTTAAAATAATCGTTTTATAGCATTGTGAAAAAGTTAAAACAGGAATATAATAAGGTTAAAATCGAAACAAAATCGGGAGGATTCATTTAGAATATGTCAATCGAAGTAGGAAACAAGCTAAAAGGTAAAGTTACAGGTATCAAAAAATTTGGTGCATTTGTAGAGTTACCTGAAGGAAAAAGTGGCTTAGTTCATATCAGTGAAGTAGCTGATAACTATGTTGAGAATGTTGAAGATCACTTATCAGTTGGAGATGAAGTTGAAGTTAAAGTGTTATCTATCGCAGACGACGGTAAAATTAGCCTTTCAATTAAAAAAGCGAAAGACCGCCCTCGTAGACCACATCATAAAACTAGTCAAAATAAACCACCACAACCTAAAGGTGAAGATTTTGAAAAGAAATTAAGTAATTTCCTAAAAGATAGTGAAGATAAATTAACTTCTATCAAGCGTCAAACTGACTCTAGACGCGGTGGTAAGGGTTCTAGACGTTAATTAATATATTCTTGTGATAATAACTGGGTAAGCTATTGGTTAATCTTTAGCGTACATCCTAGATAAGTTAATGAGATAATGATTGTTGCACTAGAAGAAAGCCATAAGATATTATATGAGCTTAGTTACTTTGTGCGGGGTGGAACATAGAATTCAATGTTGAATTTTAGTTCCACTCCTTTTTTCATGAGATAATAAGAGTAAGCTAAGGTGAAGATAGTATATTAAGAGAAGAAGGTGAATGAGGTGAAAGTGAATACGTCACTTTGGAAAGAAACAGATCATATTGTCCTCGCAGTTTCAACAGGAGTAGACAGTATGTGTCTATTACATCGTTTACTATTTGAATTACCCCACACCTATAGAAAACTTACGTGCTTACATGTTAATCATGGTTTACGACAAGCATCGCAAGAAGAAGAACAATTTATCAAAGATTACTGTGCGCAATATAGTATCTCTTGTTATATCAAACATTTAGACCTTTCAGACTTAGTTGCACAGGGTAAAAGTATTCAAGCAGATGCTCGATATAAGCGCTATGAGTGGTTCGACATTATGATGCATGACTTAGAAGCGGATGTTTTAGTTACAGCGCATCATTTAAATGATCAACTTGAGACAATTTTTTATCGTGTGTTTACCGGTCGCTCAACACGTAATTCATTAGGTATAGCTGATACCGCTTGGCGTCATAACTACAAAATATGTCGCCCATTATTAGATACATTTAAAGATAATATCCGTGCTTACCAACAAAGTCACCATGTACCATATTACGAAGACCATTCAAACCATGATAACAAATATACTCGTAATGATATTCGGAACCGTATCTTGCCGATGATTGATAACAATGTAGATCTCGATAGTACACAACTGTTAAAATTAAAAAGTTGGCATGATAACCAGTTACGTCTTACTCATCAACGTGTAGAATGCTTTATAAATGCTAATATACATAAAGACAGTCTAGGATATTTTCAATGTAATAGAGATGAATTTAATGCACTTGATGAAATATCCAAAATGGTGTTATTAGATAAATTAATTGAAGATATACAACTAGATAAAACTTTTTCAGAGAAGAATTATCAACAATGGTTTGAACAAATCTCAAGCCAACTAGCACAATTTGAAATAACCCTTTCTGAAAAATGGATAATTCAAATTGCTTATGATAAATTTATACTAATGGCGAAAAATAAGAAACCTGTATTAGACGAGCAAATTATTACGCACGCAGATACATATCGATTTGGATCTTATCGTATTACGATTTCTTCAGATTTAGCTATGCAACATTTCCCGTTAACGATTCGAACACGTCGTAATGGTGATAAATTTAAATTAAATGGTCGAAATGGCCATAAAAAAGTAAGTCGATTACTGATAGATTATAAAATTGATAATGATGCCCGTGCTCAAATGCCATTAGTTGAAGATCAACAACACAATATTATTGCCATAGGTGATTTATATATCGCTGAGGCTTACGATAAATATATCAAGATTAATAAATTGGAGATGAATGATGAATGAAGAACGATTTAAAAGAAATTTTGTTAACCGAAGAAGATATTCAAGGTATCTGTAAAGACTTAGGTGAACAATTAACTAAGGACTATAAAGACAAACCACTCGTATGCGTAGGGATTTTAAAAGGGTCTGTAATGTTTATGGCAGACTTGATTAAACGTATTGATACACACTTATCAATAGACTTTATGGATGTTTCAAGCTATCACGGTGGTACTGAATCTACAGGTGAGGTTCAAATTTTAAAAGATTTAGGTTCTTCTATTGAAAATAAAGACGTCCTAATTATTGAAGATATCTTAGAAACTGGGACAACTTTAAAATCAATTACCGAACTTTTACAATCACGTAAAGTGAATTCATTAGAAATTGTAACTTTATTAGACAAACCAAACCGTCGTAAAGCAGATATTGAAGCTAAATATGTTGGTAAGAAAATTCCTGATGAATTTGTTGTAGGTTATGGGTTAGACTATGGTGAACATTACCGCAACTTACCTTACATTGGCACATTAAAACCAGAAATTTATAGTAAATAAGAAAAAAGATTTTCGATTTTAAAGATATTAAATAGGGTTTAAGGTATAATAACTATACTTAAATATTAATTTAGTGTAGACTCATTTTATATTCTTAAATTCCTATTCAAAATATAGAATAATTTTATCTGGTATATACTTACTTTTTTCAGATAGAAGTAGTTTCAAATGATTGATGTTATGGGGAATTAGAAAAGTGATACAAAAGTTGAAATGCTAGCCTTTAAAAGAAGTATTGTGTTACAATTTTTGTTAGCTTTATTATAGAAATAGGAGGAAATGACGCATGCAGAAAGCTTTTCGCAATGTGCTAGTTATCGCAATTATTGGCGTTATTATATTCGGCGTATTTTCTTACATAAATGGGAATGGTAATACTCCGAAACAACTTTCCTATTCACAATTTGTAGAGAAATTGGATAAAGGGGACTTAAAAACCTTAGAAATCCAACCTGAACAAAATGTGTACTTGGTAAGTGGTAAAACTAAGAATGATGAAGATTACTCTTCAACTATTTTATACAACAACGAAAAAGATTTACAAAAAATTACAAATGAAGCCAAAAGCCAAAAGGACTTAGATTTTACGGTTAAAGAAGAAGAAAAACAAAGTGTCTTCGTAAGTATGTTAACTACACTTATTCCTGTATTAATTATCGCTTTATTATTTATATTCTTCCTTAGCCAAGCACAAGGTGGCGGCGGTGGCGGTCGTATGATGAACTTTGGTAAATCCAAAGCGAAAATGTACGATAACCAAAAACGTCGTGTACGTTTCTCTGATGTTGCTGGTGCAGATGAAGAAAAACAAGAATTAATTGAAATTGTAGATTTCTTAAAAGATAATAAGAAATTCAAACAAATGGGATCAAGAATACCTAAAGGGGTATTACTTGTAGGTCCTCCAGGTACAGGTAAAACCTTATTAGCACGTGCCGTAGCAGGGGAAGCTGGCGCACCTTTCTTCTCAATCAGTGGTTCTGATTTCGTAGAGATGTTTGTTGGTGTCGGTGCTAGCCGTGTACGTGACTTATTCGAAAACGCTAAGAAAAACGCACCATGTATCATCTTTATCGATGAAATTGATGCGGTTGGTCGTCAACGTGGTGCTGGTGTTGGTGGCGGTCACGACGAACGTGAACAAACGCTTAACCAATTACTAGTTGAAATGGATGGCTTCGGTGAAAACGAAGGCATTATCATGATTGCTGCAACTAACCGTCCTGATATTTTAGACCCTGCGTTATTACGTCCAGGACGTTTTGACAGACAAATTCAAGTGGGTCGCCCAGATGTTAAAGGCCGTGAAGCTATTCTTCATGTTCATGCTAAGAATAAGCCACTTGATGAAACGGTAGACTTAAAAGCAATCTCACAAAGAACGCCAGGTTTCTCTGGTGCTGACTTAGAGAACTTATTAAATGAAGCTTCATTAATTGCTGCGCGTGAAGGTAAAAACAAAATTGATATGCGTGACATTGAAGAAGCGACTGACCGTGTTATTGCTGGACCAGCTAAAAAATCACGTGTTATTTCTGAAAAAGAACGCAATATCGTAGCACATCATGAAGCAGGTCACACGATTATCGGTATGGTGCTTGATGAAGCAGAAGTAGTACACAAAGTTACAATCGTTCCGCGTGGTCAAGCTGGCGGTTACGCAATGATGTTACCTAAACAAGATCGTTACTTAATGACTGAGCCAGAATTATTAGATAAGATTTGTGGTCTCTTAGGTGGTCGTGTTTCTGAAGATATTAACTTCCATGAAGTATCTACAGGCGCATCTAATGACTTTGAAAGAGCAACGCAAATCGCTCGTTCAATGGTAACTGAATATGGTATGAGTAAAAAACTCGGACCATTACAATTCTCAAGTAGTAGCGGTGGACAAGTGTTCTTAGGTAAAGATATGCAAGGCGAACCTAACTACTCAGGTCAAATCGCTTATGAAATTGATAAAGAAGTACAACGTATTATTAAAGAACAATATGAACGTTGTAAACAAATTTTATTAGAACACGAAAAAGAACTTAAACTTATCGCTAAAACATTATTAACTGAAGAAACATTAGTAGCAGAACAAATTCGCTCATTATTCTACGACGGTACTTTACCAGAAGTAGATTACGATTTTGCACGTGTTGTTAAAAAAGATGACGATTCAGATTTTAATGATGGAAAATATGGTAAATCTTACGATGATATCCGTGAAGAACAACGTAACGACGATGACCATGGTGATCACCATAACGATAGTGATAACACTCGTAGAGATCAACAAAGAGATGGTAGAGATAACCATGCTGGACATGATCGTTTACGTGATGATTCACATGATAGCTCTCATAGAGATTCAGATGACCAAGATGAAACAGGTTATGAGCAATCTCCTAATATCGACAAACCATTTAATCCAAATGATTCAAACAATAGATAATTGATAAAGTTCATAGTTTAAACGAAATCTCCTTCACTAAGGTTAGTCACCTTAGTAGAAGGAGATTTTTTGTTTTTTTAATAGATTTAACAATTGTAGTCATCTAATTTTAAATTTACGTTATAATAGTTATGTAAAGCGCACAACAATATATTAATATTCAATTTATAATCAGCAATATGAATTATTTTATATTATGTAACTTACATCGACCATCTCATTAAATGTTGAAACTATAAGGAGGAGGAATTTTGAGAAAAGCACTTGTAACGCTAATGATGTTATTAATATGTTCATTAGTTATATCACCTGTTGTTCAAGCACAACAATCACCAGTCGACATTGCTAAACAACAAAATAAATATATAGATGAAAAATATAATCCTAAAGGTATGGTAGTGACAGCTGATAATGGACAAATAGTATATGAATATCATAAAAACGAAAAAGTAGATCCTGCATCGACAACCAAATTAATGACTATGTTTTTAATATATGATGATATTAAATCAGGAAAAATTAAAATGAACGATAACGTTAAAATTACTTCTAGATACGCTGAAATGTCGCAATTACCCAATTTAACTACATTCCCGCTTCAAGAGGGAGAAACGTTCACTATTAACCAATTGTTAAAACAAGCAGCACTTGAATCGAGTAATGCAGCTACATTAGTATTGGCAGAACATATCGATGGTAATTCATCTAAATTTACGGATCGCATGAATAGTAAAGCTAAAAAATTAGGAATGACAGATACATATTTCACTAATCCAAGTGGCGCTAATAATAATCTTATTAAGCCTTTTGCTCCTAAAAGCTATAAAAATCAGACTGTTTCACGTACTACAGCATATGACATGGCATTGCTTGCTAACCAAATATTGAAAGTACATCCTGAACTCTTAGACATCACAAAACTTACTAGTGATATGCAAAAGAATATTGAATTACATAACACCAATACTTCATTACCGAATGAGGTAGATGGGATGAAAGACGTTGATGGCTTGAAGACAGGCACAAGTACACAAGGATATAATCTTGTGCTAACTGCTAAACGTCATCACTTAAGAATTAATACAGATATCTTTAATATTCAGCCTTATCCTGACGACACTGCGAAACATGTACGTCAACAGTTATCAAATATCCTAACAGAACAAGCATTTGAAAAGTATGAATATCGTAAAGTGATATCAAAAGGTAAACATGAAATTGGCGATAAAAAAGTGATTGTTGAAAAAGATTTATATGATTTAGTACCTAAAGATAAAAACAAATACAAATTGAAAATTTCAGAGAATCAACGTCTATACGTGGATTACAACCGCAATTTTATTAAAGGGCATCACGCACCTAGTGTGAAAGTGGAAAACTATGAGAGTCCTCTTAAAATATTATTTCATATCTGCTTAGCGATTTTCGGACTAATTTTATTTGCTTTTTTAGTAATGTTTGGTATTAAAATATATATTAAGAAAAATTAGAGATATGGATTTTTAAAAAGTTATTTAATTTATAGAAGAACATTGAAATTGTTATTGGTTTCAGTGTTCTTTTTAGTTTAAAATAGGCTTAATGTACTCATTTATATACCAAAGCAAGTTACTTCATATTCTTATTAAACAAGTGTAGAATAAATATCCTTAAAGATAAGACATTACTTAGTCCACATTTTAAAAATAAATAATATAAAATTCGATGTAATAAAGGAGATAAACATAATGACACATGATTATATTGTGAAATCATTAGCTTTTGATGGAGAAATTCGTGCGTACGCGACAATTACTACAGAGTCGGTACAAGAAGCTCAAACACGCCATTATACATGGCCGACTGCTTCAGCTGCGATGGGTAGAACAATGACTGCTACACTATTGATGGGAGCCATGCTAAAAGGCGACCAAAAATTAACTGTCACAGTAGATGGCAAAGGACCTATCGGACGTATTATTGCCGATGCAGATGCTCAAGGTAATGTACGTGCGTATGTGGATAAACCTCAAACACACTTCCCATTAAACGAACAAGGTAAATTAGATGTAAGACGCGCAGTAGGTACAGATGGTTCAATTCAAGTCGTTAAAGATGTGGGTATGAAAGATTACTTCTCTGGCGCTAGTCCAATTGTCTCAGGAGAATTAGGTGAAGATTTCACGTACTACTTTGCTACAAGTGAACAAACACCTTCTTCAGTGGGATTAGGCGTGCTAGTTAACCCTGATAACTCTATAAAAGCTGCCGGCGGATTTATCATTCAAGTGATGCCTGGTGCTAAAGATGAAACAGTAAGTAAGTTGGAAAATGCCATTAATAATATGAGACCAGTATCTAAACTAATTGAAGAAGGTTTAACACCAGAAGGTCTTTTAAATGAAATTCTAGGTACAGAGAATGTGCAAATGTTAGAAACAGTAGATGCGCAATTTGAATGTAACTGTAGTCATGAGAAATTCCTTAATGCAATCAAAGGTTTAGGAGAAGCTGAAGTTCAAGATATGATTAAAGAAGATCACGGTGCCGAAGCGGTATGTCATTTTTGTGGTAATAAATATAACTACTCTGAAGGCGAATTGGAAGAATTATTGACTACAATGAAAGCTTAAATGATACACGCTTAATAAGAGAAATCGGTTTGCAAAACTCTAGTTTCTAGATTTAAGGTGATAAACAAGTGTTTATCGCCTCTTTTTTTAGGGAAAATTAACGGTGTATACGTAAAAAGTAACTTTTTATCGCCTAATGAAAGAATTAGCTTTGTCTTTTTAGAAAATTCTGATAGAATATAAGTATATCCGATAAAACAACTAAGTTTTTAAATTAGAATAATAAAGGAGCGTTTTTCAATGGCACAAAAACCAGTAGATAATATTACGCAAATTATTGGTAATACACCAGTCGTAAAATTAAGAAACGTAGTAGATGAAGATGCAGCAGATGTTTATGTAAAATTAGAATATCAAAATCCAGGTGGTTCAGTTAAAGACCGTATTGCATTAGCGATGATTGAAAAAGCTGAAAAAGAAGGCAAAATTAAACCTGGTGATACAATTGTTGAACCAACAAGTGGTAACACAGGTATTGGTTTAGCTTTCGTATGTGCTGCTAAAGGTTATAAAGCAGTATTTACAATGCCTGATACAATGAGTTCTGAACGTCGTAATTTATTAAAAGCATACGGTGCAGAATTAGTCTTAACACCAGGTTCAGAAGCTATGAAAGGCGCTATTAAAAAAGCGAAAGAATTAAAAGAAGAACACGGCTATTTCGAACCACAACAATTCGAAAATCCAGCTAACCCTGAAGTACATGCATTAACAACTGGTCCAGAATTGGTTGAACAATTTGAAGGTAAACAAATTGATGCATTCTTAGCAGGTGTAGGTACTGGTGGTACATTATCTGGTGCAGGTAAAGTCTTAAAAGACAAATACCCTAACATTGAAATCGTTGCGATTGAACCAGAAGCATCTCCAGTATTAAGTGGTGGAGATCCAGGTCCTCATAAATTACAAGGTTTAGGTGCTGGTTTCGTACCTGATACATTAAACACTGAAATTTACGATAGCATTATTAAAGTTGGTAACGAAACAGCAATGGAAACATCTCGTCGTGTAGCTAAAGAAGAAGGTATCTTAGGAGGTATTTCTTCAGGTGCTGCCATCTATGCAGCTATCCAAAAAGCAAAAGAATTAGGCAAAGGTAAAACAGTTGTAACTGTACTACCAAGTAACGGTGAACGTTACCTATCTACGCCATTATATTCATTCGAAGATTAATTCGATATTATATCGTCTTAGGCTGGGGCATTTATTTAAAATGTCTCAGCTTTTCTTTTTGAAAAGGTAATAACCTTATATGTAATATTATATGGGACATACTTAAGTACAGATACTGAAATCATTGTCGATAGAGTGGTATCATTAATATAAGTAGAAGGTTAGGGCCCAATAGCGCTTTGGGGATAAGGTTAATATGTTTCTAAAGTATAGATTATCGAAGACCTAGGCCTATTCATTTTCAAAATTAGCAAAGGGTGACAAAAATGACTAAAACAAAAATTATGGGAATTTTAAACGTTACGCCAGATTCATTCTCTGACGGAGGCAAATATAATTCAGTTGAAAAAGCCGTAGCTCGTGCAAAAGAAATGATTGAAGAAGGCGTAGATATTATTGATGTAGGGGGTGTATCTACACGACCTGGCTACACAGAAATCTCGATAGAAGAGGAATTAGAGCGTGTGGTACCTGTAGTTAAAGAATTAGCTCAATTTGACGTTCAAATTTCAGTAGATACATATCGAAGTGAAGTGGCAGAAGCGTGCTTAAAACTTGGTGCAACAATGATTAATGACCAATGGGCTGGGTTATATGACCCTAAAATCTTAGAAAAAGTAGCTGAGTATAATGCGGAGATTGTACTAATGCACAATGGGGATGGCCATCGAGAACAACCAGTTGTTGAAGAAATGTTGTTATCATTAATGACACAAGCAAACAAAGCGGAAATGGCTGGCATCCCTCAACATAAAGTATGGTTAGACCCAGGTATTGGTTTCGCCAAAAGTCGTGAAGAAGAAAATGAAGTTATGGCACGCTTAGATGAACTTGTAGCCACAGAGTATCCAATCTTACTAGCAACCAGTCGCAAACGTTTTATTAAAGAGATGATTGGTACAGAAACAAAAGCGCTTGAACGCGATGAAGCAACAGCAGCGACAACAGCCTATGGTATAATGAAAGGCGTTAAAGCCGTACGTGTACATAATGTGCGATTAAATGCACGTTTAGGTCAGAGTATGGACTTCTTAAAGGAGAATGAAGATGAACGACACAATCTTTCTTAATGGAATGCAATTTTATGCATATCACGGTGCTTTACCTGCAGAGAATGATATCGGTCAAATCTTTAAAGTAGATGTGACGTTAAAGGTTGATTTAGCAGAAGCGGGTGAATCGGACGAAGTTACTGACACAGTACATTATGGAGAGGTGTTCGAAGATGTTAAAGAAATCATGGAAGGACCACCGTGTAATTTAATAGAACATCTAGCTGAACGTATTGCAAAACGTATAAATTCACACTATAATCGTGTAATGGAAACGAAAGTCAGAATCACTAAAGAAAATCCACCCATACCAGGATATTATGACGGTGTAGGAATAGAGATAGTGAGGGAGAATCGTTAAATGGTACAAGCGTATTTAGGTTTAGGGAGTAATATTGGTGAAAGAGAACAACAATTACAAGAAGCTATCAATATGCTAAATAATACTGACGGCATTGAAGTTGTAAACGTGTCTCCAATATATGAAACCGCTCCTGTAGGTTATACGGAGCAACCCAATTTTTTAAACTTATGTATAGAAATTGCCACAGAATTGACGCCACAAGCACTCCTTAAAAGTTGCTTTGAAGTAGAACAACGATTGCATCGTGTGAGAAAAATTCGTTGGGGTCCGAGAACACTAGATATTGATATCTTGCTTTATGAAGATAACATAATCGAAGAAGATAACCTTGTGGTCCCACACCCGCGTATGAGCGAGCGTGCCTTTGTATTAATACCGTTAAATGATATCGCATCTGATAAAATTGAACCACGTTCACAAAAACCAATCCGTGATTTAGTCATAGCGGACGATACGGTTAAGAAGTATAAGGGCTAAGAGCTATAATTTTATAAACTATTGAAGTAATTAAATAGTTTGTAAATTGCTTTATTTTCCTTAAAGATGTTGAAAGTGACAAGAAGTACATAAAACGCTAAACCAAATTAATACTGAATAAAATGATAGATATCTTGCAAAAATTCCAAAAGAACATATGGAACTATTAGCAGAAAAACAAGAAACTTAAAGGAGAGAAAGTTATGTCAGAAGAAATGAATGACCAAATGCAGGTCCGCCGTCAAAAACTACAAGAATTAATCGATTTAGGGATCGACCCGTTTGGTAAACGTTTTGAACGTTCAGCTACTGCTAGTGAATTAAAAACGCAATGGGATGAGTTTTCTAAAGAAGAATTACATGACAAAGAAGAAGAAAGTCATGTCTCAATTGCCGGTCGTTTAATGACGAAACGTGGTAAAGGTAAAGCTGGTTTCGCTCATGTACAAGATTTAACGGGCCAAATTCAAATTTATGTACGTAAAGATCAAATTGGCGAAGAAGATTTCGATAATCTTTGGAAAAGTGCGGACCTAGGAGATATCGTAGGTATTGAAGGTGTAATGTTCAAAACGAATACTGGTGAATTATCAGTCAAAGCCAAAACATTTACGTTATTATCTAAAGCTTTAAGACCACTACCAGATAAGTTCCATGGTTTACAAGATATTGAACAAAGATATCGTCAGCGTTACTTAGATTTAATCACTAATCAAGATAGTACGCGCACATTTATTAACCGCAGTAAAATCATTCAAGAAATGCGTAATTTCTTAAATAAAAAAGGCTTTTTAGAAGTTGAAACACCAATGATGCACCAAATTGCAGGTGGTGCGGCTGCACGTCCTTTCGTTACACATCACAATGCTCTAGATGCAACATTATATATGCGTATTGCGATTGAACTACACTTAAAACGTTTAATCGTCGGTGGACTTGAAAAAGTATACGAAATCGGCCGTGTATTCCGTAATGAAGGGGTGTCTACACGTCATAACCCTGAGTTTACTATGATTGAATTATATGAAGCTTATGCTGATTACCACGATATTATGGATTTAACTGAATCTATGGTTAGACATATCGCTCAAGAAGTGTTTGGCTCAGCGAAAGTTCAATACAATGGGGAAGAGATTGATTTAGAATCTGCATGGACACGTTTACACATTGTAGATGCCGTTAAAGAAGCAACTGGTGTAGACTTCTACCAAGTTCAAACTGACGAAGAAGCTAAAGCATTAGCTAAAGAACATGGAATTGAAATTACTGACAATATGAAATATGGGCACATCTTGAATGAATTCTTTGAACAAAAAGTAGAAGAAACATTAATTCAACCTACGTTCATTTATGGTCACCCTATCGAAATTTCTCCGTTAGCTAAGAAAAATCCGGAAGACCCTAGATTCACAGATCGTTTCGAACTCTTTATAGTAGGTAGAGAACATGCCAATGCATTTACAGAGCTAAATGATCCAATCGACCAACGTCAACGTTTCGAAGCACAACTTATTGAAAAAGAACAAGGAAACGACGAAGCACACGAAATGGATGAAGACTACATCGAAGCATTAGAATATGGTATGCCTCCAACAGGTGGACTAGGTATCGGTATTGACCGACTAGTCATGTTGCTAACAGACTCACCTTCTATTAGAGACGTATTATTATTCCCTTATATGAGACAAAAATAGGTATAGAAGACTTAAGAACGCTAACTGCTAATGTGGTTAGCGTTTTTTATATTTGAAAAGTAATAAAAGATAGGTAGACTTCAAATGAAATTAAATAAGGAGAGGGATTGATCTTGAAGATTGAAAATCATAGTAGCATATGTAACGTCTGCGGATTTATTATATTATGAAACAGATCTTTAGAATTGTAGTTGTGGGTTTTTAGTATGTACTAGCTCGTAAAGAGGAAGGTTAAAGTGTTAGTAGTGCACTTGTGATTACATATGTGAAGAAAGAGGAGATTTTTTCTAGTAAAATTAAGAAAAAAAGAGTAGTCAGAGGAAGACCAATGTGCTAATATATTATGAGTGTTCTAAAAAACACAGTGTTAGTTAAAACTTTTATTAATAAAAGTTAAAAAACTAATTGACATGAACTTTTAGATATTGTAAGATATAAAAGTCGTCAAAAACGAAAGTTAATTTTGCAAACAACTTGTAAACGAAAGTTTAAGAAAGTGTAAAATTAACTATTGAAAATTAAAATAAACAACATTATAATTGATTGAGTAAGTTATTGTCTGGTGACAATGGCAAGGAGGTCACACCTGTTCCCATGCCGAACACAGAAGTTAAGCTCCTTAGCGCTGATGGTAGTTGGATTTACGTTCCGCTAGAGTAGGACGTTGCCAGGTAATTATAATATTGGAGAATTAGCTCAGCTGGGAGAGCATCTGCCTTACAAGCAGAGGGTCGGCGGTTCGAACCCGTCATTCTCCACCATTTT
>NZ_PPRG01000050.1 GCF_002902625.1 Staphylococcus devriesei
AGATGTGTATAAGAGACAGGTATATTACTATATCTTATTTTCAAAAGGTGTGCAATATACAAAAAGCTAATTTCCCAATGAATAAATATGAGAAATTAGCTTTAAACGTTATTATATTCTACGTATTAAGAATAAGAAGTAAGGCACACCGATGATTGCTATAATGACTCCTACAGGCACATCTAAAGGAGGATGTAGACCTCTAGCTAATCCATCACTTACTAATATTAATATTGAGCCAATTAACCCAGACATGATGACCACATGAATGTAACGTTGTCCAACTATAGTGCGCGCAATATGAGGAGCAATAAGACCTAAGAAACTAATACCACCAACAACTGAAATTGATGCTCCAGCTAACATTACTGATAAGACTAACAGAATCATTTTAAGTCGTTGTACTTTAGCACCTAGTGCTATGGCTATACTATCACCTAAATTTAAGATATCTAGTTGGTAACTTAAAGCTATCACTAATGGCAACGTAATAATAAACCAAGGTAAGATTGAATAAAAATTCTCAATCGTGTGACCATATAAACTACCTGTTAACCATACTAACGCATTATTAGCATCCATTGGATTACGTATTAATAGAAATTGAACAATGGCACTACAAATTGCTCCTATTGCTAATCCTATTAATGCTAAAGTTGAACCCTTAACATTAAATTTCGAAATTAAAAAGGATAAAATTAAACTAATAATAAGTGCACCTATAAATGAACCGATAGGTAGTACAATTAGAGGTGCAGTAGGAAAGACCATAATGACAATGACTGCTGCTAGACTAGCACCTTTTGTAATCCCTATAACATCTGGTGAGGCTAATGGATTTCTTACAACTCCCTGTATAACTGCTCCGGCTATAGCTAAACTACTTCCAACTATTAAACCTAATAAAGTTCTAGGGATACGATATTCATTAATAATAAAGTCATCTAATTTAATAACACTTTTAAGAGCGTGTAGAGGATTAAACATCGTAGACCCCACACACAAACTAATAAAAATACTTATAATTAAGCATAAAATAACTATGGAGTAACGAATCGATAGTTTACGTTTAGTCATATTCGTTTCACTCCTTTAAGCGTAATCATTAGGAAATAAATTGCTCCTACAAATGAAGTAACTATACCTACAGGCGATTCATATGGGAATGTAATTAGCCGACTAAGTGTATCAGATAGTAATAATAAATCTGAACCAATTAGAAAAGTTAATGGCACCATAATAAAGTAATCTTTGCTAACATAACGTCTAACTATATGAGGAACAATTAAACCTATAAATCCAATTGGACCTACTATCGATACGGAGGCGCCTGCTAACACAATAACTAATAAACCAATGATAATACTTAGCAATTGCGTTTTTTGACCTAATCCCTTAGCTATGTCGTCACCTAGTTCCATGATAGTTAACTGTCGTCCCAATAATAATGTAATTATCACTGCTAGTATAAGCCATGGCATAATCGTTAACACTGCTTCCCATTTCAGCCCATTTAACGATCCTACTAACCAAAACATTACCGTTGTATTAGAATCTTCATTTAAAAGAATGATACCTTGAGTTAAGCTACTGAAAAATAAGTGGATAGCCATACCGGCTAAGGCTAATTTGACAGGGGTAATTTTTTGAGTCGACCCTGACAATATATAAACCGTCAGTCCACCCACAAACGCCCCAATAAACGCAAGATATGTCGCATAATTTCCAAGCGTTGGAATTAAGACTGTCACTAATACAATTACAAAAGACGCTCCTGCATTAACGCCAAAAATTTGTGGTGACGCTAACGGATTTCTTGTAATAGCTTGCATTAATAATCCTGCTAGCGCTAACGAACCACCTATAATAAGTCCGCCAATCATTCTTGGCATTCTTACATTATGAATTAAAAATGTCTGTTTTGTTTCAGTAGAAGTAAAAAAATATTTAAAGATATCATGAGTATGAATTTCTGAAGAACCAATCGCTAAATTAAAATATGCAAAAATAAAAAGAAAGCACACACTCACAATAAACGTGAATGTAGTGCGTCTCTTATTTGCTCTTTCAATTTCTGATTGACTATTGTTTAACTTCATAGCCATTGAGCATCCACCTTACTTACTTGAATCTTTTTTAGAAAGTTCAACAATTTCTTTAGCCATTTCTTCTGATGAAATTAATCCACGTGCGCGCGCCCAAGTATCACGGTCTACAACTTCTACTTTATTATTTTTAACAGCATTTAGTTTTTTCCATACCGGGGCTTTTTTCAATTCTTGATATGATGGTTCATCTGAACTAGCACCATTTGTCATAATGAACATTCTACCTGGATTAACATCAGATAATGTCTCAGCATTAAGTTGTAAATAAGGGCCTTTTAAATATTTGCTTAGACCTTTAGTTACATCTTGAGTTAATGCTTCTTCGAAACCAAGTTCACTTAGTAATTGCCCAACATATGATTCTTTTGGATGAGCTAGTAAACCAGATTTAGATGCAACAGCTGGTAAAACTTTCTCGCTCTTATCAAATTGAATTTGATCTTTGTATTCTGCGATTTTTTTCTCATGTTCATCTAAGCGTTTTTTACCTTCATCTTCTTTATTTAACGCTTTAGCTACAACTTTGAATGCTTCAATATTTTGTTTATAGTCGCCATCGAAACTTTTTAATTCAATAGTTGGAGCAATCTTACTTAATTCTTTATAAATATTTTTATGTCTGTTACTATCAGCAATAATTAAATCAGGTTTCAATTTACTGATTTCTTCTAAGTTAGGTTGTTTACGTGCCCCTACTGATGTATAGTCCCCTATTTTATCTCTTAAAGGTTTAATAATACGTCCTTTTTTATTATCATCAGCGATACCTACTGGTTTAATATTTAATGCTGCTAAGGCATCTACGAATGAAAATTCTAATGCAACTACACGTTTAGCATCTTTAGGAACTTTTGTAGTGCCTAATTCATGCTTAACTTCAATTGTGTCTTTTGAGGATGACTTACTCTTAGAATCTTGTGAGCCATTATTGCTTACATTACCACACGCAGACACGAATACTAAAACAGCTAATAATGCTATAACTCCTAAAATCTTAAAGCCTTTCATGACTTCCACTCCTTAATATGTATAGGTTTACACTTCATAGTTTATTGATAACAATTATCAATGTCAATATAATTTGTATAATTTTTTAATTTTTTTATAAAAACTTCGTTAACTTAATTTATATTCAGGATAAAACACACCCAGGATAAATAAAAAAACCATTAATCTAAATTTAAATCTAAATTAATGGCTTTTAAAGTCTCTGAATGTTTTCAGTTGTGCAAAGTATAATATTAAGCTTTATGTGGTACAAGCGTAGATGCGTCGATATGTTTAATCAAAGATTCAATCATCTTATCCTTTTTATAGCGTTTAGTTAAACGTTGTTGATACATTACTTGGGATAATGCTTCATATTCCAAACTAAATTGCATAGTATCTCCCACTTGATAGAAATCTTGATTATCTAAATCCACCATGAGATGATCACTTGTCGCACCAATTATCTTCACCTTGTCATTGATTGGAATAATTTTCTCTATGTAAGTATCTATATAACCAATGTCTAAGATAGCCTGTAAATAGCATTGATTTGTACTTATTACTCTAGGTTTTATTTCAATAATTTCCGCTTCCAAAGTTATAGCATCTTGATAAAGTCGTGGCATAGGTTGAAAAGTCGTTGTATCAATACCTCTAAACAACGTTTCCCCTATTCTGAGTTCATTGATACATCCTAAGTCGTTATACATTAGTTGAGGAAGCATACTAGAATTACCACCAGAAATTATTTTTAACCTAAAACCCAATTCATTTTCAATAGCACCGACGAACTGGTTCATTGCATAAATATCGTCTTCAGTTGGTGCCATGGATTTAAAGCACATGAAATTAAATGCAATGCCCACTAATTGAATATGCTTCATCGCAATAATTTCTCGTATATATTCAAGGACGTTATACGTTAAGATACCTTCACGTCCATCTTTCCAATCAATCATTAACATGACTTGGTGCTTATCATTCAAACGTGCAGCCATCTCATTTAATTGGCGAATCGTTTCAATTTCAGTTTGCATACTTATTTTAACCGTCTTTATTAATTCTTCATATTGGTTTTTAGCAGTTGGTCTCAATAATAAATAATTAATTTTTTCACTTGTAGTTGTAGTAATATTTTCCAATCTCGAGTCAGCAAAATGATTAAATCCTAATTGAATCAATGTTTCAATAATTTGAGTATCTCCGGCTACACATTTAATCACAGGCGTTAATTGAATATCTTGTTCTTCTAATAAACTACGTAGCATTTCAGCATTATATGCAATTTTAGATAAATTTATATCAATATGTGCCATTTAATTCACCCCTGTATTTATCGGATTATCTAAATCTATGTTCACATACTTTTTAACTTTATTTTCTATGCGCATACGCAATAACGCTTTGACCGTGATTTTTGGCCCGAATAACACCTTTCTAAGAACTGCTGCGTGGGGTTTACTATCATTAATAGCATGCTCAACCTCCATTTGAACAATATCAAACAATTCTTTTTCCTCGATATTTTCATATTTGGAAAAGTGAAAGATCAATTCAGCCAGTTGATTTTGAATAACTGCATGTTGGAATTTAGCGATGACTTCTTCAATTGAATTAGCTAACAAACTGTCATTAGTTACCTCAATATCTTTCAATGATTGTGATAGCGTATTCAAATCAATACGCGAGCCTCCAAGATCTCTAACTACAAATTGCATTTGATAATGGGGTCCTAAGTTTACGATGGTATTTTGCATATGAGCTTCTAAGGCAATTCCATAGTCTTGAATTAATGTTATTATAGGCTTAACAAGTTGACGTGTATACGTCTGAATAAATAAATGGATACTTTCCTTATCCACCTCACCTTTAACCCATTCAATATAACTATCAACTGTTACGTTGTCATCTATAGGATTTCGATTTACTAAAGCGCCTGTAACTACAGTCGCTCCATTATTAGCGATATAAGGTGCTTCTCGAATAATACACGCTAATTGACGAGCATCATCATTTCCTGTATCAGCATAGATACCGTATGGTTCAATTGCAACGCTTAATTGCGGATACTGATTAAGCACATTTTGCAACGATAAACTTAATTTAGGTCCGTCTACAGTAGTAACGCTAGAAACTGTTCTAACTGCGCTAGTTGCTTGCACATTAACAGGTAATTTAACGTGATATGGGCGACCGATAAGAGACATAGTTCTAAATGATAGTGTTGCTTTTGATTTAACTTCAAAAGGTGTTGTAATAAGCATTTGATGTTCAACCCACTGTTCAAACTTAGCAGAAATTATATTTTCATATTGCCAAGGATGAACAAGTAGCACTTGATAATCTTCTAATGATAAGCCCAACGACTGGGTAAATTTTCTTATTCTAGCACGATATTCTGGTATAACCTTATGTAAAATAAATTGTGTATCACCATCGATAGTAGTTACCCTAGCGTGTTTTTTGTGTAATAACATAATTTTAAGGGGGATGATTCTCTCAAATTCAGGAGAATATGCCTTTACCTCATCCATAGTTAACGGCAATTTAGTCTTAGTCAGTGGATGTGTAGGATGCCCTTCAATAACTAAGCTTTCTGAATATAGTAAATCATTAATTTCCTCTGCGTCACTAATATGTTGTAACCATGCAAAAAAATTTAACGTCATTGGCATCCTTGAAAATTGCATACTAGCTTGAATATTATGTTTACGGCTACTAAACAATTTATATATTTCTACAAAACTATCACGACTATGTAATAATTCTTTATTTAATTGAGCACTGATTTCTATTTCAAAATGTTGAACTAAAATGTCAATCAAGTTTTCTAGTGATGTTATTTCAGTTTTATGTTTACCACAGCTATATATAATAGGCCCTTCAAATTCATACCTACTCATCATACTTGAACGTTTAAAGCGAGTGATAAGTAGACATCCATGCAACTGAATTTCAAGTGTATGATCTTGCGAAGTAATTTTTGTATTCTCAGACCAAACTTTTTCCTTAGTTAAGGCGTTTAAAACTCGATACTGCATATTTTTATCTGCTAATTGCCAATCATTTTGACTCATTTTTTACTCCTCCACTTTACTAGTTCGTTGCATTAAGAATACTGTTAAAGCCACTAATGTTGTAAATAATCCCATTACTAAAAATGTATCTAACACGCCTATGAGTTGCGCTAATACTGTCATAAGTAGACTTCCTAATGGAATCATACCTCTATCCATCATAATGACACTTAATAATTTCCCTCTATTTTCAGGAGAAACATGTTCTTGGAAATAAATACGATTAGATGTACGGGCCCATTGGCTAAATAATCCCACTAATAACATACTAATAAACATTAAAACTATGTTATGTATAACTACGCCTAATAACGCTATACCGAAAAGACCTGAGCTCAAGTAATACATATACACTGTACTTATTTTATTTAAAATCATAGGCAGTAGTATCGTCGCAATAATACCACCTATTGCACAAAAGGTCATAGACATTCCGAAAATTTCAGATTGACCTGGAAAGACATGGTGAACTAATACAGGTATAAGCGTAGTGTAAGAGAACCCTGTTGCCATAATGATTAATGAAGTTATAAATATTTTCGATGCTTGCGTATTGTTTTTAAAGTAACTCCAAACAAATTTTAAAGACAGCTCTTTTTTATTAGTATTTTCTCCATTATCATTTTTAAAATGAAGCGGTAAACAAAACAGAACAGCTACAAAATAACATATGCTTTGTGCTAAAAATGTTGTTGGCGCATGATATGTTGCTAAGATGACACCAGCAATAGCTGGCCCGATTGATCTACATATATTGATAATAAACGAATGATAAGAGACAGCTTGGCTAGTACTTAATCGTTTCGATAAGTCAGGTAATAGCGCTTGTCTAACTGGTGTTTCAATAGCATTTAGCATTCCTCTTAAAGTAGCATAAATTAATATCACTATTATAGAAACATGAGTGATAGTATACGTACAGATACATAATAGAGTTGTAACTAAAAACGAAGAAGAAATTGTAATTCTAAGTAATTTACCCCTATCGTATTTGTCTGCAATTGAACCAGCCCACACACTTAGTAGCAAAATCGGTACAAGTCGGCAAAAATTTACTAATCCTAAGTAAACTGCGTTATGATAACTTGTAAGTACATACCAGTTCAAACCAATTTGTCCTATCCAATTCCCTAAGAACAGCAAAAAGGAACTGGAGAAGAAAAATTTTGCCACTGTAGCTCACCTACTCCTTATTTATTGATAATGAATATCATTATCGATATTATGGATTATACAAATCATTTAGATTTTTGTAAAATAATTTTGAGGTGTTTTATGGATAAATCAATCATTGTAGATCATTTAAATATAGAATTTAACCAAGAAGAATACGACGCATATTCTTTTTTACATCAAGAACATCCACACTTAGTAACTACTTTTGAAGAAAACTTACTACAAGGACGCGATAAAATTTCTCAAAGATTAATCACTTCTTTATATCGTGAGAATTTAGTTAATGCGAAAGATAATAGTAAAATACTTAAATCTTCCGAACTCGGAAATATCTTTGCGGACAAACATGCCCATGTGTTATGTATTCATTTTCCAAAGGCAAAGAGATACTTATATGCGCAGATCGAAGGATTTCATGCGTTTAGTCGTTTAGATGTCGTGGGACCTTTCTTCTATTCTACGTCTAAAGATAACAAAGAGTATATTAGAATTATGCATCCTAATGAGGTGTTAGCGTTAATACTAATAGAAGCTCCAAATTTAGATAATGATGCTAGCCAACAATTCAAAGATGATTTAGAAAATAGTGTTGTCAATATGACATTAGCATTGACACATCAGGCATATACCATGAGAGATACTACTGAAACCTTGTGGGAGATTATAAGTAAGAATACAGATAGTTATTTACGATCAGAACAAGCAGTTATTGAAGGACATCCACTTCATCCTGGAGCTAAACTACGTAAAGGTCTTAGTGCTCAGGACAATATTCATTATAGTTCTGAATATGGTAAAGAAATTAAATTGAAATGTGTTTTGACTCATCATAGTGTAGCACGTACGCAGTCATTACATAATAATTATAACGAAGACTTAGAAAAACAATTTCCTATGTTATACAAGAAAATTCAAGATGAACTGGCTGAGGATACCAATTTAGATGATTATCATTTAATGATTATTCACCCTTGGCAATATGAGAACATCTTATTGACTCAATATAAGAAAGAAATTGAATCACAATTAATCATTCCATTAAAAGTCGAACTATCCTATTATGCAGGACTGTCGTTTAGAACTTTAATGCCAAAATATCCATCTTTATCTCCACATATAAAATTATCTACCAACGTACATATTACTGGAGAAATTAGAACACTCTCTGAGCAAACGACGCATAATGGTCCTTTAGTAACTCGTATTTTAAATAATATATTAACTAACGATATTGATTTTAAAGCATATAAAATAGGTATTATGGAAGAATTGGCAGGTAGCCACTTTTATAATGCTCAAGATATTGAAGCAATTCAAACTGATCGTAGTGAACAAGTGGGCACCCTTTTCAGAGAAAATATTTATACGCTTATTGCCCCACAAACCATACCTATGATTCCTTCAAGTTTAGTTGCAACATACAAATATAATGAGGAAGCACCAATTATAAGTCTTATCAAACTTTATCAACTAAATACAAAAAATGACGAATCATTCAATATAGTGGCACGAGAATGGATTACGACTTATGCTACACACTTACTAGGTATCGTTATCCCCCTATACGTCAAATATGGTATAGCGTTAGAAGCACATCTACAGAATTCAATCGCCACGTTTAATAACGATGGTTCTCTAAATAAGATATATATTCGTGATTTTGAAGGTCTACGCATTGATGAACAACAACTTAATTCTTGTGGCTATAGTACTGAGAATTTTCATGAAAAATCACGTATTTTAACCGATTCTCAAACCACAGTATTTAATAAAGTCTTTTATTCTACTGTACAAAATCATTTAGGTGAATTAATTTTAACGATAGCTAACTACGTTAATGACGACAATTTTGAGGACCTAGTTTGGCAAAATATTAGTGATATTATCAAAGATATTCTTAACAATCTAACTAATGTTAATACAACGAGAGCATTGCATATACAATCTATTCTATTTGCTCCAGACATTGACTATAAATGTGTAACGACGATGCGCTTAGAAGATGAAGCTCATCACTATAGTTACATTAAAGTAGATAACCCGCTTCATAAATAGCACTCTATATAAAACTTGAACTGGTGATTTCTCATCAGTTCAAGTTTTACTTTAAAATTACAAAAAAAGGAGTGGGACAGAAATCTAATGTAATTTCAAAGATTTCGTCGTCCCACCTCGGCAAGATTGACTAGAAATGAAGAAAGTGAGGCTCGAACGCATCTTTATTTCAGACAACTACTGCCATAACTAAAGGCTGAACCATTTTTTTATAAATGGCTCAGCCTCTTAAAATAACAATATGCTTATTATTGTAAACCTGATCTTTCAGCATTGTTATTATTATTATTGTTGTTTCTTTCGTTTTTTTGTTGCCATTCTTTCTTAGTCATTACATCGTCAACTTGCATATTAACTTCTACAACTTGTAAACCAGTAATGTATTTAACTTGTTCTTTAACTAATTCAGTTACTTTACGGAAGATTTTTGGAGCTGATTCACCGTATTCTAAGATTACTTTTAAGTCTACAGCAGCTTGTTTTTCTCCAACTTCAACAGAAACACCTTGTGTTACGTTGTTATTGTTGCTTGAGAAAGCGTTAGTGAAACTATCAGCGAAACCGCCTTTCATGTCTAAGATACCTTTTACTTCGCGAGCCGCAATACCAGCAATTTTTTCTACAACTTCATCAGAGAAAGTTAATTTGTTTTCGAATTGTTGTTCTTCTCTTTCTTCTCTGTATTGTTCATGTTGTTTTTGTTGTTCTTCTCTTTCTTTTTCGTTAACTCCAGTTTGATTGTTATATGCGTGTTTAGCTTTATTGTTATCTACTGTCATGATAAAGTCTCCTTTATATATAAATTATAATTTTAAAATTTAATTTTAAGTCTCAAATATTCTAATCTAACTCCATCTATTTAAGAAATTCATAAAGTCTTGTGTACGGTCTTTAATATACCCGACACCAATTCCAATTAAACACAATACAATAATTAAAATTGTTTTCCAGAATCCTAAAGTTAGGAATAAAATTGCTATAATTAAGAACGCGAAGAAACCAATGATACGCCATTTATAAGACTTAATGAAATCAATAATTTGTTGACTAGCATCTTGTCCATTTTGATTATTATTATCAGCCATGTTATCCCTCCCTTATAGGACACGTTGTCCAGAAGTTTTTTGATCTCTCACATTAACTTCAAGTTTTCTTACTGGAATTTCAGTAAAGTGCTCTACGTTATGTTTAAGATCTGCTCTAACACTTTCAGTTAAAGATTTAACTTGAATATCATTTGGTACTAAGAAATCAGCTTTAATATCAATATAAGACTTATTCTTCTTATTGAAAAGCTTAGTAACCACATTTGGTTGTCTTACTTGATCATATTTAGTTAGCGTGTCATAAGCTGATTTTTCAATTGCTTTACGTGATACATAAATATGACCATCATCATAATCTTTATATAAACCTGGTTTTCTATATGTTGGTTTAAAGATGCTGAATATAAATATTAAACCGATTAATATAAGTAGAGCAGCCAAACCAATTAATAGTGGTTGGAACCAGTTGAATTGTAAGAAGTAGTCTTGATATTTAGAAATTCGACTATCCTTTATGTACATAAACAACAGGAACCCAACAATAGCAACTATTAATAAGCCGAGGACAAAGTTTTTTAACCTTTTCACTTTGTCATGCACCTCCTTAGGTATTGTTGAATTATTACAATTACACAAATAAGTACCCTTTTAACGTTTTCCAAAACATTAATTTAAAGTTATTTAATTAAATTTCTAAAAAATCATTAAAGTTTACTTTCTAAAATAAATATTCCCAAATTTAGCACAATAGAAACATAAATTTTATTATTATTTTTCTTCTACTTTATCTTTTGAACTTTTATATTGTAATACATTTTTACCTAATGTAAGCTTATTTAAATGTTTAGGATGATCTATCGCTAATGATTTAAATAACGACCAAATCATCATAATAATCACAATTGAAAATGGCAAGGCAGCTATTATGAGTAAGTTTTGAATGGCTTGTGTACCACCTGTATAAATCATAATGATAGCAAATAGTGCAAGTATAATTCCCCAACTTACTTTTACAAACGAAGCAGGATTGATATCGCCACGGCAACTTAACATACCTAGCACGTACGTCGCTGAATCAGCTGAGGTAACAAAGAAAATCATGATTACAACAAGTGTTATTAAACTTAAGACAAATCCTAATGGAAAATGTTCTAAAGTCGCAAACGTTGCTGTCTCTGTTGCTTCTTTCGCTATATTTGCAATACCGTTATCTTGTAAATACACTGCAGACGCACCAAACACTGCAAAGAAGAAGAAGCATACAAGTGCTGGTACAAATAATACACCTAAGATAAATTCTTTAATCGTTCTCCCTCTTGATACACGGGCAATAAAGATTCCGACGAATGGTGCCCAAGATACCCACCATGCCCAATAGAAGATAGTCCAATTCTGTAGCCATTTAAACTTCTCGCCACCGTTCATTGGAATACGTAAACTCATGTTAAAGAAATTAAAAATATAGTTACCTAAACCGTTTGTAAAGGTATTTAAAATATATAATGTTGGACCTACAATAAATAATCCTAATAATACAATGAATGCTAATAACATATTAATATTACTTAATGTCTTAATTCCTTTATCAATGCCAGACCATGCTGACCACGTAAACAATGCCGTAGCAATCGCTATTAGAATGACTTGTGTTCCAAAATTATTCGGTACGTTAAACAAGAAATTGAGCCCTTCATTAATTTGTAATGCTCCAAATCCTAAAGTAGCAGCTACCCCTGTAACCGTTGCGATAACAGCTAAAACGTCTATTGCCCCGCCTATAGGACCTTTCATAGATTTTTCACCAAAAATAGGAACTAATGTGGCACTTACTAAACCTGGATATTTTTTATGGAAACTGAAATAAGCGAACACTAACGCTACAATTCCATATACCGCCCAAGCATGTACGCCCCAGTGGAAAAATGCAAATTGAAATGCATCATTAATAGCTGATTGTGTTCCAGCTTTATGTATAGGTGTTAATGTAAACGCATGACTAACTGGTTCAGCTGTTGTCCAAAAGACTAAACCAATTCCCATTCCAGCGCTAAATAACATCGCAAACCATGATGGTAAAGAAAACTCAGGATCTTCTCCTTCTTCACCAAGCGTAATTGATGCATATCTTGAAAATAATAGATATACACATACAAAGAATATAAGTAATACAAGTAACAAATAGTACCATGAGAAATTCATAGCTATAAATGAAGTAATGTTTTGAGTAACAGTTTCTAATTGTTTCGGAAATATAGCGCCATATAGCACGAATAAAGTACAAATTGTCAACGCTGTCCAAAACACTGCACTAATAGATTTATTTCGCATCTAATTCTCCTTATCTATGTTGTGTTTTATTGCCAATCCCCTAATTACGAAAAAATGACGTTTATATTATTACCTATTTGAGTAATAATAAACGCCATTTTATAAATAAGTTAACTTTATTTAGATGCTAATTAATTTTTTATCAGTTCAAGTTAATGACCAATTTACCAATCATCGTATTTGATTCTAGTAATTGATGTGCCTCAAATAGACTCTCCGGTGTTAAACCATTAACGATTTTAGTAGTGGTAGGTTGATAGATACCTTGCTCTACCTTTTCAGAAATATCTTTTAAATATTCATGATGCTTAACCATATCACGAGTCTGATGTAATGGTCTTGTAAACATGAACTCGTGTGTAAAGCTAATACTCTTCGATTTCAAAGCGTTTAAATCTTGAGCCTCTTGAAAAGCTACAATCGTTGCAATATGGCCACGAGGTTTCACTAGTTCAATCATCGTGTCGTAATACATATCCGTATTGAATGTACAAAAAACATAGTCAACTCCTTCAAGGTTATGCGCTTCAAATTGTTGTTTTAAATCTTCTTTATGGTTTAGCACGATATCGGCACCCATCTGTTTAGACCAGTCTACTGTTTCTGAACGTGAAGCAGTAGTGATTACCGTTAATCCATATGCTTTAGCAATTTGAGTAGCGATACTACCTACACCACCAGCGCCGTTAATAATGAGTAATGTTTTGCCTTCATTATCTTCAGGTCGACTTGAAATGCCAAAGACATCAAACAATGTTTCTGAAGCGGTTAAACCTGTTAATGGGAGACTTGCAGCTTGTTCAGCTTTCAAATTAGACGGCGCTTTTGCTACGAGGCGTTCATCAATAAGTTGAGACGTCGCATTTGAGCCATATTGATTAGGAGAGCCGGAATAAAATACGATATCTCCTTCTTTGAACATTTCAACCTCTGGACCAACCGCTTCAACTTTGCCGACACTGTCAAATCCTAACACTCTGGGAGCATTATCAACCACAGTAACTCGTTGTTTTGTATCTACAGGGTTAACACTAATACTTTGAACGTTAATCAACAATTCTCGCTTTGTAGGTTCTCCAAGTTCTAAGTCATATGTTTGAAAAAGATTGCCTTCTTCTAATTTAAAGGTTTTTTCAAATCCAATTGCTTTCATAGTCTATGACCACCTTAACTCTTACTTTTGAAAATTAGGCAAGCGTTGGACACAATAGATGTTCTTAAGTCATCTACTAACTTCTAGCCAACCTTACCTTACTATAATAATAAAACTGCTACCATTAAATTATTATCTTAGTCCTCTGAAACTTTAACGACTTGCTTACCAAAATTATCTCCAGTAAACAAGTTACGGAATGCTTGTGGTAATTTATCGAAACCTTCTTCGATTGATACTTTTGTTTTTATTTTACCTTCTTTAACCCATTGTGCAAGGTCTTTGCCGGCATTTTCAAAATCATCAGCAAACTCAGCGACGAGGAATCCTCGCATCATAGCTTGCTTCTTAATTAAAGTGCTTTGAATGCGTGGTCCTTGGTCATCTTCTGGATTGTTATAATTTGAGATTGTGCCACAAACCGGAATACGCGCATGACGATTTAAGTGTTTAAATACTTCATCACCAATTTCGCCACCTACATTTTCATAATAAACATCTACACCATTAGACACCGCTTCCGCAAGTGCTTCGGCAAAATTCCCTTTCTTATAATCAACGCCAACATCAAAGCCTAATTCATCAGTAAGATAATTTACTTTCTTATCTCCACCAGCGATACCAACCACATTTGCACCTTTAAGTTTAGCAATTTGACCTACAACTGCACCGACTGCACCAGAAGCAGCAGATACTACTACTGTTTCTCCTTCTTGAGGACGGCCAATATCAAGTAAACCATGGTAGGCCGTTTGTCCTGTTAAACCTAACGTGCCTAAATAAAGATGTAATGGTACATCTGTGTCCGCTACTTTATCAACGTCTTCTTCATTCACTGTGTTAATTCGTTTCCACGGTAGGTTTCCTAAGACAATATCTCCTTCTTGAAATTGAGATGATTTTGATTGAATGATTTTACCAACAATATGACTTTCTATTGGCTTACCTACTTCAAATGGTTCGACATACGAATCTGCTTGAGACATTCTTCCACGCATGTATGGGTCTACTGAAATATAAATAGACTCTACTTGGACTTCTTTATCTTGAGGTTCTTTTAATTCTGTTTCTTCATATTGAAAAGTATCATCTTCGGGCATACCTTCCGGATATTGCGTAAGTAACACTTGTTCATTGTTCATTATAAAAACCCCTTTCAATATTTACTACAAGTATAGTACCCGAAACAATTTAATCGCAATCAACCTGCTTTCCACCTATAATTACAATTAATCAGATACTACATATTCATTTCTTAAGGAGGTCATTTACGATGAAGTTAAGTCTTCTTGATTACGTTCCTATCTTTGAAGGACGTTCTGCACAAGAAGCCTTCAATCATAGTGTAGAACTTGCTCAAACTGCAGAACAATTAGGTTACGAGCGTTATTGGGTAGCTGAACACCATCATGTTCCTTCTGTCGCTTCAAGTGCACCCGAAATGGTAATGATGATGTTGTTAGAACAAACTTCGTCTATACGTATTGGAAGCGGTGGCGTTATGTTACCGCACTATAGCGCATACAAAGTGGCTGAACAATTTAAAATTATGGAAGCACGTCACCCTCATCGCGTAGATATGGCAATAGGTCGTTCGCCTAGCTTTAAAAATGTAAACGAAGCACTCAATGAATTTAAAACACATCAACCCGATTTAACTCAACAAATTGACGATTTAAACAAATACTTTGCAGATGATACTCAAGAACCACATCGCTTTATGTCATTGACTGCAACACCTTTTATTGAGAGTGCTCCCTTAATGTATATTTTAGGAATGAGCGATCGTAGCGCCGAGTTAGCTGCACAAAAGGGTCTACCTTTTGTAGTAGCACGTATGGGACAAGCACCCGCTCAACTTAATAAAGTTATACAACACTATCGTCATCGTTTTGAGGAGTATCATCCATCTAATGCTACTCAACAGCCATATGTCATTATAGCTGCATTTGTAGTGACTGCAGACCATGAAGAAATGATTGATAATCTAATGGATGCTCTACATTTGTGGTTAATGCGTATTAATTACTTAAAGCAACCACCAAGTTATCCTTCCATTGAAACGGCACAACAACGTACTTATAGCCAAAGAGAATTAGAGAAAATCGCAAAAGATAAAAAACGTATTATTAGCGGTCTTCCAGATGAAGTTGCTCAACAATTATCTGATTTACAAAATGATTATGATGTTGATGAAATTATGATATTACCTCACGTATTCGGAGAAGAAAACCGTTTGAATTTAGTTAAGTTGGTCGCTAATGCTATCCATTAAAAAAGAGCGAAGACGAAATAATTGGCCTTCCAAAAATTTTGTCTTCGCTCATTTGAATTTTGTTAATTCGTCATATTTTCTACTAAAGATTCTGATTACAGAGGAAATAAATCATTTTTTGCAACATAAATTCTTTAACGTTCTACTCTTTTATAAATTTAAAAAGGTAGTCTATTTATCCCATAAGAAGTTGATTATTTCATTTGCCACTTCTTTATTTTCATGTAGTTGACTGTGTTGAGCTGACTTTCCAGTATACTTTGATTCTTTATATGAAGCTGGACTATTTCCTAGTAAATATTTAAGCGAACGCGCTGAACTCATTGAAACTCTGCCATCAGAATGAGTACCATCTTGTAGATCCCCATAAATGTTTAACACATCGATATGTTTGTCTTTATAGACATCCTTTAATTCTAATAATTCTTTGTAGTTATCATTCATTTTGCTTGGCTTACCATTTTTATCAACGCTAATTTCATTTACCTTTTCATTGAGATTAAGAATGCCATTGTATGTACCGGCTATATTTACTTCTTTTTGAAGTTGAGGCAATTGTTTATTATTCCCAAAATTTTTCATAAAATAAGCAAATGAAAGATTGCCCATTGAATGCGCTACGAAATTATACTTTGAAATATTGTATTTTGTTTTTAGCTGCAATAATACATTTCGAATATTAGTCGAATTTTGATCAATATTCCCATTTTTATTATCTTCAAATATAATTTTTACAATTGGCTGCGTCGCATTTTGAGGTATGTCTCCTTTAAAACTAACCTTGCCAAGTGAAGATACTTTGGCAGTCACGATTGTATCTGTAACACCTTTTTTCTTCGCTTGATTTACTATAAATTTTTCAGAGTTTTCCGTACCTCCATACCCATGCATAAATAATGTAGCTATTCTATCATTCTCATTTGTTGTCTGAGATTTTGTAGTATTGGGTGCACTTTGACATCCTGTCAATGTTACATACAATCGTAACTAGCCCACATAATTTCTTAATATCCATAATTCGGTACCCCATTAATTAAGTTTTCTCTCATTATAAACCAAAATTAATATGACCAACATAAAAAATATGTAATGATAAATCTGTATTATATGATTACTAGAAAAACCAAAAGCTGTTTGGAAATAAACATTTTGAACTAAAGAAAAATTAGTAATTTCTAGTGAAATAAAACAAAAATTGTTATTTCTTCGCTTTTATAAAAATCACATTAAGATATCTTATTAGTTTAAATATCAAAATGTAAAATTGCGAAAAACCAACGTAGTATTGTTGGCGAGACTCTTAAGGGAAGAGGGCTAGGCTAAGACCGTGGCTTAGCCAGTCCCCCTAAGAAAGCGAGCCAAACAATACGTAGTATTAATTAATAATTTATAATTGAACCATACAAGCGATTATATTTTGTCACTATATTCCATCCAGATTTTACTATTACACAAAAAACCTAGAACACTTATTATAAATGTCCTAGGTCTTGATAAAATATATTATTTAATTTCTTTAGATTTTGCTAATTCTTTGTACCATTGTGCACTTTTCTTAGGATAACGTTCTTGCGTATCAAAATCGACATAGAATAGACCGTAACGTTTTTCATAACCATTAGACCATGAGAATACATCCATTAATGACCAAATAAAGTAACCTTTAACATTGGCACCATCACGAATAGCATCTGAAATTACTTCAAGATGTTTTTTAACATAATCAATACGTGCGTCATCATCTACTGTTTTACGTTCTTCGTCAAATTCATCTTTATAACCAAGACCATTTTCAGTAACATAAATCTTATGATAATTAGGATACTCTTTTACTACACGCATAATTTGATCGTATAAACCTTGAGGGTAGATCATCCAGTCCCAATCAGTACGTGGTACATCTACATCAAATTCACGTTGACCTACGCCTTTAAGTTGATACTTAGAACCACCTTTATCACCAGTGGCATTATGAGTAATTTCAGATTCGCCTTCATAGCCTCTCATCCAGTCACTCATATAATAATTAATCCCTAAGAAATCATTTAAATCTTTAGCAGCATTTAAAATAGTATAATCCTCTTCTGAAATATCTAATTTTCCACCGTTAACAGATAAAATGTGTTGAACGCCTTCCATTGTTTCGCGAGAATATTTACCAAGGTACGTAGCATCTAAAATAAATTTATTGTGAATAATATCTTCAAGTTCTGCCGCTCTAACATCTTCTGGATTAGAAGGATCATATGGGTATTTAGTCGGTAATGCATGTACTACACCGATTTCTCCACTATATCCATTATCTTTAAATAATTTTACAGCTTTAGCATGTGCTACCATCATATTATGATGAGACTGGAACACTTTAGCGAAATCATATTTTATTCCAGGAGGGAACTTACCTACTAAGTATTGTCCATCTCCAATCGGGCCAATTTCATTAAATGTCGTCCAATAATTAACCTCTGAGAATTCTTCGAAACAGAAGCTTGCATAATCTACAAAGTGATCAATTGTTTTACGATTTAAGAAATCGCCATTGCTATGCAGATTTTCTGGCGTATCGAAGTGATGTAATGTAACAAAAGGTTCAACGTGACGTTTATGACACTCTTTGAAAAGATTATGATAAAATTCCACACCTTTTGGATTCACTTCACCAAAACCATTTGGAAATATTCTAGACCAAGCAATTGAGATACGAATACCATTAACTCCATATTCTTCACTTAGTTTTAAGTCTACAGGATATCGATTGTAGAAATCACTCGCTGGTTCAGCTGTATACCAATAATTTTCTTCTAGATAAGTGTCCCAAGCTACGCGACCTTTTCCATCTTTTTGAGTCGCACCTTCCGCTTGATACGCTGCTGTCGCACCACCGAAAATAAAATCTTCTGGTAATTTTTTCATTATACTTTTCTCTCCTAAATTATTTTTCAAATTGTTGTTGAACAAAGTCTAATGCTGCTTTGCCATCACGTGTTAAGTTTATATATTCAACACCTTGGGTTTTAGCTAATTTAATACCTAAACGATCTGTATCTTGCTTAATATCTTCGTAGTTTGAAGCTACTTGTGGCGCTAAAATAATTAAGTGATAATCTTTCATAATATCCATATGTGCACCATATCCACCTGCGGCTGCTTTAACTGGTACATCGTATTCTGTTGCAGCTTTATTAAGTGCATTTGCTAGTAATCCACTTGTACCACCACCAGCACAAAGTACTAAGACATTTGTTTCTTCAGTAATATGGTTGTTTGATGCTTGTTCTTGTTGTTTAGTATCATCTGATACAGTGTCGTGAGGTGCTTCTTTAGCGCCCGCAGAAGCTAAGATAGCATCTGCTTTTTGTGTATTGAAGTTAGCTGATACTTTATCTTGTAATTCAGTGTTAGCTTCTTTGTTACCTAATTCTTCTTCTAAAATTTGTTCGTCATATACTTTCACGAATGGATAGTAAATAATAACATCGACGACAATCAATATAATCGCTAATACAAATGACCAAAATGCGAGTCCAGTACCCATCACGATACCTAATGGACCTGGAGTTGTCCATGGTAAAAAGATATTAAAGCTATTCATACCAAGTACGTCTACGAAGAATTTAAAAATCCATACGTTAACGATTGGCGCTAAAATAAATGGAATAAAGAACACTGGGTTTAAGACTAATGGTGCACCGAATAAAATTGGCTCGTTTACACCAAAGAATGTTGGTACAACTGATGCTCTACCGATTGCTTTATTACGTTTCGATTTAGTTAACCACATGAACATAAACGGTACGACTAATGTTGCACCTGTACCACCCATAGTAACAATGAACATTTGAGTACCTGGAGTGATAACTTTATCAGCATGTTCACCTGCTTGGATTAAGTGTAAGTTTGTTTCTAAGTTAGCATAAGAAATCGCTGCGATAGCTGGTTCTACGATGGATGGACCATGGATACCTACGAACCAGAAGAACGCATAGGCACCAAAGATAATTGTTATACCAACCCAACCGTCTGCTGCAGTAAATAATGGTTCAAATAATTTTAATACTGCATTAGCAACATTTGTATTTACTAAAGCATGAGAAAGCAAGTCTAATCCATATAAAATTAAAATTGCTGCAGATAACGGGAAAATATCTTTAAATACTTGAGAAATATTTGGTGGAACTTCTTTAGGCATTTTGATTGTAATATTACGTTTAATAAAGAAGTTATAAACGATTACAGTCACAAATGCAGATAAGAATGCTGTTAATAAGCCTTTAGTTCCTAGGAAGGCACTTAAAAATCCTCCATCTTTAACTGGGTCAGCAGCTAAGAATAAGAACCCAGCCATTGCAGCCATCATTGTTGAAATAAAGTTAATTTGGTTCGTTTTGTCTAACTTCCGATTGAATGAATCGGTCAATGACTTGGCTGTAGTACCGGCAACAATCAAACCAACAATTCCCATTGTGTAATTGTATGGTTTCATCAATATACCTTCCATAGTTTTACTCCATGTAAATCCGAAAACGTTTGGTACATAAGTAATTAAAATAAATATACTTGAGAACAAGATGATTGGAATTGCTGCAATAAATCCATCACGAATTGCTCTTAAATAAATATTACGCGATATCTTTTCGAAGAACGGCTTTCCTTTTTCAATCCATTCAATTAACTTATTCATAGGTGTCAACTTCCTCTTCTATATAATTCTATTAAGTGTTTCATTAAATCTTTTAATAATAATGTTGTCATTAAATGGTCTTGACCATGCATCATTGTTACGCTGTATGCAATATCATCGCCTTGTGCTTCTTTTGCTAATAAGCTTGTTTGTGCTCTATGCGCGTTAGCAATACATTCATTTGCCTCTTCAGTAAGTTGTTCTGCTTTATCTAACTCACCATCTTTAGCAGCAGTTAACGCTTCTAATAATTTAGAACGTGCGTCCCCTGCATAAGCTACAATTTCAAACCCAAGTAATTGGACTTCTTCTCTATTCATAACAGATCCCTCCTCTTATAATTTATCTAGACTGCAAAGAAGTAGCAGTAGTTGTAAGCACTTTGTTTAATTCATCGATATTTTTAAATCCTTCTTGATGTAACCAATCACGTGCTGCTTCTTCACCTTGTTCAATATAAACTTTTACCGCACCAGACCATGTTGCACGGCCACAAAGTACACCGTTAAATTTAGCTCCAGCCTCATGAGCAAATTTTAAAGTTTCTTGGAATAATTTTGCTGTTACACCAGCACTTAGGTAGATATATGGTAAATGCGTTGCAGCATCTTGATCACGGAAGTGTTGTGCCGCTTCTTCTTTACTGTAAACAATTTCTCCATCTGTAAAGCCTTCTACATAATTCATGTTAACTGGTACTTCTACTTTAAGTACGTCGACATTAAATCTTTCTTCTGAGAACAATTTCATCGCTTCATTCACTTTATGAGGTTTTACTTTCGCAAATTCAGCACTCTTATTATCCGGAATATTATCATCGTATGTTAAAACTTCTAAGAAGAATGGAATATCTTCTGCGACACATTCAGAACCAATTCTCTCAATGTACGCTTGTTTTTGAACATTGATTTCTTCGGCGTCATCAACATCGTAGTAAAGTAAGAATTTAACCGCATTTGCACCTTGTTCTTTTAAACGTTTAGCAGACCACTCAACTAAACAATCTGGTAAACGTCCTTTTGTATTTACGTCATAGCCTGTTTTTTCATAGGCAAGTAATAACCCACAATCTTTATTACGTGCGTCAGAAGCAGGTAAACCATATTCAGGATCTAATAATATTGAAGAAGCATATTGAGTTAGTTCCTCAGAAACTAATACTTTTAATTTTTCAATTTGCTCTACAGTTGGCTCTTCTGCTTGATGTTCAGCCATCATTCTTTTTAACGCGCCACGTTGGTCGAATGCTAATGCTGAAATAATACCGTCTTTATTGCTTAATTGATTTATTGACGCTACTTTTTGTTGTGATCTTGTCATGTTTTACACCTCTATAACTTCAATTTTTTGGAAAATTTCGTCAAATTTATTTAAATTAATATGACCAGTTTGGCTCTCCATTGCATTTAGCATGCCAAACGTATTAGCTTTTCTAAGTAAATCCTTATCAGAATCATGATGAACTAATCCCGATGTAATACCTGCCACTGTTGAATCTCCAGAGCCTACCGGATTAACTACTTCAATAGTAGGAATGTTTACTTTATAATATGTCTCATTATGTTTAGCGAACGCACCATCGCCACCCAATGAAACGATAATCCATTCTATCCCTTCAAAAATAGGTTGATTAACCGCTTCTTTTAAACTTTCAATTTCAGGTGTTACTTTCGTTTGAAGTAATTGAGAAAGTTCGTCGATATTAGGTTTAATAACAGTCGGTTTTGTTTCACTTAACAAGACATCCATAAGCGATTGACCAGAACTATCTAACACTGTTGGTATGTGTTTATCATTCGCTAATTGAATAATCTTTGCATAATAGTCTGAGTTTAATCCTTTAGGTAAACTACCTGACATGGCGATGGCTTGTACGTCTTTAAATAACTTGTTTAAATGAATTTCAAAGTTATATGCTTCATCTTCTGAAATCGTTGGACCTTGTTCCAATATTTCAGTTTGTTGACCTTGGTGTAGTACGGCTATACAGTTTCTTGTTTCACCTTCAATTTTGAAGAATGAATGATGGATATTATTGTTATTTAGCTGTTGCTCAATAAATTCACCTAATTTTCCACCTAAGAAACCACTAGCTACCACTTCTTCGCCAAATTCTGCTAGCACACGTGTAACGTTTAAACCTTTACCACCTGCAGTTTTACTCGTATTGGTTACTCTATTAACAGTATCAAGTTTGAGATTATCTAACTGATAAGAAATGTCTATTGAAGGATTTAAAGTTAATGTTAGAATCATTGTTGACCCACCCTTAGTCGTGATATTCACCTTTGTTCCATTTTTCTAAAAATTCATCAAAGAAATGTGGATCTGCTTGTTTATCATCATGTGCTTCTAAATGTTCGATTTTAGCAATTAACTTTTTATTTTCTTCAGTTGGTTTGTATTCAGCTTTAATAAACGCGTCAACAATATCGAAGAGTAATAACTTACCGATAGTTGCCCCGCCAAAGCTAACCACATTCGCATTTAATTCTTCTTTAGAATATAACGCGGAAGTCATATCTCTTACTAAAGCTGTTCTAACACCAGGCACTTTATTAGCAGCGTTACTAATACCTACGCCTGTACCACAAATACAAACACCTAAGTCTGCTTTGCCACTAGTAACTGTTTCGCCTACTTTTTTACCAAAAATAGGATAGTGGGTACGTGTAAAGTCGTAAGTTCCTACGTCTATTACTTCGTATCCTTCTTCTTTTAAATGTTTAGAAAGTTCCATTTTTACGTCAGTAACAATATGGTCACAACCAATTGCAATTTTCATTATTTATTCCTCCAATTAACACATTTTATTTAACATATCTACGCGAATTTGGTGGCGTCCACCATCGTAATGACCATTCACAAATTCTTTTGTTACATTTTTAGCTAATGTATCTCCTACAATTTCTGAACCCATAGTAATCATGCGTGCATTATTATGACCACGTGTCATGTATGCTGAGCGTTCATCTGAAACTTCAGCAGCAATCATACCTTTTACTTTTGTAGCAACCATGAAACTACCAGCACCATACGCATCAATGGCGATACCTAAGTTCTCATCATTTTTTTGCACTTCATTAACGACAGCTAAAGTTGAATCAACAAAATCTAATTCTTTACCTTCAGTTACATCTAGTACATCGTGATTACTTTCTTTTAAAAAGGCTTTAACAACATCTTTGAGTCGTTTGCCAGCTTCATCTGAACCAATAATAATTGTCATAGTCATTCTCCTTTTTAGTTGAACGATTTTCACATATATTTCTTTTATATGGAAAAGCGCTTTCAAATCTTTACGCTTAAATTATAAACATAAATAAACAAATAATCAACATTAAATGTTCTAAAGTTGTTTGATAATTAGTTGTTTTAAACAAAATAATAAAAGATTATGTTTAAATAAACTTTTATAAACTAAAAAATCTCGAAATTGTTTAGTTTCAAACAATCTCGAGATTTATCTATAATTTTAATATATTACTTCTGTATGTAATTTTAATTTTTGCATATTGTCTTTTTCATTATTGTCGATAATAACCGCAGTTAAATCATCTAATTTACAAAGCTCGGTGAAGTCCTCTTTACCAATTTTTGAATCATCTATTAATAAATAAGTTTCAACAGAACGTTCTAATGCCAGTTGTTGCGTATATGCTTCATCAATTGTTGAAGTTAATACATTAGCCTCTTTGACTCCATTACAACTAAAGAACATCTTACTAAAATTTTTCGTTTTAAGTAGTGTATTTGTCATTTCCCCGACAAACGATTCTGTGAGTTCTCTCATTTCTCCGCCTAATAGATATACTTTAAAGTCTAGCGATCTTTTCTCAAATAATATCTTAAATACTGGGAAACAGTTGGTAATAATTGTTAGCGATTTATGGTCTATCAATTCTGCTAAACATTCAATTGTTGTACCCGGGCCTAGAAAGAGAGTATCTCCTTCTTCAATAAGATTTACTGCTTTACGTGCAACAAGTCGTTTTTCTTCAATATTATGGGTGTGTTTTTCCTGATGTGATTTCTCTTTAAATTGAAATACTGAGTTACTTCTAGCTCCTCCATGTATCTTAGTAAGTAAACCTTTTTCTTCTAACTCTGCTAAATCACGTCGTACAGTCATATCCGACACATTTAATTCTTCAACGATTTGATTTGTTCTTACTGTTCCTTTTTGGTTTACAAGCTTGATGATTTCATCTAAACGATCATATTTATTCACTTTAATTGTCACTCCCCTCATCTATAATGATTAATTTATTTGTTGAAAATGTTTTCGAAACTTCAATGTCTTAGTTCCTAAATTTTTACGCACAAATCAATTTTATACTATTAAACGACTGAACTCTAATAATTTATTACTATATCGACATAAAGAGAGATTTAAATAAATGTATTTAATATGAAAATCTAGTAAATATGCTTAAATGTATGTTGTAATAGAAATATACGTATAACATAGATACAGTTTATTAAATTATGGATTTAAATCGTTCTAACGAGGTGTTAATTTTGGAAAATAAAATTGAACAATTAAAAGAAATTGTAGACAAATCAAATCGCATTGTCTTCTTTACAGGAGCAGGTGTTTCTGTGGCCAGTGGTATTCCGGATTTCCGTTCTATGGGTGGCCTTTTTGATGAAATCTCTAAGGATGGTTATTCACCAGAATATTTATTAAGTATTGATCATTTGAATGATGACAAAGAAAGTTTTATCGATTTCTATCATAAACGTTTACTCGTGGCAGATAAAAAACCAAATGTTGTACATGAATGGATTGCTACATTAGAAAAAGAAGGCAAATCATTAGGCGTCATTACTCAAAATATTGATGGCTTACATGAAGATGCAGGTAGTGAGAATGTTGATGAAATTCATGGTACGCTTAATCGTTTCTATTGTATTAGCTGTAACGAGCAGTATTCTAAATCATATGTGATGAAACATGAGTTAAGATATTGCGAAAAATGTGGTGACGTCATTCGACCTGATATTGTCTTATATGGAGAAATGTTAGACCAACCTACCGTGTTTAGAGCGCTTGATAAAATTCAAAAAGCAGATACAGTGATTGTCTTAGGCTCATCATTAGTAGTACAACCTGCAGCAGGATTTATCTCAAACTTTACAGGCGATAACTTAGTTATCATCAATCGCGATAGTACTCCTTACGATAGAGATGCAAGCTTAGTCATTAATGAAGACATGACGGATGTAGTTCAAGAAGTCTTTAAAAATTAATAAAGATCAATAGCTAGTGGTGATGAAGCCACTAGCTTATTTTTGTGTGATAAAAAAACACTCCTTGAAAGATTCCAAGAAGTGTTGTAAACGTATATTTAGTTGAACACAAATTGCTGACGCAATTTGCGGACTCCATCTGTAAGCAAGTAAACTTGCAACAGCTGCAACCTAACGTTTTGAGAATTGTGGTGAACGACGTGCTTTTTTAAGACCTGGTTTTTTACGTTCTTTCATACGTGGGTCACGAGTTAATAGACCTGCGCGTTTTAAAGAACCTCTGTATTCAGGATCAGCCTCTAATAATGCACGAGCGATACCATGACGGATAGCTTGAGCTTGTCCAGTGAAACCGCCACCGTGTACATTTACTAATACATCGTAGTTACCTTTAGTTTCTGTAACATCGAATGGTTGGTTTAAGTCTAAGATTAATGATTCAAATGGTAAGTAGTCACGTACGTCACGTTCGTTAACAGTGATATTACCTTCACCTGGTACTAAACGTACACGTGCTACTGAGTTTTTACGACGGCCTGTGCCTCTATATTCAACTTGTGCCAATGTAATTTCCTCCTTCTAATTAACCACGTAACTCGTAGTTTTCTGGTTGTTGTGCAGCGTGTGGATGTTCAGCGCCACCGTATACAAATAATTTTTTACCTTGTTTTTCACCTAAACGTGAGCTTGGTAACATTCCTTTGATAGAAGTTTCAAGTAAACGTTCTGGGTTATTACGTTTTAATTCACCAGCAGTTACTGATTTGATACCGCCTGGGTGATTTGAGTGACGATAGTAAATTTTATCTGATTCTTTTTTACCAGTTAATTCGATTTTTGAAGCGTTGATGATGATTACATAGTCACCAGTGTCAACGTGTGGTGTATAAGTTACTTTATTTTTACCGCGTAAGATAGATGCTACTTCTGATGATAAACGACCTAATGTTTGGCCTTCAGCATCAATAACATACCATTTGCGCTCAATGTTTGATTCATTTGCCATAAATGTTTGACGCATAATAATTGTCCTCCTAAAAATAAATGCTTCGTCTTAGATTGTAGATGTTCATTGCAGTCGAACCTACAGATGAAATCTACAATCCGGTATTTCTGTTACGATTTCAAAGCGTAAATGTTCATTTATTTTATTCCTGTATAATCTGCTTATATATCTTGTAACATAATAAGTTTCCGGGGCTTATCATGGGGTGATATAAAACAATACCGTTAACTATGTTATATTTTATCAAGGGTTTTGTCAATGCAAATCAGTCATTTTGTAATGATTTTTTACGATGAATTTTTATATCGCTTCCAAAGTCTTGAACTAAAGCTTCTGGGTCTAAATAAATCTTTTCTAAATAAAGACCTTCTGCCGGTGCTGTAAAGGGAACGTTGTCTCGATTCTTCTCTACTAGAAGTTGCTGTACTTCCTCTGGTTGACGCTTCCCTTTTCCAACTTCAATTAAAAATGCTACAAGTACGCGGACCATATTATATAAAAATCCGGAACCTGTAACGATGTAATCAAAGCCTTCTTCCGTTCTAATAATCTCACTTTGATACAATGTACGTTCCTTACTTTCCACTTCTGTCTTCTGAGAACAGAATCCAGTAAAATCATGTGTGCCAATAAAGTATTGCGCTGCTTGATTCATTCGATCTAAATCTAAATCTTCCTTAATAAATGTCTTTAAACCACTTTCAAAAGGATTCCGATGTTCAGATTGATAAACTTTGTAACGGTATGTTTTACCTACACAGTCATAGCGACAATGAAAATCATCACTAACTTCTTCCACATCGTTAACATAGATGTCATCAGGTAACGCACTATTCATTGCATACTTCCATTGCTTCGGCGCAATGTTCAAGTCAGTATCAAAGTGAAAATACTGTTCATAAGCATGAACACCCCGATCTGTACGACTTGATGGATGAATGCGAACATGACGACGATGCATACGCTTTAAAATTTTCTCGAATTGTTGTTGTACAGTACGTCCTTGTTGTTGAATTTGAAAACCAAGGAATTGATTACCTTGATATGAGATATTAACTAGTATACGCACTCTATTACACTCCAATATATTTTAGTACAAATAGCACAATAGCTATAGGTATGATGCTTAATAAGCACATTGTGTCATTTAAACGCCATTCTAGCTTTCTATAACTTGTTCTTTGAGTATCCGCATCATAACCCCTTACTTCCATCGCAATTGCTAATTCCTCTGCTCTCTGAAAAGCAGAAATAAACAATGGAATCATAAGAGGTAGAAATGCTTTAATACGTGTCATTAAACTTCCTGAACTAATTTCAGAGCCACGTGATTTTTGAGCTAAGATAATTTTATCTAGTTCATCCATTAACGTTGGGATAAATCTTAAAGCTATCGACATAATCATACTTAATTGATGAACAGGTACTTTAACCCATTTAAGTGGGGTCATAAGTTTCTCAAATGCATCAGTTAAATCTATAGGACTCGTTGAGAGCGTCATAATCGTAGCTATCATTACTATTGTAATTAATCTCAATGAAATAAAGATGCCTTCTAATATACCAATACTATCTATTTTAATAAAACCGAAATCTACTAATCTCGTACCACCATGAGTAAAAAATACATGCATTAAAAAGGTAAAGATTAGAAAGATAAAGATTGGCGTTAATCCTTTAATTAGAAACCAAAATTTAATTTTGGCTAGCATCATGAATGACAGAATAAGTAATAGAATCCAACCGAATGTTGCAAATGAGTGAGCAAAGAATATAAGAATAATAAATAGAAATACAAATATCACTTTGCCACGAGGATCTAAATTGTGTATGACTGAATCATTAGGCAAATAACGACCAATAATGAGTTTATTCTTCATGATGTTGCCACTCCCGATACATTGTTACAAATTCCTCTTCAGTTAATGCTACATCTTTTAATTTAGTATGATATTTATCTTCAAAATCACGTTGTAATTGAACGATGTCTGGTAAAGTAATATGCCATTCTTCGAGTCGACTAGCTTGTTTAAATAATTGTTTAGGGGAAACTTGTTCTAAAACGCTTCCCTCTTTCATAACAATAATTTCTTCAGCATAATTAGCGACATCGTTCATATCATGTGAAACTAGGATAATGGTTTTATGATGTTCTTTTTGAACTTTTTTAAATAATTTCATTACTTGTTGACGACTTTTGGGATCTAGACCTGCAGTAGGTTCATCTAGAATGATTACATCTGGGTCCATTGCAAGTATTGAGACAATAGCTATTTTACGCATTTGCCCACCAGACATTTGAAATGGTGATAAGTCCATAATATTATTAGGGAAGCCTAGTTCAATAAACAAGTCCAATGCACGTGCTTTTACTTTCTCAACATCCATACCAAAGTTCTTAGGTCCAAATTCAATTTCTCTTTCAATATTATCTTCAAATAATTGAGACTCTGGAAATTGAAATACTAAACCTACATTTTGACGGAGAGCACGTATATACTTATCTTTTGTTTTGGCTACGATAGTTATATCATCATGCTCAATACTACCTTGTGTGGGTTTTAGTAGTCCATTGAGATGTTGTATTAACGTAGACTTTCCACTACCAGTCTGTCCAACAATCGCATAATATTTTCCTTGTTCTATTGTAAGGTTGATATGTTTTAAAGCTTCATATTCATAGGGCGTGCCTTTTTGATAGGTATAAGAAACATCGTTAAAAGTAATAGTCATAATTTATCTACCAACCTTTCATAGGTAGTGTATTGATCATCAAAACCTAAGAGTTGGTTCATTTTCATAGAGAAAGGTAAGTCTAACCCAATATTGTTCAAACTATCAATATCTTTAAAAATCGTTTCAGGTTTACCTTCTTTAAAGACTTTCCCTTGGTTCATCACTATGATGTGGTCGCCTTCCATAGCTTCAGTTAGGTCATGTGTGATAGAAATAATCGTAACGTCTTTATGCTTCTTTACTTTACGTATTAATTCAAGTAGTGATTGCTTAGCTTGAGGGTCAAGCATCGATGTTGCTTCATCTAAGATGATTACAGTAGGACTAAGCGCTAAGACACCTGCAATCGCTACACGTTGTTTCTGACCACCTGAGAGCGACTGTGGCTCATATTCAGCATAATCAGTCATTCCTACGTCTTTTAAGGACTGAGCCACAATTTCCTGCATCTCTTCATATGGGACTAAATGATTTTCTAGACCAAACGCCACATCATATTTAACGATGGAACCCACAAATTGATTTTCCGGATTTTGAAAAACAATACCTATATGGTTACGTATTTTTTTAAGATTGTCAGGTGTAATTGGCATGTTGTCAAAAAATATTTGTCCTTTAGTAGCCGTCTCAATCCCTACGATGAGTTTCGCAATAGTAGATTTGCCTGAACCATTGTGACCAACAATAGAGATCCATTGATTTTTAGGTATTTTAAAAGAAACATCTTCAAGAGTGAAGGCTGCGTCTTCTTGGTACTGAAAGTCAATATTCTTTAATTCTATAATAGTTAATTGATTAGCCTCCACGATGTTCCCTCCTAAAATAATTTACTTATATATTTTACATGATAATTAACATTCTGTATATCTGTGTTAAGAGATTGCGCTTCAAACGATGACTTAATGTTATACATGGAGCCATAATATGAAACATTTATATAAAATGAGGCGTAGAGAGTATTCGCATTGAATCTTCTCTACGCCTATGGATTAGGATTTATCTCCTAAAATCTATAATACATTTTAAAGTAAGATACTAAACACGTAACTTACTTTAAAACTAAAAAAGCGCGCACCCCATCATATTTTAGTTGAGTTCACGCTTTTTGATAATATTTAATTGATGGGGCACTCTGAGCTAGACAATATCTGTATGTGGCAGACATTATCGTTGCACTCATTTGCTTTAGATATAAGTAGTAAGTGTATTTATAAGTTGAATTAATCTACTAATTCGATGATAACTGATTCAGCACCGTCTCCGCGACGAGGACCTACTTTAAGAATACGAGTGTAACCACCTTGACGTTCTGTATAACGTTCAGCAATTTCACCGAATAATTTTTGAAGTGCAGTTTGTGTAGTTTCGTCTTCGTTTAAAATTTCAACGTTACGTAATGTTTTAGCAGCATTACGACGAGAAGCTAAATCTCCTTTTTTACCTAAAGTGATTAATTTCTCAACAACACTACGAACTTCTTTCGCACGAGCTTCTGTAGTTTCAATGCGTTCACTAACGATAAGTGAAGTAGCTAAGTCACGTAACATAGCTTTACGTTGATCAGAAGTACGACCTAATTTTCTGTAACCCATGAGTTGACCTCCTTTAACTTATTAATCTTCTTTTCTTAAACCTAATCCTAAATCTTCTAATTTATATTTAACTTCTTCAAGAGATTTACGACCTAAATTACGCACTTTCATCATATCAGCTTCAGATTTGTCAGCTAATTCTTGAACAGAATTGATTCCTGCGCGTTTTAAACAGTTGTATGAACGTACTGATAAATCTAATTCTTCAATAGACATTTCAAGTACTTTTTCTTTTTGGTCTTCTTCTTTTTCAATCATGATTTCAGCATTTTGTGCTTCATCAGTAAGACCTACAAAAATATTTAAATGTTCAGTCATGATCTTAGCCGCTAATGATACTGACTCTTGAGGAGTTATTGAACCATTAGTCCAAACATCTAAAGTTAATTTATCAAAATCACTACTTTGACCTACACGTGTATTTTCAACTGTATAGTTTACACGTTCTACAGGTGAATATAGTGAATCAACAGGAATTACACCAATTGGTAAATCACTAGTATTATTTTGTTCTGCTAGTGCGTAACCTCTACCCTTATTAGCAACTAGACGAATTTTTAAATGTCCACCTTTAGACACTGTTGCGATTTTAAGTTCTGGATTTAGAACTTCAACATCACTATCATGAGTAATGTCACTTGCAGTTACTTCGCCTTCATCTCGAACATCGATTTCTAATATTTTATCTTCTTCAGAATAGATCTTAAGCGCTAATTTTTTGATGTTCATAATAATTGTAGAAACATCTTCAACAACGTTATCTATAGCTGAGAATTCGTGTAAAACACCTTCGATTTCAATGTACTTAACGGCTGCACCTGGTAATGAAGATAGTAGGATACGACGTAAGGAGTTTCCTAGTGTAGTACCGTAGCCACGCTCAAGTGGTTCAACAACGAACTTACCGAATTTAGCATCTTCACTAATTTCAATTGTCTCAATTCTAGGTTTTTCAATTTCTATCATTTGCAAAAATCCTCCTTAATTACGTCGACTTAATTTTAAACTGTTTCGCTCAGTGACCTGTAACAATAACAAACTTAAAAAATTAGACGCGACGACGTTTTGGTGGACGACAACCGTTATGTGGTACTGGAGTAACGTCTCTAATTGCAGTTACTTCTAAACCAGCTGATTGTAAAGCACGGATAGCTGATTCACGACCAGGTCCAGGTCCTTTAACTGTTACTTCTACAGTTTTTAATCCATGTTCCATTGCTGTTTTTGAAGCAGTTTCAGAAGCCATTTGCGCTGCGAATGGTGTTGATTTTTTAGAACCTTTAAAACCTAATGCACCTGCTGATGACCAAGATAAAGCATTACCAAATTCATCAGTGATAGTTACGATTGTATTGTTGAATGTTGAACGGATGTGAGCTACACCATTTTCAATATTCTTTTTAACTCTACGTTTACGAGATACTTGTTTACGAGCCATTTATATTTTGCCTCCTTTACCTATTATTTTTTCTTGTTAGCTACAGTTTTAACTGGGCCTTTACGAGTACGTGCGTTGTTTTTAGTTTTTTGACCGCGAACTGGTAAGCCACGACGGTGACGGATACCACGGTATGATGAAATTTCCATTAAACGTTTGATGTTTAAGTTTTGTTCACGACGTAAGTCACCTTCAACTTTATAACTGTCAACAACTTCACGGATGCGACCTAATTCGTCATCTGTTAAATCTTTTACACGAGTATCAGCTGCAACGTTAGCTTCTTCAACGATTTTCTTAGCTGTTGAAGTACCGATACCGTATACGTATGTTAATGAAATAACAACGCGTTTTTCACGTGGAATATCCACTCCTGCAATACGTGCCATATATATTTACACCTCTCTTTTATTATCCTTGTCTTTGTTTGTGCTTAGGATTGTCACAAATTACCATTACTTTACCTTTACGTTTAATGACTTTACATTTTTCGCAAATTGGTTTAACTGATGGTCTTACTTTCATTTTTATACCTCCCTATATTATGGAGTGACGATTATTTATAACGATAAGTAATTCTACCGCGTGATAAATCATACGGAGACATTTCTACAGTTACTTTGTCGCCAGGTAGAATTCGAATATAGTTCATTCTGATCTTACCACTTACGTGAGCTAAAATTTCATGACCATTTTCTAATTCTACTTTAAACATAGCATTTGGTAAAGTATCTAATACTGTACCTTCTAATTCAATTACATCTTGTTTCGCCATTGATTAACTTCCCCCTTTTTACAATAGTAAGGTAATCGTCAATAGACAACTTCAACGATACGAATCTAATATAGTGACTAGTTATTATAAGTTTAACAAAATGCGGGAATTATTTATCGTCATTCGGCACTCAGAAAACTAATTTTTGCCAGAGAAACCTAGTTAAAATTCACTTCTTCATAGACCGTATAAAGTTGATCTATTTTAAATGATTTAAGATATCAATGACATCTTTGGTTACTTCGTCAATATCTTTCGCGCCATCAATGTTGTTCAATACGCCTTTATTATCGTAATACTCTAATATTGGCTTAGATTGTTTAACATTTACACTTAAACGGTTAGATACTGTTTCTGGATTATCATCTTCACGTTGATAAAGCTTTCCACCATCGATATCACAAATACCATCAACCTTTGGAGGATTAAATACAAGATGATAAGTCGTACCACATTTTTCACAAATACGACGACCTGTAAGACGATTCATTAATTCTTCCTCAGGAACTTCTATATTGATAACAGCATCAATGTTTCTTTCAAGCTCAGACATAATTTCGTTTAATGCCTCAGCTTGATCGATAGTTCTAGGGAAACCGTCTAATAAGAATCCTTTTTTTGCATCGTCTTCAGAAATTCTTTCTTTAACGATACCTACAGTAACTTCATCAGGGACTAATTCTCCACGATCCATGTAAGATTTAGCTTCTTTTCCTAAATCTGTTTCATCTTTAATCGCTTTTCTGAACATGTCACCAGTAGATATATGTGGTATTGGGAATTTCTTAACAATTTCACTCGCTTGAGTTCCTTTACCTGCGCCAGGTAAACCCATTAAAATGATATTCATAAATTGCCCTCCTACAAATTATCTACCACCAAAGCCTTTATATTCTTTCTGACTCACTTGAGCTTCAAGTGATTTCATAGTTTCGATTGCTACACCAATTACGATTAATAAGCTAGTACCACCAATCTGAATTGATTGAGGTAAACTCATAAATTTAGTAGCCAATATAGGTAATATAGCAATAACGGCTAAGAAAATAGAGCCTACAAAAGTTAAGCGATAAAGTACTTTAGTAATATATTTTTTTGTTTGATCTCCAGGTCTAATACCTGGTACATAACTACCTTGTTTCTTCAAGTTGTCTGCCATTTTTTCAGGATTAACTTGAACAAAGGCATAGAAATATGTGAATGCAATAATTAGAATTACATAAACTATCATGCCGTAAGTGTTTGAAGGGTTAGCATATTCAGAAATTGTTTGCGCCCAATCGGCTTTTGGGAAGAACAACGTTAATGTTCTTGGCAATAAGAAGAATGCCATCGCAAAGATTACTGGAATAACCCCTGCTGAATTTACTTTTAAAGGTAGATAAGTTGCTTGTGAGCCTAATCTTTGGGCAGATTGTTTCTTCGCATATTGAATAGGAATCTTACGTTTAGCTTCAAGTACGTAGATAGCACCAACAGTTAGTAAAATTAAACCTACTATTAATCCTATAACTTTAAGCCATGCTAACGTTGTATCATCATTACCAACGAACGCTTGTTGTACAAACTGTCCGATAGATGATGGCAACGTAGATAAGATACCTGCAAAGATAATGATAGAAATACCATTACCTACACCAAATTGAGTGATTTGGTCACCAAGCCAAATTAGAAATGCTGTTCCTGCTGTTAAAACAACGGCTATCAATAAATAACTCATGATAGATTGATGAACAATCAATTTACCACCTAGATAATTATTGAATTGAAAAGCCATACCAATTGACTGTATAAAAGCCAAAATGATAGCGAAATAACGTGTTACATTGCTAAGTTTTCTTTTACCTACTTCACCTTGTTTCGCCCATTCAGAGAATTTCGGAACAATATCCATCTGTAATAATTGCATTACGATAGATGCAGTGATGTAAGGCATAATACCCATTGCAAATATAGAAAAGTTCTTTAAGGCTCCGCCACCAAACGTATTAAGAAGAGCAGCGACACCTTGATCAGAACTTTGTTGTTCAAAAGGCTCTGGGTTTACACCAGGAGCCGGAATATAAGTCCCTATTTTGAATATTACTAACATTGCTAAAGTAAAGAAAATCTTGTTACGAACTTCTTTAGTTTTAAAGAAGCTCACAAGCGTTTGAAACATTAGATCACCTCGTGTGCTCCACCTTTAGCATCAATTGCTTCTACTGCTGAAGCTGAGAATTTATGAGCTTTCACTGTCAATTTTTTATCAAGTGAACCGTTACCTAGTACTTTAATACCAGATTTTTCATTCTTAACTACACCAGTTTCAACTAATAAAGCTGGAGTTACTTCAGTACCATCTTCAAATTTATTAAGTTGGTCTAAGTTAACAATAGCATATTCTTTACGGTTAATGTTAGTGAAACCTCGTTTTGGTAAACGACGGAATAAAGGTAATTGTCCACCTTCAAAACCTGGTCTTACGCCACCACCTGAACGTGCTTTTTGACCTTTTTGACCACGGCCACTAGTTTTACCGTTACCAGTACCAGCGCCACGACCAACACGGTTACGTACTTTACGTGAACCTTCAGCTGCTTTTAACTCATGTAATTTCATTTTATAGGCACCTCCTTAATTATTTTTCTTCAACTGTTAATAAATGTTTAACTTTGTTGATTTGCCCACGGATTGCAGGGTTATCTTCAACAACTACTGAACTGTTAGTCTTTTTAAGACCTAAAGCTTCAACAGTTTTACGTTGTGTTTCAGGACGACCAATAACACTACGAGTGAGGGTAATTTGTAATTTAGCCATTATTTATTTTCCCTCCTTAATTATATAATTCTTCTACTGATTTGCCACGTAATTTAGCAACTTCTTCAGCGTTTTTAAGGTTTTGTAAACCATTTAGTGTAGCACGTACCATGTTGATAGGTGTGTTTGAACCTAATGATTTACTTAAGATATCAGTGATACCTGCTAATTCTAATACGGCACGTACTGGACCACCAGCGATAACTCCTGTACCAGGTGCAGCTGGTTTCATGAATACGCTACCTGAACCATAACGACCAGTGATAATGTGTGGAGTAGTTCCTTCAACACGTGGAACGACTACTAAATCTTTTTTAGCTGCTTCAACAGCTTTTTTGATAGCTTCTGGTACCTCTTGTGCTTTACCAGTACCGAAACCTACACGACCATTTTTGTCTCCAACTACTACTAATGCAGTGAAACGGAAACGACGTCCACCTTTAACAACTTTCGCAACACGATTGATTGTAACAACGCGTTCTTCAAATTCTTTCGTTTCTTCTTCTCTACGAGCCATGTAATTGTCCCTCCTTTAAATTAAAATTCTAATCCGCTTTCTCTAGCAGCTTCAGCTAATGCTTTAACACGACCGTGGTATAAGTAACCGCCGCGATCAAATACGATTTCTTTAATACCTTTATCAGTAGCTTTTTTAGCAATTGTTTCGCCAACTTTTGTAGATAAATCAACTTTTGTAGTAGATTCGCTAGCGATATCTTTGTCTTTAGATGATGCTTGAACTAAAGTTTCGCCTTTAACATCATCGATGATTTGAGCATAAATATGTTTGTTTGAACGATAAACATTTAAACGTGGTTTTTCAGCTGTACCTGATAATTTAGTACGCACACGAGCATGTCTTTTCAAACGCACTTTGTTTTTATCAATTTTACTGATCATTTTATTACTCCTTTCTTAAGAGAGTTATCTATTATTTACCAGTTTTACCTTCTTTACGGCGAACATATTCACCTTGGTAACGGATACCTTTTCCTTTATAAGGTTCTGGAGGTCTTACTGAACGAATGTTTGAAGCAATAGCTCCAACTTGTTCTTTAGAAACGCCAGATACTCTTACTGTTGTATTTTTCTCTACTGCGAAAGTAATGCCATCTTCAGCTTTAATTTCAACAGGATGAGAATAACCAACGTTTAATACTAAGTCATTACCTTGCATTTGAGCACGGTAACCTACACCCACAAGTTCAAGAGTTTTTTCGAAACCTTGAGAAACACCTTGTACCATATTATTTAATAAAGCACGAGTTGTACCATGAACTGTTCTATCATCTTTAGAATCAGTAGGTCTTACAACTTCGATAGTGTTTTCTTCTTGTTTGAAAGTCATTCTTTCATTAAAAGTTCTAGTTAATTCACCTTTAGGACCTTTTACAGTAGCTGTTTGACCATCAAAAGTTACTGTAACGTCGCTAGGGATGTCAATAATTTTCTTACCAACACGACTCATGTTATGGCACCTCCTTATTTATTATTACCAAACGTATGCGATAATTTCTCCGCCAACGTTACGTTTTCTAGCTTCTTTGTCAGTGATAACACCTTCAGAAGTTGAAACTAATGCAATACCTAAACCATTTAATACTTTAGGTACTTCGTTTGCTTTAGCATAAACACGTAAACCTGGTTTAGAGATACGTTTTAATCCTGTGATAACACGTTCATTGTTTTGACCATATTTTAAGAATAAACGAATAACACCTTGTTTATCGTCTTCAACGAATTCTACGTTTTTAATGAAACCTTCATTTTTTAAGATTTCAGCAATTTGTTTTTTAATGTTAGACGCAGGTAATTCTAACTTTTCGTGACGCACCATGTTTGCGTTTCTTACACGAGTAAGCATATCTGCGATTGGATCTGTCATTGTCATTGATTGTTGCCTCCTTTCAGACTCTTATATATTACCAGCTAGCTTTACGTACGCCAGGAATTTGGCCTTTGTAAGCTAATTCACGGAAACAAATACGGCATAATTTAAATTTACGATATACAGAATGTGGACGACCACAACGTTCACAACGAGTATATTCACGTACTGCATATTTTTGTTTTTTCTGTTGCTTAGCAACCATAGAAGTTTTAGCCACTTAATTAGCCTCCTTTTAGAGATTATTTACGAAATGGCATACCGAAGTTTGTTAACAATTCACGAGCTTCCTCGTCAGTGTTAGCAGTTGTTACGATAACAATATCCATTCCTCTTACTTTACTTACTTTATCATAATCGATTTCTGGGAAAATTAATTGTTCTTTAATTCCTAGAGTATAGTTACCGCGACCATCAAATGCTTTTTTAGAAACACCTTGGAAGTCACGTACACGAGGTAATGAAACTGCGATTAATTTATCTAAGAATTCATACATTCTTTCTCCGCGAAGTGTAACTTTCGCACCGATTGGCATACCTTCACGTAAACGGAATGTTGCAACTGATTTTTTAGCTTTTGTTACTAATGGTTTTTGACCAGTGATAAGTTCTAATTCTTCTACAGCATTATCTAATACTTTAGAGTTTTGAACTGCGTCACCTACACCCATATTCACAACGATTTTTTCGATTTTTGGAACTTCCATTACAGAACTATAGTTAAATTTTTTCACTAAGTTTTCAGTAACTTCAGTATTGTATCTTTCTTTTAAACGGTTCAAAGTGGATCCTCCTTTCGACTAATTATTAATTATTAGATTTAATTTCTTCGCCTGATTTTTTAGCGATACGAACTTTTTTGCCATCTACAAATTTATATCCAACACGTGTTGGTTCATTTGTTTTAGGGTCTAATAATTGTACGTTAGAAACATGGATTGCTGCCTCTGTTTCTAAGATTCCACCTTCAGGATTTAATTGAGTTGGTTTTTGGTGTTTTTTAATAACGTTAACACCTTCCACAACGACACGGTCTTTTTTAGGTTCAGTAGCAACTACTTTACCTTCTTTACCTTTGTCTTTACCTGCGATAACTTTTACGTTGTCACCTTTTTTGATATGCATGTGGGCACCTCCTTAAATGATATGGTTTTTATAAATTATAGTACTTCTGGTGCTAATGATACGATTTTCATGAAGTTACCATCACGTAATTCACGAGCAACAGGACCAAAGATACGAGTACCACGTGGGCCTTTGTCATCACGAATAATGACACATGCATTTTCATCAAATTTGATATAAGAACCATCATTACGGCGAACGCCTGATTTAGTTCTAACAACAACAGCTTTGACTACATCGCCTTTTTTAACAACGCCACCTGGTGTTGCATTTTTAACAGTACATACAATGATGTCACCAATGTTCGCTGTTTTGCGTCCAGATCCACCTAATACTTTAATTGTAAGAACTTCACGAGCACCAGAGTTGTCCGCTACTTTTAAACGAGTTTCTTGTTGGATCATTAGTTAAACCTCCCTTATCTCTAATCTTGTATTAAATAATAACTGACTCTTCAACAATTTCTACTAAACGAAAACGTTTTGTTGCTGATAAAGGACGAGTTTCTTGAATTTTAACTGTGTCTCCTAATTTAGCTGAATTGTTTTCATCATGAGTTTTGTATTTTTTAGAGTATTTTACACGTTTACCGTATAATTTGTGTGTTTTGTAAGTTTCAACTAATACAGTAATAGTTTTGTCCATTTTATCTGAAACAACTTTACCTACATAAACTTTACGATCGTTTCTTTCACTCACTTTTGTAACCTCCTCTTTCAAATGGATTATTGATTAGCTTTGCTTTGTTCGATTTCTCTTTCACGAGCAACAGTTTTTAGACGTGCAATCGTTTTTCTAACTGTACGAATACGTGCAGTTTCCTCTAATTGACCTGTAGCTAACTGAAAGCGTAGGTTAAAAAGCTCTTCTTTTGAAGATTTGATTTGTTCTTCGATTTCTGAAGTGGTTAAGTCTCTAATTTCCTTAGCTTTCATTTGTTTCACCACCCAATTCTTCACGTTTTACAAACTTAGTTTTTACTGGAAGTTTGTGACTTGCTAAACGTAATGCTTCACGAGCTACTTCTTCAGATACACCAGCAACTTCGAATAAAATTCTACCTGGTTTCACAACTGCGATCCAGCCTTCAACGGCACCTTTACCAGCACCCATACGTACTTCTAAAGGTTTTTTAGTGTATGGTGTATGAGGGAAGATTTTAATCCAAACTTTCCCGCCACGTTTCATGTAACGTGTCATAGCAATACGAGCAGATTCGATTTGACGAGATGTGATCCAAGAAGTTGTAGTTGCTTGTAATCCATACTCACCAAATGTTACATAGTTACCGCCTTTAGAACGACCAGTTGTTTTAGGACGATGTTGACGACGATATTTAACACGTTTTGGTAGTAACATTCTTATTTTCCTCCTTCACTAGTATTCTTAGTAGGAAGAACTTCACCACGATAAATCCATACTTTAACACCTAATTTACCATAAGTAGTGTCAGCTTCAGCATGTGCATAGTCGATGTCTGCACGTAAAGTATGAAGTGGAACAGTTCCTTCTGAATATTGTTCAGCACGAGCGATGTCAGCTCCGCCTAAACGACCTGATACTTGAGTTTTGATACCTTTAGCACCAAGTTTCATAGCTCTTGTAATAGCTTGTTTTTGTACACGACGGAATGAAGCACGGTTTTCTAATTGACGTGCAATATTCTCAGCAACTAAACGAGCGTCAATATCAACTTTTTTGATTTCCACAACGTTAATGTGTACTTTTTTATCAGTTAAGTTGTTTAATTTGTTACGAAGTTTTTCAATTTCTGATCCGCCTTTACCAATTACCATACCTGGTTTACCAGTGTGAATAGCAATATTAATACGGTTAGCAGCACGTTCAATATCAACGTGAGAAACTGATGCTTCTTTTAATTCGTTATCAATAAATTTACGGATTCTTAAATCTTCGTGTAATAGAGAAGCGAAATCTTTTTCAGCATACCATTTAGCTTCCCAATCACGGATAATTCCGACACGAAGTCCGATTGGATTAATTTTTTGACCCACAGTATTCCCTCCTTAAGTAGTTATTAAGCTTCTTTAGCTTCTTCTTTACCGTCACTTACGACGATTGTAATGTGGCTTGTACGTTTGTTAATTGCACTTGCACGGCCTTGTGCACGTGGACGGAAACGTTTTAAAGTTGGTCCTTCATTTGCATATGCTTCTTTTACAACTAATTCATCAGTGTTCATGTCATAGTTATGTTCAGCATTTGCTAAAGCGGACATTAATACTTTTTCAATTACTGGTGATGAAGCTTTGTTAGTTAATTTTAAAATAGCAATAGCTTCTCCAGCATTTTTACCTCTAATTAAGTCAAGAACTAATCTTACTTTACGAGGTGCGATTCTGATTGTTCTAGCAACCGCTTTTGCTTCCATTAGGATTTCCTCCTCTACTTCTATTTATTATCTTCTAGTTTTTTTATCGTCAGCAGCATGTCCTTTAAATGTACGAGTTGGAGCAAATTCACCTAATTTGTGACCTACCATATCCTCAGTTACATAAACAGGTACATGTTTACGACCATCGTATACTGCAAAAGTATGACCGATGAAGTTTGGGAAAATTGTAGAACGACGTGACCATGTTTTGATTACTTGTTTCTTTTCACTTCCGTCTTGAGCTTCTACTTTTTTCATTAAATGATCATCGACGAAAGGTCCTTTTTTAATACTACGAGCCATTTGGGCGCCTCCCTTCTTATTATGTGCGTGCAGCTTTTACGCCGCACACCCAAATAAGTTATTATTATTTTTTCTTACGTCCACGAACGATAAGTTTATCTGATGATTTTTTACCGCGACGTGTTTTCTTACCAAGAGTTGGTTTACCCCATGGAGACATTGGAGAAGGTCTACCGATTGGAGCACGTCCTTCACCACCACCGTGTGGGTGATCGTTAGGGTTCATTACAGAACCACGAACTGTTGGACGGATACCTTTCCATCTAGAACGTCCGGCTTTACCAACGTTAACTAATTCATGTTGTAAGTTACCTACTTGACCGATTGTAGCACGGCAAGTTGATAAAATCATACGAACTTCACCAGAACGTAATCTGATTAATACGTATTTACCTTCTTTACCAAGTACTTGTGAACTTGCACCCGCTGAACGAGCTAATTGTCCACCTTTACCAGGTTTTAATTCGATATTGTGAATTACAGTACCAACTGGAATGTTTTGTAATGGTAATGCGTTACCAACTTTGATATCTGCATCTACACCACTTTCAACTGTTTGGCCTACTTGTAATCCTTTTGGTGCGATAATGTAGCGTTTTTCACCGTCTGCATATACTAATAATGCGATGTTTGCTGAACGGTTTGGATCATATTGAATTGAATCAACTTTAGCAGTGATTCCATCTTTATTACGTTTGAAATCGATAACACGGTATTGACGTTTATGTCCTCCACCATGATGACGAACAGTCAATTTACCTTGGTTGTTACGACCCGCTTTTTTCGGTAGCGGTTGTAATAATGACTTTTCAGGCGTTGTTTTCGTAATTTCTGCGAAATCCAAAGTAGTCATATTACGACGACCATTTGTAATTGGCTTATACTTTTTAAGAGCCATTGTCGCTTACCTCCTTAATGGTAATTTTATTTTATTTTTTAGTTGAATAAGTCGATTGAACCTTCTTTAAGTTTAACAATCGCTTTTCTTCTTTTGTTTGTATAGCCTTGGTAACGGCCCATACGTTTTTTCTTAGGTTTGTAGTTGATGATGTTAACATTTTCAACTTTAACGTCAAAAATTTCTTCAACCGCAATTTTAACTTGTGTTTTATTAGCACGAGTATCTACGTCAAAAGTGTATTTATCTTCAGCCATAGCTTCAGAAGATTTTTCAGTGATTACGGGGCGCTTAAGAACATCTCTTGCTTCCATTATCCGAGCACCTCCTCAACTTTTTTCGCAGCTGATTCAGTAATAATAACACTGTCAGCGCTAGTGATATCTAACACATTTAAGCCTTGAGCAGTACTTACTTGTACACCAGGGATGTTACGTGCTGATAATTCAACATTTACATCTTCGTTTTCAGTAACTACTAATACTTTTTTAGGTTGTTCAAGTGTAGTTAATACGTTTTTGAATTCTTTTGTTTTTGGAGCATCAAAACCAAAAGCGTCAACAACTGTAAAACTATTTTCTTGAACTTTGAAAGATAATGCAGAACGTAATGCTAAACGACGCATTTTCTTAGGCATTTTATATGCATAGCTTCTTGGTGTTGGTCCGAATACGATACCACCACCACGCCATTGTGGAGCACGGATAGTACCTTGACGCGCACGTCCTGTACCTTTTTGTCTCCATGGTTTACGTCCGCCACCACGTACAGCTGAACGATTTTTAACTGCGTGAGTTCCTTGGCGTAATGAAGCACGTTGTAAATTAATTGCTTCAAAAAGAACACTGTTATTTGGTTCAATAGCGAATACTGAATCGCTTAATTCAACAGAACCTGATTTAGATCCGTCTACTTTTAATACATCATAATTAGCCATTATGCTTTTTCCTCCTTTCGCTACTTATTATTTATTACCTTTTTTAATTGAAGTTTGGATTTCTACGAAACCTTTTTTAGGTCCAGGTACATTACCTTTTACTAAAATAACATTGTTATCTGTATCAACTTGAACTACTTCTAAGTTTTGAACAGTAACTGTGTTACCACCCATACGTCCAGGCATTTTTTGACCTTTAAATACTCTAGAAGCATCTGAAGCCATACCTACTGAACCTGGCGCTCTATGGAAATGAGAACCGTGGGCCATTGGTCCGCGTGCTTGGCCATGACGTTTAATCGCACCTTGGAAACCTTTACCTTTTGAAGTTCCTGTTACATCAATGATGTCTCCAGCTTCAAAAGTATCTACTGAGACTTCTTGACCTACTTCGTATTCATCAACGTTAACGTTTCTGAATTCACGAATGAAGCGCTTAGGTGTTGCGCCAGCCTTTTTAGCGTGACCTTCTGCTGGTTTGTTAGCATATTTATTTGATTTAGCATCTTTTTTATATGCTTTTTTATCATCAAAACCTACTTGGATAGCATTATAGCCATCAACTTCTTCAGTTTTCTTTTGTAATACTACGTTTTGACTTGCTTCTACTACTGTAACTGGGATTAATTCACCGTTTTCTCCGAATACTTGTGTCATCCCAATTTTTCTTCCTAAGATTCCTTTGGTCATCGAAAGTCCACCTCCTAAAATTTTCTATTATAATTTAATTTCGATGTCTACACCAGATGGTAAGTTTAAGCCCATTAAAGCATCAACTGTTTTTGGTGTTGGGTTAACAATATCGATTAAACGTTTATGTGTACGTTGTTCGAATTGTTCACGTGAATCTTTGTACTTATGAACCGCACGGATAATTGTATAAACTGATTTTTCAGTTGGTAACGGAATTGGTCCAGAAACATCTGCACCAGAACGTTTAGCAGTTTCAACAATTTTCTCTGCTGATTGATCAATTACACGGTGATCATAAGCTTTTAATCTGATTCTGATTTTTTGTTTTGCCATAATTTTCCCTCCTTATTCGTCTACATTTAAGTGATAGACTTCTCCACGAAAACTATCTTACACAGCGCCATGGCAAAGCGGCCGGGTGTGTCAGTAACCTTTCGCTTCATCGCTTTCTTCAAGTCCAACATTAGATATGTTACATGAAAAACATTGATAAATCAAGGTTTTTCTATAACTTTTTCTGTTCTTGTCTAACACATACTTTAGTATTTTACTGGAAATACTTTGGTACTTCAACCATTTTAAGTAAATTTTTTCCCTTTTTTTATTTTTCTATTATAATAGAAGTATGTCGTAACAGTAATTTAAACCATTATTATATATTTAATAGTAGATTGAGTATGGATAAGTTACTTTGTACAATTAATTAACACAAGTTAGACTTTTTATTTTAATAAAGCTTTCGGAGGCGAATATATTTTGAAAAAAAGCGTCAAATTGACATTAGCAATTATGAGTTTCTTTTTATTAGCTACAGAATTTTTCTATGGTATTCCATTTATAGGTGGGAGCGTCGTCTTAAGTTTTGCATGGCAGCCATTATTACTAAATGCACTACTCTATTTAATAGTAGGAATTATTTTACTCGTTGATAGTCAAAATACGATTAAACCTATGGCAGTCATTCCATTAATAGGCGTAATCGGTTCGTTTATTGCGTTTATTCCTGTAGTTGGAATGTTTACGCATTGGGTATTGTTCTTCTTGATGGTATTCTTCGTGTTTATTGTCTTAAGTGCACCAACATATCTTCCTAATAGAGATGCTAAAGTGGTGTATACACAATATAAAGATGAAGACCGTTACCACCGCTAATCATTGTTTTATATAAAAAGTAAAAAAGAACTGCGTATTCTAAATTTAGAATACGCAGTTCTTTTTATGTTTAGCCGTGTACGAAAACAAAGTACAAGATAAATAAAACCATTAAGAAATACATAATAGGATGTACATCTTTATGTTTTTTAGTAATTAACATTGTAATTGGATAGAAGATAAATCCACAAGCGATACCTGTAGCAATTGAATATGATAGAGGCATCATAATAATAGTAATAAATGAAGGTACAGCTACTTCGAATTTTTTCCAATCAATTTCTGCAAAGTTTGCTGCCATTAATATACCTACTACTACTAAAGCTGGTGTAGTAACGGCGCTTGTCACTATCTCGATAAGTGGACTAAAGAACAAAGCAAGTAAGAAACAGAATCCTGTTACTATACTAGCAAATCCGGTACGCGCTCCAACTGCTACACCTGACGTTGATTCTATGTAAGAAGTAGTGGTTGTCGTACCAAATACAGCACCTACAATCGTTGCAAGAGAATCTGCAAATAATGCTCTACCTGCTCTAGGTAATTTGTTATCTTTCATCATACCAGCTTGAGTAGCTACTGCTACTAGTGTTCCTGCTGTATCAAAAAAGTCGATAAAGAAGAATGTTAAAATAACAATTAAAAATTGTATTGTAAATAATTGAGCTGGGTCTTTAAATGCTTCAAATGCTGCGCCAAACGTTGGCGTAATGCTAGGAATTTTTCCTACGATACCTGATGGCGTATGAATCAGACCAGTAATCATACCTACAATTGCAGTAATTATCATACCGATGAAGATTGAACCTGGCACTTTTCGTGCATAAAGAATGATTGTAATAACAATACCAAATATAGCCAATAATACTGGGCCGTCAGTCAAATGGCCTAGTGTAACTAAAGTAGAATCATTCTTAACGATAATTCCGGCACTCTGCAATCCTACGAATGTAATGAACAAACCTATACCTGCTGATACAGCCATCTTCATTTGATAAGGGATTGCATTAATGATGGTTTCCCTCAAACCGGTAGCGGTTAATATCGCGAAGAATATTCCTGAGAATAGCACACCTGTTAAGCCAATTTGCCATGGAATCCCCATGGTTAACACTACAGTAAATGCGAAGAATGCATTTAATCCCATTCCTGGCGCTAAAGCAATAGGGTATTTAGCGATAAGTCCCATGAATAAAGAGCCTACAAATGCTGCTAAAGCTGTCGCTACAAATATAGCACCTTGATCCATTTTCATATCACCAGAAACGCCTTTGACGCCTGCTAAACTTAAAACTTGAGGGTTAACAGCTAAAATATAAGCCATTGATAGAAAAGTAGTGATACCACCGATAATCTCTTTCTTATAGTTTGTACCATACTTATCGAATTGAAAGTATTTTTTCACGGCTTTAAACTCCTTTGTTTGAAATACTTTAATATTTTAATATTACTTTTAAAAAAATACAATAGTAAAAAACGAACTTTTATATAAAAATATGGAATTTAGTTCGATTTTAACTAAAGTTTTAAGTTTTTAAGTGCATCTTTAAACGGATTATTATCGAGCGTTTCTTTATTTTTCATATATTTATTCATTTCTTTTTTAGAAATCTTGCCACTAGTTTTATTTTTAAATCTTTTATCCATTTGTTCTTGCGTCTCGGTATGTCCACAGGTACAACGATATACTGCATCCTTGCCTCTTCCGAACAATGTCATTTTCTTTTTACAGTTCGGGCAACGTGCATTAGTTTTACGCTGAACATTCTTTTTAGTTTTACATGCCGGATCTTGGCATACTAACATTTGCCCATTTTTAGTTTTAACTTTAATCATAAATTTGCCACAAGTTGGACATTCCGTAGTAGTTAAATTATCATGTTTATATTTTTGTTCACTATTCTTGATATTATTAACAATCGTAGTTGTAAATTCTTTCATTTCATTAATGAAACGTTGACGATTGTATTTACCCTTTTCAATAAGAAGTAGTTTTTCTTCCCATTCTGCCGTCAATAAAGGAGAAGTTAACTCTTGAGGAGCTAAATCTAGTATTTGCTTACCTTTAGTGGTCACCTTAATTTTGCCATCTCGAGACTCTATCGCATTGATGTTAAATAGCTTTTCAATAATATCAGCTCTTGTAGCTACCGTTCCTATACCACCTGTTTGTTTTAAGGTATACGCGTGTTTCTTATCTTTTAATGAAATATAATTTTGCGGATTCTCCATCGCTTTTAATAACGAGCCTTCATTAAAATATTCAGGTGGTGTAGTTTCGTGTTCGCTCACTTTGGTATGTTGAATGGTATAGGTTTCCCCTTTTTCAAAATGAATTTCCATTACCGCTTCATCTTTTTTAGACTTTAATGCCTTAAATCCTAGATGATGTGTAATTTTTTCATTTAAAATAAAGCTATATTTACCTACTTTCAAATCTACTTTAATAGCGTTAAATTCATATGGCTGCATTAATGTTTCTAAAAATCTTTCAGCTACCATTTGATAGATTTTAAATTCTCTATTACTTAAATTTTGCATATCTGGACGTACTTCAGTAGGAATAATGGCATGATGATCTGAAACTTTATTATTATTGAACATACGCATCTTAGATGAATATGATTGACTTATTAACGGGCGCACATGTTCCTTATATTCGGTAGCTAACAACGCTTGTAATCGTTCTTTAATTGTATCCACCATATCATCTGTTAAATAATTAGAATCTGTTCGTGGATACGTTAGAATTTTATGACGTTCGTATAAAGTTTGAATAGTATTCAACGTTTCTTTCGGACCCATTTTATAACGTTGATAAGCTTCTTGTTGTAAATCAGTTAAATTATATAAAGGCTTTGGATAGTTTTTCTTATTCTTAGAATCAACGTAGTTAATTATGCCCTTGCCATTTTTAACTTCACTAGCGATATTTTCGATTTCATCTTTCGTCATATAACGCTTGTCCGTTTTGAGTTGGAATGTTAATCCTTTAATATCTATGGATAAAGTATAATATTTTTGAGGTTTAAAGTGATTAATTTCTTGTTGTCTAGCATTAACGAGTTGTATTGTAGGTGTTTGTACTCTACCTAATGATAGTTGTGCATCATATTTTGTCGTTAGCGCACGGGTAGCATTAATACCTACTATCCAATCCGCTTCACTTCGTGCTAATGCGGCTTCATATAAATGATTATAAGCACGACCGTCTTTTAGTTGCTTAAAGCCTTGTTGAATTGCTTTCTTAGTAACGGAGCTAACCCATAATCGCTTAATCGGTTTTTTATTCTTAACTTTGTCTAAGATAAGACGCGCAACAAGTTCCCCTTCCCTACCTGCATCTGTCGCAATTACGATATCTTTAACTTCGTTTTTTAAAATTAAGGATTTTACTATTTTGAATTATTTACTTGTTTTTCCAATGACGATAGTTTGCATTTTATTAGGAATAATAGGTAAATCTTCAAGTTTCCATTCTTTAAATGATTTGTCATAATGTTCCGGTTGAGCGTTTGTAACTAAATGACCTAACGCCCAAGTTACAATATAACGCTCATTTTCAATATATCCGTTACGTTTACCTTTTATATTTAAAGCTTCAGCAATGTCTCGTGCAACTGAAGTTTTTTCAGCTAAAATTAATGTTTTCATACTACTTTCCTTTCGCAATAACTATATTTAAAGACGTGCAATCATCCGATACTAACAATTGTAACATGATAGACAATAATCCAAACTTTCAATTACATTTAAATACCAATATAATTAATGTAATAGATTGATATTGAACTGGAGGTGCGCTATGAACATCGTTAAAGTAAGTGACCTAAATCAAATTGTCTCATTTATTCAAACGTCTTCTAATGAATTTGCGTCTTATATATATAAACTATCTATCCCTCAAGAGGACGTTGAGCTTCTATTAACTTCTACACTTAAGTTTCCTGGAGTATTTTGCCTATTAGAAGATAATGAAATCAAAAGTCTACTGACCGCTATTAAATATGACGACAACAAATTTAAAGTGGTTGGACCCTATGTTGGTGAAAATTTCAATTTCAAATTAGAGCATTTCGATGATTTATTTACTGCTTTACGTAAGTCCTTACCTAATGAAACTATATTTAACTTCTCTTACGACGAATGTTCTCAAGATTCTAAAACGCTTATGAAACATCTTGGAGCCAACTATAATTTTACCGATTATTATTTAAATGCGTATTCAACTTTAAATAAATCAGGATCTGAGCAAAATATTATTGAATATCAACCTGTTTTTCAACGTCCATTTAGTAGGCTACACGAACAAACTTTCAAACATAATGTATTAACGCCACGTCAAATTGTCGAATCGTTAGATAATAATAATCGATTATTTCTATTTGTAAGTGAAGGATTACTTAAAGGATATTTATATTTACAAGTCAGTCCGACTCAATCAATAGGAGAAATACGCTACTTTAGTTCTCATAGTGACTACAGGTTAAAGGGTATTGCCTTTGATTTGCTATCTTTCGCCATTAATTTTGCATTTAATCATTATAGTCTTAATAAGGTTTATTTTAAAATTCGTAGTAAAAACGCTACACTAGTGGAACGCTTCAATGAACTGGGATTTGAAATCGAAACGGAATTTAAGAAATATAAGTTTGAAGCGCTACATGCTCGACTTTAATATTTACTCAATTTAATTAAATATTGCTAATCAGAGTCATAGGGACTTGAGACAATCATCATTTATGCTTTAGAGATTAATTAACAGAGCTCTAAAAGCAAGATGTTGTCCTAACCTCTAGACTCTTTTATTTTATTAAAAATAAACATGTAATGAGCAATTACGTTTTAACTTATGATTATTTCCGATAAAATACATCACGGGTGTTAGAAGAAAGGAAAGCACTTTAAGTAATTAAATAAGGAGAGTGAAATTAAATGCAATTCGTAGATATTTTAATAGCGTTATTACCTGCTCTATTTTGGGGTAGTGTTGTTTTAATTAATGTGTTCGTAGGTGGTGGACCGTATAACCAGATTAGAGGTACGACACTAGGGGCACTTATCGTCGGTATCGTTTTACTATTAATGGGTCGAGCTGAATTTGATAACTTAACGGTTATTATTGTAGGTTTAATTTCCGGTGCATTATGGGCATTTGGCCAAGGTAACCAGTTACGTTCGATTAATTTAATTGGTGTATCTAAAACAATGCCTATTTCTACAGGTATGCAACTAGTAGGTACAACTTTATTTAGTGCCATTTTCTTAGGAGAATGGAGTACTGGTGTGCAAGTAACTATGGGTATTATAGCAATGATTCTCTTAGTCACTGGTATTGCACTTACTTCATTACGCGCTAAAAATGAAGGTACATCTAATGATCCAGAATTCAAAAAAGCGATGTTAATTTTAATTATTTCTACGGTCGGCTATGTTGGTTATGTAGTTATCGGGGATATCTTTGGTGTAAGTGGTACAGACGCTTTATTCTTCCAATCAGTCGGCATGGCAATTGGTGGTTTCTTACTATCAATGAAACATGAAACAAACATCAAATCTACTGCTTTAAACTTGATTCCTGGTGTGGTATGGGCAATTGGTAACTTGTTTATGTTCTACTCTCAACCAAAAGTTGGTGTAGCAACTAGTTTCTCACTTTCACAATTACTTGTTATCGTCTCAACACTTGGTGGTATCTTCCTATTAGGCGAAAAGAAAGACAAACGCCAAATGGTTGGTATATGGTCAGGTATTGTATTAATTATTGTCGCTGCATTTATTTTAGGTAATTTAAAATAATCTAATAACACTAAGGAGGAGTCATAATGTTTCCCGAATTAGAAAATAAAGTAGTCGTCATTACTGGCGCTGGTAGTGGTATAGGTAAATCATTTGCCGAAAACTTTGGAAAAGCTAAGTCAAAGGTAGTTTTAAACTATCACTCTGATAAACATTTAGATGAAATTGATGAAATAAAAACTACAATTACTAACGCTGGAGGACAAGCTATTGCTGTTCAAGGTGATGTTGCCGTTGAAGCAGATGTGAAAAACTTAGTTCAATCTGCTGTAAAAGAATTTGGCACATTAGATATCATGATTAATAATGCTGGTTTTGAAAAGCCAATTCCTACTCATGAAATGTCGATAGATGAATGGCAAAAGGTCATTGATATTAATTTGACTGGTGCTTTTATCGGTTCACGTGAAGCGGTGAATCAGTTTTTAAAAGAAGATAAAAAAGGCGTTATTATTAATACTTCAAGTGTGCATGATAAAATTCCTTGGCCAAACTATGTTAATTATGCTGCAAGTAAAGGTGGCTTAAAATTAATGATGGAAACTATGTCAATGGAATATGCACAATATGGTATTCGCATTAATAACATCTCACCAGGTGCAATTGTTACTGAACACACAAGAGAAAAATTCTCGGATCCGCAAACACGAGATGAGACAATTGAAATGATCCCTGCTAGAGAAATTGGTGAAGCGCAAGATGTTTCTAATGTAGCTTTATTCTTAGCTTCCGATTTAGCAAGCTATATCCACGGCACTACTATTTATGTTGATGGTGGTATGACTAACTATCCGGCATTTATGGGTGGTAAAGGATAAAGGTTGGCACAAATGGTTTGAGGATTTAGGACATCATATATTGGTTTCCTAGAGCATAAGTTATTAGTGCTTCAATCTTATGTAAAAAGCATTAATTATTCCAATATTTATATATAAAATAGGCTAGAACATTTATAGATGAAAATGTTCTAGCCTTTATTTTAGCAATAAATGTTTATCATGAATAGACGCTCAACTTCTACATCATTCAGTCCTCCATTATGTCATCATGCTAAAGATAAATATGCATTTAATATTAGATAAATATTGCTTGATATACATATAAGATAACGATACTAATTACAATGGATAAATTTGTCACCATACCTATTAAAGGTAATGTCTTGTATTTAAATTGGATGGAGTATGGAATAATAGCTACCCCTACAGGTAATAACCAAGTAATTAATAATGTAGTTTTAATCATATCATCCGAAACTGGTAAGAAATAATGAACTAACAATCCTGCAATTAGTCCTATACCATAATGGGCAACTAAATATTTGATTGCAATCGGTAAGAAGTGACGTTCAATTTTAAAGCTTAACATGACACCAAGAAGTATCATGGACAATGGCATATTAGCCTTAGAAATGATAGTGAAGAAATCAATTGAAACTCTAGGAAGATGAATATTAGACATGTTAAGAATAAACATCACAATGTAAGTAACTAGAGGAACAGATGTTATTAATTTTTTTCCTAAAAATTTAAAATTAAATTGGTCTCCTCCCTCACTAAAATAACTTCCTACAAAATAAGTCACGCCAAACATAATCACTGCGCCGCCTATATCAGCCATTCCGAAATATATCATACCGTTTTTCGGCCAAATTGCATCTACTAAAGGATAAGCAAACAAGCCAATGTTAAGTGCCGCTGTCATCATTCCTACTGAACCTTTAATATGGTTATCATATTTTCTAAATAGCCACACAACAATTATCTTTGAAAAGATCCCGTAAATAATCATCATTACAGGTAAGATTGAAAAAGAAAAGTCTAATTCTGCACTATTTAAATTAACGATAACTAAAGAAGGTAACGTGACATTTAAAACAAGCGTTGATAATACTTGACTGTCTGTTGCTTTTAGAAAGTTAATTCGTTTTAAGAAGTACCCTAATACAATTAAGAGGATAATCATTACGAATTGCTCTGTCACAAATATCCCTTCTTTCTTACGTTTACTTTATTATTACAGTTAAATACTGTAACACAACTTCTACAAATTTTAGAAGTGTCTTGTTTCATGCTATAATTCTAGTGATTAATATATAAGATAAAGGAGTTAGACTAACTATGGACTTAGAATCTCAATTAGCCGAACTGAAATATGATTATACACGTCTACAAAATGACCTCGAAAAACGTGAATCATTAAATCAAGATATTGATCCTTTATTACAACAACTAGAGAACATAGAGAAAGAAACCTCAGAGGTTCGTTCAAAATTACGTCAGAACTAGCATGTTACTTTGTCTAGTCATCAAACTAACAACATGCTATTATTAGTCATAGTAGAAAGGATGTCATCTGGTGAAACTTTACCTAATATTATTACCCGTATTATATCTTTTTGTTAGCTACATAAGTATTTTTAAAATGAACTCAATTTTCACTCGTATATTACGAATTATTATGGGAGTTTTACTGCTATTTGTAGTAGCAATCACGACATTACAATTTCCAGCTGAAAATTGGTGGGTCTTCATCGTTTTATTACTTTTAGTAGGTAACGTTGAGGTTACTGCGTTTAAATCATTAAAAAATGATTATAAAGGTGTTTCAATTTTAAACATCTTATCGATTATATTATTTATTATCTATATTATTTTAACTTTCGTAATGTATTAACTATCTATATAGTTAGTTCGAATTATATTGAGAAATAATTCTCATAACATAAAAGCACCGATTGGAAGGATGAAGTCCCTCTAATCGGTGCTTTTCTATATCATAATTAAATTTCATTTCTAACACAACAGTGTAGATATGACCGCTTTACGCTAATTAAACACAGTCATATCTCAATTTACATAAGATTACTTACGCATTATTTTATTTTTTAACGTGAATAATATTTCATAAATCACTGGTACCACTATTAGAGTAAGAATAGTTGAAGATATTAATCCTCCAATTACAGTAGCAGCCATACCTTTCGAAATTAAGATTGAGCTGTCTTGTCCAAATAGTAATGGTAGTAAAGCACCTATCGTGGCAATAGCAGTCATTAGAATTGGTCTAATACGTGTACCACCCGCTTCTAACAATGCTTCTTTCATAGTCATTCCTTGTTGCTCATTTGTAATTACCCTATCGATGAGTACGATGGCATTGGTTACTACCAGACCAATCAGCATAAGCATACCTATTAAGCTAGGAACAGAAATGGTTTCACCCGTAATAAGTAATGCAAAGACTACCCCAATAACTGTAAATGGTAGTGAGAATAGAATAGTGAATGGCGCTAGGCCACCTCTAAATGTAATGACTAATACTAGATAAACAATCACGATAGCCACTAACATCGCAAACGCTAATTGATTCATCGCTTGATTAATATCATCTGTAGCGCCTCCAACTTTAACTTTTACATTATTAGGCTTATCGATTTTATCTATTTCGTTCATTACCTTTCTTGACGTGCCACCTACATCAGAAGCAGTGACCTTGCCTGAAATCGTTGTAGCGTGGTCACCATCTTCTTGAACTAACTTACTTGGTGTGGTAGTACGTTCAAGTTTCGCTATATCTTTTAATTTCACTGTTTCACCAGAAGGAGATTTTAATTCAATATTATTTAATTTATCTTGAGACCAATCAGTCTGTTTATTTTGTTTTACTTTCACATCTATTTTATTACCATTTTCTTTAACTGTGGTAATCGTTTTTTCAGGTAAGTTTTCATTAAGATTTAAAGCTAATTGACTAGCAGAAATACCTTTATCTGTCGCTTTATTTTGATCAACTTTAATTTCATATTGATCATATGTTTGTGATAAATCAGATTTCACATTTGCTAATCCGTCAATAGACTTCATCTTATCTTCTATTTTAGCTACAGTACCTTTAATATCTTTAGTTGAAGGTCCTTTAACCGTTACTTCAATAGAGTCATTTCCCATGCCTGTGCCCATGTTTTGATTCTTCCATTCACCTGGATCTTTCATCTTAGATAAATGAGAAATAACTTTATCTGGTTCTTCATCAAAGTTAGGCGTGTTTTTATCATATTCCACCATAATCGCCATGCTATTAGTACTGCCTGTTGGGTCCGCTGGTGATGGTCCACCTACAGAGTATTGGACTGTTTTAACTTTCCCTTTACTTTGAAGATATTGTTGTGCTTTTTCTGCATGATCGAGCACTGCTTTTTCAGTTTCGCCCGGCTTAGGCGTATAAGTGAGTGCTAAGAATTTGTCATCACCTGTTGAAATAAAGCTTGTACCTAATTTGGTAGCACCTAATCCAATACTTCCAATTAATATGACTAAACTTATAATTAACACAATCCATTTATGGTTAAGCGACCATCCTAATACTTTACGATATCCACTACTTACTTTACCAGTGTGGTTTTCATGCTTGTCATTAGCATGTTGCTTCGTTTTAATTCCTTTTTTAAAAAAGGTAGAAGCTAAAGCTGGCACGACGGTAATAGATACGAGAAGCGATGCTAATAAACTAAAGGTAATCGCTAACGCAAATGGTCTAAACATTTCGCCTACCGAACCTGAAACAAAGGCGAGTGGTAGGAATACAATAATAGTCACAATAGTTGAAGATAAAATAGGTTTAAATACTTCTCTCGTAGCACTTATAACTAAGGGATCGCCTTTCAGTTGTTCATGCGGATCAGATAAACGACGATATATATTTTCTACTACTACAATCGAGTCATCAATCACACGTCCAATCGCAATGGTTAATGCACCTAACGTTAAAATATTTAACGAAACATCGCTTAATTTTAATGCAATAAGTGCGATTAATATAGAAAGTGGAATTGAAACCACTGATATAGCTGTCGTTCTAATATTTCTTAGGAATAATAGTATAACGATGATAGCTACAATAGTACCTAAGGCAGCTTTTTCAACCATTGTATAAAGTGAGTCTTCAATTGGTTTCGCTGTATCCATTGTCTTAGTAGCTTTAATATCACTATTATTTTTAACAAATTCATCTATTTTCTTTTGAACGTCGCGTGCAACTTGTACTGTATTTGCATCTTGCGCTTTCATAATTTGAACGTTTACCGCATCTTTGCCGTTCGTTTTAGAAATAGATTCACGTTCGTCGCCAACGCTAACTTTAGCTAAATCACTTAAAGGAACGCTTGGTATCTCACCACTTGAAGTTTGAGTAGCTGGCTTTCTTTGAGACTGACTGCTACTAGATGTTGAAGCTTCATCACCAGTACTGCTCATGCTTTCAGTACCACTATCGTCTCCACCAGATTGACCTTGTCCACTAATATTTAGAGGGATTTCTAAATCTTTTAGTGCGTCTACTGATTTAAATTGCCCATCGACTACGATTGATTTTTCATTTTCTCCAAATTGGAATAGTCCAAGCGGTGTTTCACGAGTGGCTGTTTTTATGTAATTTTCAACATCGTCCGCCGTTAATCCCGCTTCATCTAACTTACTTTGTTTAAATTTCAATGTTACTTGACGTGTTGTTTGTCCGTTAAGTTGGGCGTTTTGGACGCCATCAATAGTTTGTAATTTAGGAATTAATTGGCTATTAATTTCCTTCGTTGTTGTTTTTAAATTATCATTTTTATTAGTAAATGAATATGCAGCTATTGGAAAAGCATCCATAGAATTACGCGTTAATTCTGGTTCACTTACTCCATCTTTAAAGTCTAACTTATCAATTTCTTTTTTAAGTACTTCTTCTGCTTTATCCATGTCTGTATCATTATTATATTCAACAGTGACGATGGATGCATTTTGTATTGATTGTGTCTTAACGCTCTCTACATAGGCTAAAGAACGGACTTGATTATCAATTTTCGAACTAATTTCATCTTGGGTCGTTTGAGGCGTAGCCCCGGGCATTGTAGTTTGAACAGAAATTACAGGATTCTCTACATCTGGTAATAATTCAAGTTTTAACTTTGCGCCTGAATATACGCCCCCTAAAATAACCAACACTATCATCAAAAAGATAGCAAACTTATTACCAAGAGAAAACTGTAGCATTTTTTTGATCATTCCTTCACTTCCTTTAACTCAAATTATCAATCGCTATATTACTTTTATTGCCCACTATTTTGTCTCAAACAATATGTTGTGTGTTTCTAAAAAAACTGAACGCTACAATAATTGTAGAATCGTTCAGATTATAAGGCTTATTTATAAATTTCTCTATTTGCGTTTCAACTTACGAGAAATTTTAATTTTAGCTTTAGTTAAGCGTGGTTTAACTTGTTCGATTAATTGATAAAGCGGTTGATTTAATACGTAATCAAATTCACCAATTTTCTCGCTTAAGTAAGTCCCCCATACTTTTTTAAATGCCCATAGACCATAATGCTCAGTACCTTTTTCAGGATTATTATCTGTACCACCAAAGTCATATGATGTGGCACCATGCTCACGTGCATATTTCATCATTGCAAATTGCATATGATGGTTAGGTAGGAAGTTACGATACTCATTTGAAGATGCTCCATATAAATAATATGATTTTTTACCAGCAAACATGAGTAAAGCACCTGATAAATAAACACCTTCTGGATGTTTTTCTTCTAAGGTAACCATTTCCTCTTTCAATTCACTTGTTTTAGAAATTTTATTCTCTAAATCTTTTAGTTTGTTAGCTGTTTTCTTATCATTTTTCTTTTCAAGTTTCTCTTGTAATTGCGTTTTTTCTTGTTGTTGTTCTTCAAGTTCTTGATTTAATTGTTTTAATACAGGTTTTGGTTCTAATTTAACTAAGAAGAGTTCAGCGTCACCATCTTCATGAAGGGCATCATAAATATTTTCAAAGTAACTTATATCTCTTGTTAAGAAACCATCTCGTTCACCTGTAATTTTCATTAATTCTGCAAAAGTTTTTAGTCCTTCTCTATTTGAACGTTCTACTTTTGTACCGCGTTTAAGCGCTAATCTCACTTTAGAACGATTACGGCGTTCATAGCTTTCAAAGATTTCATCATCTGTTTTGTCAATTGGTGTAATCATTGTCATACGTGGCTGAATATAATCTTTAGACAGGCCTTCTTTAAACCCTTTATGTTTAAACCCTAGCGCTTTAAGGTTTTTAAGTGCTTCAATTCCTTTATCCACTTCAACATCTGGATCAATTTTAATAGCATATGCTTTTTCTGCTTTAGCAACTTTTTTAGTTTCTTCTAATAGCTTGTCTAGTGCAGCTTTATTACTATAATCTGTTACAAATCCACGAGATACATAGCATAACGTAAATGGTAACTTAGGTACTTTTTTAAATAATAATTGAGCTACACCTTTAATTTCACCATTTTCTCCAACTGCGACGCGCTTTGAATACCATCCAGTTAAGCGTTTTGTTTCTGCCCATTTTGTCAGCTGCAGTAAATCGCCATTCGGATGAGTTTTTACAAATGCATCATGTTCTTGATTAGTGATATTCATCTTTTCCATGCTATAAAAAAACTCCTTTATCTTTACATTAATTACAATTATACAATCTACCTGAGTAGGTGTCGACAAACACGACACGTAAGTTCAAATTCCTTTAATATATATGCAAATTTGTTATACTTAATGGTCTTAATAAAAATCGTAATTCACATTTTCATTTTATTTAAAAGAGGTTTTTATTCTTGAGAAATATTATTCTAGCTATATTTATCATATGCAATTTAATCGCTATCATCTTAACGCTTAGCCAACCACTTACTATCGCCTTTTTTAGTTTGCGAGTTATGTTTGTCGCGTTGAGCTTCGCATTAACAATCTTCTTCCTTCTATTAAAAACGACTAGACTGTCAACAATATTAAGCTTCATCTCCTTAGCCCTAGTTATTATTCACATTGCTTTAATAGCCCATAGCACATACGTATACCTCTACTAATTATTACTCTTCAGGTTCGAAGCGATACTTTGCCCCTTTTATATTGATTGAATAAGGGGCAGTGGCTTCCTTATCTTTGAAGATAACAGTACGATATCCAGAATGTTGACCATCTTGTATGCGGTATATGATGTTATCATCGGTTAATCGTAAATCTGTATAATTGTCTCCCTCATCAATAATGCTCATTTTAAACCAAGTTTGCCATTTAGCTAATGTCTTAGCACGTTTCGAACTATCAATAATAACCTTATCGATTTTAAATTGCTTTTGGAAAAGAGGTTCCAATTTTTTATTGCGTTATATTTCACTGTCTTCCCATTGAATAAAGAATGGTGGTTTAACCATATAATCTGGATCAGCAATGTATAATAATTTCCATTTAACTTTATCACCTTTTTTGTTTTCTCGATGCATTTCAACTGGGCCAATGGTCTCCACGTGGTGCTCTTCTAGTGATTGTTTAATCGCTTCAATATCAGATGTTCTAAATGCCATTGTTTTAAAACCTTGTTTAAAGTTATCTTGCACAATTTTAGTTGCGAAAGCGACACGGCCCTCTTCAGTTTTTGCCTCTTTCTTTAATTTTTCACTATCTTCTACATCTAATAATTCTATATAATTTTCATTTATAAAAGATAAACGATTAAACGTCCCGAATTTATGATGTTTTCCTCCAGAAGATAATTTTAAAATCTCCCCAGGATATTTAAAATTCTTAAGGTTATCTACGTAGTGAATAATATGATCAAATCTTAATTCCATTAATAATAAACCCCTTCTTATATATATATTTCTACTTATCTATATCTTATCAAACCTCTTACTAGATTATTCAATTGAATTCTACTATTGCATTTTAGCCGTATAAGTCATATACTAATTTTTGTCATCAAAACTAGTTAGCAAAGCTAACTTTTAATGAGGAGTTACTTTATGCTTACAAATGAATTTTTTAATAGTTTTATTGGAATTTATCGTCCCTACATTAAACGCACACAATTTATATTAGATAAATTTGAACTTCATCCTGGCCAATGGTTAGTACTAAGAGATATCGCAAATACTGGCCCTACAACTTTAGTACATATTTCTAAACGTCGATTTATTGAAAAGCCTACTGCCCGTAAAATTATTAAAATTTTAGCTGAAAAAGACCTTTTAGTTATAACTCCTGGTCAAGATAAACGTGAAAAGCTTTTAACTTTATCTGACAAAGGACAAAAATTATTTGAAGATGTTAACCAACACATTATTCCTGTGCAAAAAGCACTTATTGAAAATTCTGGTCTTACGATGAAGGAATTAGAAAATGTGATTTCTACCATGAATAAACTTCATCATACGTTGGCTAAGGAGGAAGATGAATGAATCAAACGGAAAATTTAAAACAACCTATATTTACCAAGAGTTTTACAGTTAACTTTACTATAAACTTCTTTGTTTATTTATGTATGTATTTATTACTTGTTATTATTGCCGATTATAGTAAAACGGCTTTCCATGCTTCGGATAGTTTAGCTGGTTTAGTAGTTGGCTTATTTATTGTGGGTTCGTTGCTCGGTCGTTTTGGGACGGGGAAATACGTTAATAAGTTTGGCCCTAAGAAAATTCTTATCGCTGGTCTTATCTTTTTAATTATTACTCAATTACTTTATTTTATACCTGGATCAGTTACGTTCTTAATGGTTATACGATTACTAAATGGTATAGCTACTGCAATTGCTACTACAGCTACTGGAACTATTGCAGCACATGTCACACCCGTAGAACGTAAAAGTGAAGGAATAAGCTTATTCTCTTTAAGTTTAGTTTTAGGCACTGCTATTGGTCCGTTCTTTGGTATTCTGCTATTGAAATCTTTTTCAATCAATTTACTGTTTATCATCTGTGTCATATTAGGAATTCTAAGTTTAATTATTTCTTTATTTATAAATATAGATTTTAACCCTTCTACTAATAAAACTGATGAAAAAGTAGCAAAAGCTTCTGGATTTAATATTCATAGCTTTATTGCAAAAGAAGCTGTACCTGTAGCTATCGTAATGATGATTATTGGTTTAAATTATGCTTCAATTTTAACGTTTTTAAAATCTTTTGCAGAACAACGTGATTTAGTAGAGGCATCAAGTTATTTCTTTATTTGTTATGCTGTGGCTTCACTAATCACTCGTCCTATCGCAGGCCGTCTTATTGATGCACGTAGTGAAAATGTGGTCGTTTATCCCGCATTTATTGCCTTAATCATTACATTTATTTTACTTGTCTTGAGTCACAGTAGCTGGATATTACTACTTTCAGGTGTCTTCTTAGGTATAGGATATGGTAATTTATCTTCTTCTATGCAAGCTATTGCAATTAAAGTCTCACCATCTAGTAAATACGGTATTGCGACCTCCACATACTTTATCGGCCTTGATATAGGTATTGGCTTTGGCCCTTCTCTACTAGGTTTATTTACTGGTATGATTTCATACACACAAGTATATTTAATTATGGCTATTGTAGCAGCCTTATGTACATTGCTATATTTCTTAATACATGGGCGTAAAGTACAACCGAACACATAATAAGTTAAATAAAATAAAATATAGGTATATAAAAGCAGGCTTAGAGACAATTCGTAATTGAATCATCTCTAAGCCTATATTTTGAAATAAATCTTTCAAATTACTCATTTATTTCGTATTAATTCGCAATACTAATTGCTTCAATTTCACTTTTCATTTTATCTAATAATTGTTTTTGTGCGACATTGTAGAAGTAAAATACTTGACGTTCATCAGTTTCAGAACGTATTTTTGAAATCAATTCTTTTTTATAAATTTTACGGATGATAACATCGATTTTACTTGTATCCCATAACATTTCAAAATGTAATGTATCACGTAATTCTTTACCACTGATTTTCTTGCCTTCATAAACTTTGAATAGAACTACAAATTCTTCAATAGAAATTTTGTAAGATGATTTTAACCAGTGTTTCAATTGACTTAATTCTCTTTCAGCTTCAATAAATCTTTGTACTTTATTATCCATAATATTAACCCTCCAATGTTGATTCTTAGATGTAGTATTTGATTTATACGTTAAAATTACTTAATGAAATTATATAACAGAAGCACAATTTAATCTATTAAAAAATTTTATTTTATCTCAGATTATTATTTAATCTGCCTCATTATTTTCATAAAATGGCCTCCTTTTATATATTCGTATACTTAAACCATAGTTTTTACCAAGAAATTTAGGCTTAATGAATTAATATCTACCTTATAATCTGTCTCTTATACACATCT
>NZ_PPRG01000051.1 GCF_002902625.1 Staphylococcus devriesei
AATCAATATGAGCTAAAAGAAAGTAAAATTAGTACTGGAAATAATTTTATCAAGAATTTACTAGGTATTAACGCTGAGCAATTTCGACAATTATTTATTTTACCTCAAGGAGAATTTAAAAAGTTTTTAGTTTCTAATAGTTCTGACAAACAAAGTATACTAAGAACGTTATTTAATAGTATAAGATTTGAAGAAATGCAAACTATACTACTAGATGAAGTAAAAAATGAAAAAAAGCAAATTGAAACACGTTATAATCAAATTCAGTCGCTTTGGGAAGACATAGAGACATTTGAAAATGAAAAATTAATACAATTAAAGCAATTAAACAGTATGCAAACGAAAGAAATTATTAAATCTATTCCTCAATTTGAAAAGTTGGGGTTACAAGTTAATGAAAAAGTTGAAAAATTAAAATCAGAACAGCATTCTCATCTAGCTTCCTTAAATGTCCGTATTGAAGATAATAAAAAATTAGTACAAGCTCAAAATGAACTTGAGTATAATAAAAACCAAAAAGAAAAAATTGAAGAACAAAAAGACAAGATTGACAGTTTAAAGAAAGAATTAAAACGATTAAACGAAGTAAAGACATTAGACAATCTTTATCAACAAAAAAACGCTAAAGAACAAAAATTACAGGAAACCAATTCGAAAATAGCTAGTACTAATAATGATATTTCAAACATTAAGAAACAACTTACTTCTCTTGAAAAAGAATATGAAGATTTAGAAGAAAGTACAAAAAATATTAAAAGCAAAGAGGAATATATCAATAAAACTAAACAATTTTTTGATAGCTTAACTAAATATTCTTCCGCATATAAGGAAGTAGTGGAAATTGGACAACAGTTAATCTCTAATAAAGAAAAGCAAGATGAAAATGATAAAGAAATATTAAAATTACAAAATAAAATTAAAGAAATCGATATAGACGATGATAAAATAAATCAGTTATCCCAATCTATTTTTCAACTGGAACGTGAGTTAGATAGAAAAGTACTTGTAAAAAATAATAGAGATAAGTATAACGAATTAAATAATCAAAAACATAGCACCCTCAAAGATATGGAAGAACTTCAGTGTGAAGTTGAAAGTTTATCGGAGCAACTTGAATCCGTTGATAAAACAAGTATTGATTTAAATAATAAACAAACCTTTGTTACAGAAATTCAAGCGGCTTTACATATTGGTGACACTTGTCCTATTTGTGGTAATACAATTGAATCGCTTAATGAACATATTGATTTTGATAAAATTAGTAAGAACCAACATGCTATTAAACGACTAACTAATGAAATTAACGTAAATAATAACAAAATTGGAAAACTTGAAACAACTGCTCAACTTCTCTCGAAGCAAATGGATGAATTAGAGATTAATAAAGATGAAGATTTAAATATTGAAGCATTAAAAAAAGAGTTAGATATGAAAAACGAGGAAATAGAATTACTTCAACAACAATCTAAAAAATTAGATAAATTACAAAAAAAATTAGAAGATCTTAAAGAAAATAAGAATAATTTACTACTTCAATTTGAAAGACTATCTTCACAAAAACAACAACACGAAATATTAATTAATGATTTTGAAAATACAACTTCATTTTCTAAGATTAAAGACTTTGAAACATGTTATATTACGTACGATTCAGAAGTAGATAGATATAAAACTAAAATAGAATCTGTAAATAAGAACATTCAACAGTCTAATCACAATTTAGCAATTGAAACTAATAATTTGAACAATTATATCACCGCTTCTAATGATATAGATAATGAAATAAAAAGTTTCGAAACTAATATTGATGATGAGATGAATAGAATTGGTTTAAAATCGTACGAAGAAGTAGATGGCTTATTAAGTAAATTAAGTTCAAAAAAAGAAATTGAAAAAGAAATTGATGATTATAATCATCAACATCAAAAATACTCCCTTGAAATAGATCGTTTAATCAATCTAACTAAGGGCAAAGAATTAGAGGATATCTCTGCTTTAGAAATTGAAAGAGATGAAGTAGAAAAATTATATAATAGTTATGTCGACACTAGTGCGACAGTTCAGTTCAAAATTCAAAAAAACAGAGAAAAATTTGAGAGTATTGAAGAACATATAACTTATTTAAACAATGAACTTAAAGAACAACAACAAATTTTTGAATTAGCAGAGGTTCTTTCAGGCAAAAATAGTCGAAAATTAACATTAGAAAATTACGTTTTGATTTATTATTTAGAACGTATTATTCAACAAGCTAATATTCGATTAGCAAATATGAGTGGTAAACGTTATCAATTACAAAGAAGTCAAACAGTCTCTCAAGGATATAGTGGTTTAGAAATTAACGTATTTGATTTTTATTCAAATAAAGCAAGACATATTAGTTCTTTATCAGGGGGAGAAACATTCCAAGCATCATTAGCATTAGCACTTGGTTTAAGTGAAGTCGTACAACAAGAATCTGGTGGCATTACTTTAGAGTCAATGTTCATAGATGAAGGATTTGGTACGCTCGATCAAGAAACCCTTGAAACAGCTCTAGATACCTTATTAAAATTAAAAACCACAGGTAGAATGGTGGGTATCATTTCTCATGTTAGTGAGTTGAAACAACGAATACCATTAATATTAGAAGTGAAGACTAATCAATATCAAAGCTACACTCAATTTAAACGGAATTAATATTAACAATAATTAAAAGACATCATAACGTTCATAGTTCTTACATGAATAAACGTTATGATGTCTATTTAAAAATTATTTTTGTCGTAATAAATCACGAATTTCAGTTAATAAAATAGTGTTTTCTTCTATTTCTTCTTCAGGCTCTTCTTTTTTCATTAGTGTATTCGCAATTTTAACAAATATAAATAATGCGAGGGCTACAATAATGAAATCAATAATCGACTGAATAAATAATCCGTATTTAATTCCCCAGAATTCCCATTCTTTCGCAAAGTCTACAGAGCCAAAAATTTTACCAATTAAAGGCATAATAATGTATGTAACTAATGAGGTTACGATTTTATTGAAAGCTGCACCCATAACTACAGCAATAGCCAAATCTAGTACATTTCCTTTCAATGCAAATTCTTTAAATTCTTTTAACATGACACAATTCCTCTCTTTATACATGAATAAAAAATATTATACAATGTATAAAATATTTAGTAAATAGTAAAATTAATGAAATTTGATATTAAATAGGGGCTTTGTTATCCTATAATATAGCTTTACGAAAATAATTATATATTATTTTCATACTTTGAAAATTTAATAACGGGAATGAAAGGAGTATATTAATTATGAATTCTTCTTCTGAGTTGAATAAAAAAGGAAAGAAGTTTTCGCCGGTTTTTATCTATAGTGCTATTGTAGTTGCAATTGTAGTGCTTATCGGTGCATTTTTGCCAACTCAATTTGATTCAGTGACTAGCCAAATTAGTGGTTGGATTACTGAAAAACTCGGTTGGTATTACATGATTTTGACTACAGTTATCGTGTTCTTCTGTATATTCTTGATTTTTAGCCCAATTGGTAAATTAAAGTTAGGTAAACCTAATGATAAACCTGAATTCAATACTATTTCATGGTTTGCTATGTTATTCAGTGCTGGTATGGGTATTGGATTAGTCTTCTATGGTGCAGCAGAACCTATGGCTGACTTTGCTTCACCACCAAGTGCTGATCCAAAAACTACTGAAGCATACACTGAAGCGTTACGTTCCACATTCTTCCATTGGGGATTCCACGCATGGGCAGTGTACGGTGTAGTTGCGCTTGCATTAGCTTATACACAGTTTAGAAAAAATGAACCGGGCCTAATTTCTAGAACGTTACGTCCTATATTAGGGGATAAAGTAGAAGGTCCTATTGGCACAATCATTGATGTTTTATCTGTATTTGCTACAGTAGTTGGTGTAGCTGTATCGCTAGGTATGGGTGCACTTCAAATCAATGGTGGTTTAAACTATTTATTTGGAGTACCAAATAATGTATGGGTTCAATCTATCATTATTGTAGTAGTAACAATTTTATTCATTATGAGTGCTTGGTCTGGACTGAGTAAAGGTATTCAATATTTAAGTAACTTAAATATTGGTTTAGGTACTGTATTAATGATTATTGCTTTAATCATCGGGCCAACAGTATTAATCTTAAACATGTTTACTACTTCAACTGGTAGTTTATTTAATTCATTCTTATTTAACAGTTTTGACACTGCGCCTTTAAATAATCAAAAAAGTGAATGGATGTCTTCTTGGACACTTTATTATTGGGGTTGGTGGCTAAGTTGGAGTCCATTCGTAGGTGTATTCATTGCACGTGTATCTAAAGGACGTTCAATTCGTGAATTCGTTTCAGGCGTGTTGCTTGTTCCTGCAATCGTAAGTTTCTTATGGTTCAGTGTATTCGGTGTGTTAGGCATCGAAACTGGTAAAAAGCACCCTGAATTATTCAACATGACTCCAGAAACTCAATTATTCGGAGTGTTTAACCATGTACCTTTAGGAATGGCTTTATCACTTGTCGCATTAATATTAATCGCATCATTCTTTATCACTTCAGCCGATTCAGCAACCTTCGTATTAGGTATGCAAACATCTTACGGTTCACTTGAACCTTCAAATGTTATCAAAGTAACATGGGGTATAGCGCAATCATTAATTGCTTTCATCTTATTACTTGCTGGTGGAGGAAATGGTGCACATGCTTTAAATGCGATTCAAAGCGCGGCAATTATTAGTGCATTTCCATTCTCATTCGTCGTTATAATGATGATGGTTAGCTTCTACAAAGACGCTAACCAAGAAAGAAAATTCTTAGGTTTAACATTACAACCTAATAAGCATCGACTTGAAGACTACGTTAAACATCAGCAACAAGATTATGAATCTGATATTTTAGAAAAACGTGAATCAAGAAGAAATGCTGAAAAAGAATAATTGACTTCATTTGATTTTAGAAAAGTCCTTAAATGCTTTTATATTAAAAGTATTTAAGGGCTTTTTTTAATAGAAATATTAAAAGTTTTTATTAATGAAAATCGTTCTCAATTAATAATATTTGCTTATTATACTTAATATGAACGATAACATTTGCTTATATAGTCTGATTATAAAAGCGAAAGCTAAATTGAGATAAAACTAGGGGTATACAGTTGTTTTGAAAATCATATAATTATACAATTTAATAAAGGCATATAATTATGAAATTTTAATATTCAAGGGGGATAAACATATGACTTCTAACATGAAGCAACAAGCCAAAAAGTCGTTTGAAGTAAATGGGCAAACATACACGTATTACGATTTGAAAAGTTTAGAAGATCAAGGTTTAACAAACATTAGTAAATTACCTTACTCAATCCGAGTGTTACTAGAGTCGGTGTTGAGACAAGAAGACGATTTTGTTATAACTGATGAACATATTAAGGCGTTAGGTAATTTTGGCAAAGCGGATAATTCAGGGGAAGTTCCATTTAAGCCGTCACGTGTTATCTTACAAGACTTCACAGGCGTTCCAGCAGTCGTGGACTTAGCTTCATTACGTAAAGCAATGGATGACGTTGGTGGGGATATTAATAAGATCAATCCAGAAGTACCGGTAGATTTAGTTATCGACCACTCAGTTCAAGTTGATAGCTATGCCAACCCGGAAGCGTTAGAACGAAATATGAAATTAGAGTTTGAACGTAACTATGAACGTTATCAATTTTTAAATTGGGCGACTAAAGCGTTTAATAACTACAATGCAGTTCCACCTGCAACTGGTATTGTGCATCAAGTTAACTTAGAATATTTAGCAAATGTAGTACATGTACGTGATGTAGACGGTGAACAAACGGCATTTCCTGATACATTAGTTGGTACTGATTCACATACTACAATGATTAATGGTATTGGCGTCTTAGGTTGGGGCGTCGGAGGTATCGAAGCTGAAGCGGGCATGCTTGGACAACCATCATATTTTCCAATTCCAGAAGTTATTGGCGTACGTTTGACAAATTCACTACCACAAGGTTCAACGGCAACAGACTTAGCTTTACGTGTTACTCAAGAACTACGTAAAAAAGGCGTAGTAGGTAAATTTGTAGAATTCTTTGGACCAGGGGTGACAGATTTACCACTAGCAGACCGTGCAACGATTGCTAACATGGCTCCAGAATATGGTGCAACTTGCGGATTCTTCCCAGTTGATGAAGAATCACTTAAATACATGAGATTAACTGGTCGTAAAGAAGAGCATGTTGAATTAGTTCAAGCCTATTTAGAACAAAATAATATGTTCTTTACAGTAGATAAAGAAGATCCTGAATATAGTGATGTAATTGATTTAGATTTATCAACTGTAGAAGCATCACTTTCAGGCCCTAAACGTCCTCAAGATTTAATTTTCTTAAGTGATATGAAAAAAGAATTTGAAAAATCTGTTACTGCTCCAGCAGGTAACCAAGGGCATGGTTTAGAAGAAAGTGAATTTGACAAAACGGCTGAAATTAAATTTAATGATGGTTCAACTGCTACGATGAAGACTGGTGATATAGCGATTGCTGCCATCACTTCATGTACTAATACATCTAACCCTTACGTTATGTTAGGTGCAGGTTTAGTTGCTAAAAAAGCAGTTGAAAAAGGCCTAAAAGTACCTGAATTTGTTAAAACTTCATTAGCCCCTGGCTCAAAAGTTGTAACAGGTTACTTACGAGATTCTGGATTACAGGAATATCTAAATGACTTAGGCTTTAACTTAGTTGGTTACGGTTGTACAACATGTATTGGTAACTCAGGTCCTTTATTACCTGAAATTGAAAAAGCTATAGCTCAAGAAGATTTACTTGTAACATCTGTCTTATCTGGTAACCGTAACTTTGAAGGACGTATTCATCCACTAGTAAAAGCTAACTATTTAGCATCTCCACAATTAGTTGTGGCATATGCATTAGCAGGAACAGTGGACATTGACTTACAAAATGAACCTCTTGGCAAAGGTAAAGATGGAGAAGATGTATACTTAAAAGATATTTGGCCATCAATCCAAGAAGTTTCTGATACAGTTGATAGAGTAGTAACGCCTGAGCTATTCTTAGAAGAATATGAGAATGTGTATAACAATAATGAAATGTGGAATGAAATCGATGTCACTGACGCACCATTATATGACTTCGACCCTAATTCAACATATATTCAAAATCCATCATTCTTCCAAGGATTATCTAAAGAACCTGGCACAATCGAACCTTTAAAAGATTTAAGAGTAATGGGTAAATTTGGTGATTCAGTAACAACTGACCATATTTCTCCGGCTGGGGCTATCGGTAAAGATACGCCAGCAGGTAAGTATTTATTAGTTCATGATGTACCAATTCGTGACTTTAACTCATACGGTTCTCGTCGTGGTAACCATGAAGTAATGGTACGTGGTACATTCGCTAATATCCGTATTAAAAACCAATTAGCTCCTGGCACTGAAGGTGGTTATACTACCTACTGGCCAACAGATGAAGTGATGCCGATTTATGACGCAGCTATGAAATATAAAGAAGATGGTATTGGCTTAGCTGTCTTAGCAGGTAATGATTACGGTATGGGTTCTTCTCGTGACTGGGCTGCTAAAGGTACAAATTTATTAGGTGTTAAGACAGTCATTGCTCAAAGTTACGAACGTATTCACCGTTCTAACTTAGTAATGATGGGCGTATTACCATTACAATTTAAAGATGGCGAATCAGCTGAATCACTTAACTTGGATGGTAAAGAAGAAATTTCAGTTGATATCGATGAAACAGTGCGTCCGCATGATATTGTCAAAGTTCATGCTAAAAAAGAAAACGGAGACGTTGTTGATTTTGAAGCGGTTGTTCGTTTTGACTCATTAGTAGAATTAGATTACTATCGTCATGGTGGTATATTACAAATGGTTTTAAGAAATAAACTTGCTCAATAATATAAACCCTTAAGCCGTGCTAGCAGTATGTTAGCACGGCTTTTTTATGTTACTATTATTTGTGAATGATATTTGAAAAGAGGTACTTAAGTATGATTTACAGTATGACTGAAATTGAAGCTAGATATCAAGAAACAGATAGAATGGGTGTTATCTATCACGGCAATTATGCTACATGGTTCGAGGTAGCACGTACTGATTACATTCGCAAATTAGGCTTTAGTTATGCAGATATGGAAAAAGAAGGTATTATATCACCAGTTATTGATTTACAAATTCAATATAAAAAATCTGTCTTTTACCCAGAAAAAGTAACTATAAAAACGTGGGTGAGTCAATATTCTAGATTACGTTCTGTCTATAAGTATGAAATTTTTAATGAAAAAGGCGAACTTGCTACTACAGGTTCAACAACATTAATTTGTATAAAGGGTGAAAATTTCCGACCTGTACGATTAGATCGATTTTTCCCTGAATGGCATGCAGTTTATAGTAAAGTAGAACAATTAAATCAAGAAGGTAAAGATTTTGAAGTAACACAAAGTAGTGATCTTGATTTCTAATTAAAAAAGAATGAAACAAAATCTAATGTAATTTTATGATTACGTTGTTTCTCCTTGCTAATAAAATATTAAAGGCTAAGACATTTTAATACTAATGTCCTAGCCTCTATATCTATATAACAGTTATTTTGTTTTAGAATAAGCTATTTCATCATCGTGATCGACTTTTTCTACAAGTACTTCATTATCTTCAAAGTACCATAAGTCTTCAGCGGATACGACAATTACTAAACCATTATAATTTTCCTCATAACCAATTTCTACATCTTCTCTTGGCTCAACACGAAAAGCTGGACTAAATCCTTGTTTAAGTTGGAATTCACCACCATATCTCACATAAAATTGTAAGACTTTATTATCTTCTGGCAAATCTAGTTCTTCTTTGAACCATTCTGCAGCTTGATCGGTTAGTTCGATTTTCATTAAAAAGCCTCCTACGCTATATATCTATAAATGTTAAATAATTTTAAATTAGAACTGTTTGAATTATAACATATTGCTTACTTTTAAAAACATTTAATACTCAGAACCTGACTTGGCATAGTGGTAATTTAAATTCGTCTCATATAAATATAGGTAAATTAATAAGCCTAGAACATATAAACATTCTAGGCTTTATCAATATTCATTTTACATCCATTTAATTTTTGGTTCTTCACCTTTGAAAATTCGCATTATATTCGTTCGGTGTCTAATGATTAATAATATTGCTACAACTAAACTCATACCGAATAATATATAATCTTGGATAATTAGTGAGCCGATAACGCAACATATTGCAGCAACAATACTCGAAAGTGAAACATATTTAAATAAATATAATACACCGAAAAATATTAGTGCTAAGATTAATAATAGAATAGGATTAACACCTAATACTACACCAGCACTTGTTGCTACAGCTTTACCACCTTTAAATTTAAGGTAGACAGGATAGACATGACCTAAAATAGCAAACAAACCGACGATTAAGCCATGTGTGAAGAACGTGCTAAGCGGTCCATCTGCATGAACTGGAAACCAAATAGGAAAGAATACAGTTATAAACCCTTTAAATATATCTAAGAATGTAACTATAAAGCCAGCAGGTTTACCGAGTACACGAAAGCTATTAGTCGCTCCTGTATTACCGCTTCCGAATTGTCGTATATCTTTTTTGAAAAAGAGCTTTCCTATCACATATCCATTAGGAATAGCACCGATGAGATAGCTTATTAGTAGCATGAGAACTATCATCATATAACTTTACACATCCTTTAATAACCTAGCTATATTTTACCATAATCTTAGATTAACCACGACTGAAATTAAAAAATAATTAATACATAAATATAATCGGTGACTATGTATAACTCACACTTGCAATTTAACCCGATTTATATAAGAATAACTATTGTATAGTTTTTAAAACGAACGTACGTTTGTAGGAGGCGAACGCATTGGCAACAAAAAAAACAAATCATTATTCAGATGATTCTATTCAGGTTCTGGAAGGCTTAGAAGCTGTTAGAAAGAGACCAGGTATGTATATTGGGTCTACTGATAAAAGAGGATTACATCATTTAGTATATGAGATTGTCGATAACTCCGTTGATGAAGTATTAAATGGTTACGGTAACGAAATTAATGTAACAATCAATCAAGATAATAGTATTTCAATTGAAGATGATGGACGTGGAATGCCGACGGGGATGCATGCTTCTGGAAAGCCAACTGTAGAAGTTATATTCACTGTATTACACGCAGGGGCTAAATTTGGACAAGGTGGATATAAAACATCTGGAGGACTACATGGTGTTGGTGCGTCTGTAGTAAATGCTTTAAGTGAATGGTTAGAAGTTGAGATACATAGAGACGGTAATATTTATAAACAAAGTTTTAAAAATGGCGGTATACCAGCTTCTGGTTTAGTTAAAGCAGGTAAAACTAAAAAAACTGGTACCAAAGTAACATTTAAACCTGATCCAGAAATTTTTAAAACTGCAACATCTTTTAATTTTGATACGTTGAGTGAGAGGTTACAAGAGTCTGCTTTCTTATTAAAAAATCTTAAAATTGTACTAAACGATTTACGTAGTGGTAAAGAACGTGAAGAAATCTATCACTATGAAGAAGGGATTAAAGAATTTGTAAGTTATATTAATGAAGGTAAAGAAGCACTTCATGATGTCGCGACTTTTAGCGGAACCTCAAATGGCATAGAAATTGATGTTGCGTTTCAATACAACGATCAATATTCAGAGAGTATTCTAAGTTTCGTAAATAACGTGCGTACTAAAGATGGTGGAACACATGAAGTTGGGTTCAAAACTGCTATGACTCGTGTGTTTAACGATTATGCTCGTCGTATTAGTGAACTTAAAGAAAAAGATAAAAATTTAGATGGTAACGATATTCGAGAAGGCTTAACAGCAGTAATTTCAGTGCGTATTCCTGAAGAATTATTACAATTTGAAGGGCAAACTAAATCTAAGTTAGGTACTTCAGAAGCACGAAGTGCGGTAGATTCAGTTGTTTCTGATAAACTACCTTTCTATTTAGAAGAAAAGGGTCAGCTCTCTAAATCTCTTGTTAAAAAAGCTATTAAAGCTCAACAAGCTAGAGAAGCGGCTCGTAAAGCACGTGAAGACGCTCGTTCAGGTAAAAAGAATAAACGCAAAGATACATTACTCTCTGGTAAATTAACACCAGCGCAAAGTAAAAACACTGAAAAAAATGAACTCTACTTAGTTGAGGGTGACTCTGCTGGTGGTTCTGCTAAACTTGGTAGAGATAGAAAGTTCCAAGCTATTTTGCCACTTAGAGGTAAAGTTATCAATACCGAAAAAGCGCGCCTTGAAGATATTTTCAAAAATGAAGAAATTAATACAATTATTCATACAATTGGTGCTGGCGTTGGTAATGATTTTAAGATAGAGGATAGTAATTACAATAGAATTATAATTATGACGGATGCTGATACAGATGGGGCGCATATCCAAGTATTGCTATTAACGTTCTTCTTTAAATATATGAAACCTTTAGTTCAAGCAGGTAGAGTATTTATCGCTTTACCACCTCTATATAAATTAGAAAAAGGTAAAGGTAAATCAAAACGTGTAGAATATGCTTGGACAGATGACGAACTTGATAAGCTTCAGAAAAAGTTAGGTAAAGGATTTATGTTGCAACGTTACAAAGGTTTAGGTGAGATGAACCCTGAACAATTATGGGAAACAACAATGAACCCTGAAACGAGAACTTTAATTCGTGTTCAAATTGAAGACGAAATGCGTTCATCAAAACGTGTAACTACTCTAATGGGTGATAAAGTTGCACCACGTCGTGAATGGATTGAAAATCACGTAGAATTTGGTATGCAAGAAGATCAAAATATTTTAGATAACAATGAAGTACAAGTATTAGAAACTGAAGAATACACTGAGGAGGAAACAAATTGAGTGAGATAATTCAAGATTTATCACTTGAAGATGTGATAGGCGATCGTTTTGGAAGATATAGTAAATATATTATTCAAGAGCGTGCGCTACCGGATGTACGTGACGGGTTAAAACCTGTTCAACGTAGAATTCTATTCGCAATGCACAGTAGTGGTAATACTTACGATAAAAATTTCCGTAAAAGTGCGAAAACAGTCGGGGATGTAATTGGTCAGTACCACCCTCATGGTGATTCTTCAGTTTATGAGGCCATGGTACGTCTAAGTCAAGATTGGAAATTACGTCATGTCTTGATTGAAATGCATGGGAATAACGGTAGTATTGATAACGATCCTCCTGCCGCTATGCGTTACACTGAGGCGAAATTAAGTCAGCTATCTGAAGAATTAGTACGCGATATTAACAAAGAAACAGTATCCTTTATACCAAACTATGATGATACAACGCTTGAGCCTATGGTTCTTCCAGCGCGTTTTCCTAATTTATTAGTCAATGGCTCAACAGGAATTTCATCAGGATATGCCACTGATATTCCACCACATAATTTAGGTGAAGTGATTCAGGCTACATTAAAATATATTGATAATCCAAATATTACAGTAAGCCAATTAATGAAATATCTTAAAGGACCAGATTTTCCAACAGGTGGTATTATCCAAGGTATTGATGGGATTAAAAAAGCTTATGAATCTGGAAAAGGTAAAATTGTTGTACGGTCTAAAGTAGAGGAAGAAGCGCTTCGTAATGGACGTAAACAATTAATAGTTACTGAAATTCCTTATGAAGTTAATAAAAGTTCACTTGTAAAACGTATTGATGAATTACGCGCTGATAAAAAAGTTGATGGTATTATTGAAGTGCGTGATGAGACAGACCGTACTGGTTTAAGAATCGCCATTGAACTTAAGAAAGATGTTAATGCAGAAGCGATTAAAAACTATCTATTTAAAAATTCTGATTTACAAATTGCTTATAATTTTAATATGGTAGCCATTAGCGACGGTCGTCCTAAGCTAATGGGTATTCGAAAAATTATAGATAGTTATCTTAGTCATCAAATTGAAGTTGTAACGAATCGAACTAAATATGACTTAGATCATGCTGAAAAACGCATGCATATTGTTGAAGGTTTAATGAAAGCTTTATCTATTTTAGATGAGGTGATTGCTCTAATTCGTAACTCTAAAAATAAGAAAGATGCTAAAGAGAATTTAATAGCTGAATTTGATTTTACAGAAGCACAAGCAGAAGCTATTGTTACGCTACAACTTTATCGTTTAACTAATACGGACATTGTCGCTCTTGAAAATGAACACAATGAGTTAGAAGAACTGATTAAAGGATATCATCATATTTTAGATAATCATGACGCTTTACTTAAAGTAATTAAAGATGAATTAACAGATATTCGAAAACGTTTTAAAACAGAAAGATTATCATCTATTGAAGCGGAGATTTCAGAAATTAAAATCGATAAAGAGGTTATGGTACCTAGTGAAGATGTTGTTTTAAGTACTACTCGTCTAGGTTATATTAAACGAACTTCTACTCGTAGCTTTAATGCGAGTGGTGTATCAGAGATTGGCTTAAAAGACGGAGATAGTCTGCTTAAATATCAAACGGTAAATACACAAGATACGGTACTTGTCTTTACCAATAAAGGTAGGTATTTATTTATTCCCGTTCACAAATTAGCAGATATACGTTGGAAGGAATTAGGCCAACATGTATCTCAAATTGTGCCGCTTGAAGATAGTGAAACGGTTGTAGACGTTTATAACGAGAAAGATTTCAAAGCAGATGCATTTTATATACTAGCCACTAAAAATGGCATGATTAAGAAAAGTGCGCTCTCATTATTTAAAACTACTCGATATAACAAACCATTAGTTGCCATGAAAGTAAAAGATAATGATGAGATTGTTAATGTTATACGCTTATCTAAAGATAGCTTAATTAGCGTATTAACATTTAAAGGTATGTCATTAACCTATTCTACTGCCGAATTATCAGATACTGGATTACGAGCAGCAGGCGTTAAATCTATTAATCTAAAAGATGAGGATTACGTTATTATGACTGATGCTGTCAATCAAGATAGCTCAGTGATTATGGCTACTCAAAGAGGCGCGATAAAATGTATTAACTTTAAAGTGCTTCAAGAAGCTAAACGTGCTCAAAGAGGGATTACATTACTTAAAGAATTGAAGAAAGCTCCTCATCGTCTTGTAGCTGGTCATGTTATTAAAGATGAAGAAACATATACTATTTTCTCTAATAGCCACTCAGAATCAGGGGCAATTGCTAATATTCATCAGTCTGAACAATATACAAATGGATCATTTATTGTTGATATTAAAGATTTTGGTGAAGTCATTAATATGACACTAAGTTAATAAACTTTAAAAGTTATTATTTTCAATTTATTCATAAAATGATAAACTTAACTTTGTTAATTGAACTATGCATAAATTCTCAAGAGATTTGTATTGATTTTGATTAGAGATTAAGAGGCTAGGGTAAAAGCTATTTATGGTTATCCTTAGACTCAAGAATTTTTATTCAATACAATATAAATCTCTTGTAACATATTTTAGGATATTATTTAAAAATGATTAGAGGGATGTAATTGAGTGATTTTGATAGTTTGATTCCTGGGTGGTTTAAATCCATCGTCCAGGTAGGTAACGATTTAATATGGTCGCAATATCTAATAGGTTTATTATTAACAGTTGGTTTCTTCTTTACAATCAGTTCTAAGTTTGTTCAGTTGCGTATGTTACCTGAAATGTTTAGAGCTTTAACTGAAAAGCCTGAAAGATTAGACAGTGGAGAGAAAGGTATTTCACCTTTCCAAGCATTTGCTATTAGTGCTGGTTCGCGTGTAGGTACAGGTAACATTGCCGGTGTAGCTACCGCTATTGTTTTAGGTGGCCCAGGCGCTGTGTTTTGGATGTGGGTCATTGCCTTTATTGGAGCAGCAAGTGCTTTTATGGAAGCAACTTTAGCCCAAGTTTATAAGGTACATGATAAAGAAGGTGGCTTCCGTGGAGGTCCAGCTTATTACATAACTAAAGGTTTAAATCAAAAATGGTTAGGTGTATTTTTCGCCATCTTAATTACTGTAACGTTTGCATTTGTATTTAACACTGTACAATCTAACACGATTGCTGAGTCATTAAATACTCAGTACAACATTAGTCCTGTGATTACAGGAGCCGTTTTAGCAGTTATTACAGGTATAATTATTTTTGGTGGTGTGCGTAGTATCGCAACACTTTCATCTTTAGTTGTACCAATCATGGCAATTGTTTATATTGGTATGGTGTTAATTATCTTATTATTAAATATTGATCAAGTTGTTCCAATGATTGGTACGATTATTAAAAGTGCTTTTGGCTTTGAACAAGTAACAGGTGGTGCCGTGGGTGCTGCATTATTACAAGGTATCAAACGTGGTTTATTCTCAAACGAAGCTGGTATGGGTTCTGCACCTAACGCAGCTGCTACTGCAGCCGTACCTCATCCAGTTAAACAAGGCCTAATACAATCGTTAGGTGTATTTTTTGATACAATGCTTGTATGTACAGCCACTGCAATCATGATTTTACTATATTCAGGATTAAAATTTGGAGATAATGCGCCTCAAGGTGTACAAGTTACTCAATCAGCTCTTAATGAACATTTAGGTTCAGCTGGAGGAATTTTCTTAACTATCGCGATAACATTATTTGCCTTCTCTTCAGTAGTTGGTAATTATTACTACGGCCAATCAAATATTGAATTTTTATCAACTAACAAATTTATACTATTCGTATTTAGATGTTTAGTAGTTATCTTAGTGTTTGTAGGCGCAGTTGTAAAAACTGAAACTGTTTGGAGTACTGCAGATTTATTTATGGGGTTAATGGCCATTGTAAACTTAGTATCCATCATAGGTCTTTCAAACATTGCAATTGCCGTAATGAGGGATTATCAAAAACAACGTAAAGCTGGCATGAGACCCGTTTTCAAGCCTGAGAATTTAGAAATTAACTTGTTTAGTATCGAAAGTTGGGGACGAGAAAACAAGATTCCTAAAAAATACAAATCTTAGTCTAGATGATAAAACAAATCTATATTATACTCCTTTCAAAGTGATTAACTTATTTGTCAAAACTTTGAAAGGAGTATTTTGTTTAAAAAAAGATACCTTTTAAATTTTTATATTTAGCTATATAATTTTAATAACACTAAGAAAGGTGATTATGATGAGTGAGTACTATATCTCTAAAACATTAAATAACAACGTCATCATATGCACTTATAATAATCAAGAGGTTATTTTAATAGGTAAAGGAATTGGATTTAATAAAAAAGTTGGAATGACCTTAGATGATGATGCTTCAATAGAAAAAGTTTACAAACTAGAACAACGGCAACAACAAGAATACTATAAAACATTAGTAGAATTAGCGGACGACCATGTATTACAAGCAGTTATCGAATCAGTAAACTTTATTACAAGTGCAACGCATACTATTGATGATAAGAATCTAGTTGTAGCATTAACCGATCATATTATTTTTGCATATAATAGATTAAAGCAAAACCAAATCATTAGTAATCCTTTTGCTATTGAAACGAAACATTTATATAGTGAGGCGTATGATATTGCTAGTCAAGTTATAGATAGATTAAATCAGCATTTAGATGTTGAATTTCCTCCCGATGAAATAGGATTTATAGCACTTCACATTGCTTCAAATACTGAGGATTTGTCTCTTCATGACATGTCATTGATTAATAAATTAATTAGTAAGAGTGTTGTTATTATAGAGAATGATTTAGGTCAACCAGTTGATAATCAAACAGTGCAATATCAACGTTTTATCAGACATATGCAATTTTTAATTCGCCGATTTAACAATAAAGAAGCTGTACATGCGCAAGAGGCTTTTATTAATATGGTGAAAAATTTTTATCCTAATTCTTATAATACGGCTTTTAAAATTTCTAAAATGATTCAAAAATACCTTAATGTTCCTATAAATGAATCAGAAATTGTGTATATGGCATTACATATCTATCATTTTGAATCTCAGATTAATTCATTACATAACTAAACAATTATTTGAATAGTTTTGTGTTATGATGAATAATAGCTAAATTTAATATTGTTAATTAAGGTATGGTGAAAAGTATGACAATAGAGAAGAAGCAAGGTGAAGAAAAGACAAATAAAAAATTAAATTTCACTGAAACAAGGTTTATGAAGTTTTTAGGTGGAAGAGATTTAATATTTGCTTTAATTTCTCTTGTATTATTAGGTATTTTTATTTTTATTTTTGATAAAGTTTCATATGTATTTCAACCTTTTATTATTGTTTTTAATACAATAGCTGCACCGATTATTGTATCATTGATTTTATTCTATCTTATTAATCCTATTATTAACTTAATGGAGAGATATAATATTCCACGGTTACTCGGAATAACAATTGTCTTTTTATTAATAATAGGGGGCGCAACGTTAATTGTTACTCTATTAATTCCAGTTATTGGAGATCAGATCACACGTTTAGCTAATAATATTCCTAGATACGTATCTAAATTTAATAATGTCATTGATAAGATAACACATTTTTCATTCTTATCTTCATTTTACGGTGAAATACAAAACTGGCTAGATTCAGTTTCGAAAAAAATCCCTTCAGTAGTATCTAATTATTCTGATGGTTTCGGAACTAAAATTAAAACGTTTGCTGAAGCAATCGTTAATGTTGGTGTAGTAATTGTAACTACTCCGTTCGTCTTATTCTTTATGTTAAAGGACGGCCATAAATTTAAAGATTATTCTACAAAAATTATGCCACCTAAATTTAGAAAAGATTATCATGATTTAATTGAAAAAATGAGCGTACAAGTAGGTTCATATATTCAAGGGCAAATTATTGTCTCTTTCTGTATCGGTATTTTACTATATATCGGCTATACAATTATTGGTTTAGATTATGGCTTAGTTTTAGCTTCTATTGCTGCTGTTACCAGCGTAGTACCTTACTTAGGTCCTACTATTGCGATATCACCAGCTATTATTATTGCAATAATCACATCTCCATTAATGTTATTAAAATTGATTGTAGTATGGACGCTTGTTCAATTTATCGAGGGACATTTTATTTCTCCAAATATTATGGGTAAAACGTTAAAAATTCACCCACTTACAATTATCTTTATTTTATTAAGTGCAGGTAATTTATTAGGTATTGTTGGGGTTATTCTAGGTATTCCTGGTTATGCCATTCTTAAAGTACTAGTTTCTCATCTGTTCTTAATATTTAAACGTCGCTATAATAAATATTATGGCAACGATTCAGGTGAATATGAGATTACTAAAGAAGAATCAAAAGAGTATACTAAAGCTGATTAATAGATTAAATAAAAGTAATAAAGTCACGATATTCGATCATGTTTATCGTGGCTTTTTGTATGTTTATATTTAATGGTCATGGTAATAAGTCATACATTACAATTCTGTTAGCCTAATAAAACTGGTTATATATGTTCATACTTAAAAAGGTATGATATATTTTAAAATAATATAAATCGAAGGGTCGAAATAAAATATGTCTGAAGAAATTAAAAATAGAATATTATCAGTGTTGAAATTTTTATTCGCAGCAATATTATTTATTGTTGTTGTAATAACGTTATATCATGAACTATCTGATATTAATTTTAAACAAACTCTAGAATCCTTTGGTCGAATTAATCGTTGGCATCTATTAGGATTGTTTGTTTGTGGTGGCGCTTCAATGATTTTATTAAGTTTATATGATTTGATTCTAGTTAAAACTCTGAAGTTAGACATAGCTACAAACAAAGTATTTAGAGTGAGTTATATTATTAATGCTTTAAATGCAATTATAGGATTCGGTGGTTTTATCGGTGCCGGTCTTAGAGCATTTGTTTATAAGAATTATACTTCTGAACGGAAGAAATTAGTTCACGCTATTTCAATCGTTTTAATCTCTATGTTGACAGGGTTAAGTCTTTTATCAATCCTCGTAGTACTACACATTTTTGATGCTTCCCATATTCTTGATAAAGTAAGTTGGGTTAGATGGATACTATATGTTGTAGCACTCTTTTTACCTATCTTTATTGCTTATACAATTATTAAGCCAATTGATCAACAACATAAAACGATGGGGATTTCATGTACACTTGTTTCTAGCTTGGAATGGTTAGCTGCAGCTGCAGTATTATATTTATCTACCCTTACAGTAGATATCCATATTGCTTTTACTACTGTAATTGGTATTTTTATTATTGCAGCGCTTGCTGGTTTAGTTAGTTTTATACCTGGAGGATTTGGAGCATTTGATTTAGTTGTAATAGTAGGACTTAAAACATTAGGTGTTCCTGAAGAAAAGGTACTCTTAGCACTATTACTTTATAGATTTGCTTATTACTTTGTACCAGTTATTATTGCACTTATTTTATCAACATTTGAATTTGGTTCATCGGCTCGTAGATACTTTGAAGAATCTAAATATTATGTTCCAGCAAAAGATGTCACATCATTTTTATTTTCTTATCAAAAAGATATCGTAGCGAAGGTTCCTTCATTTGCACTTGCAGTACTTGTATTATTTACTAGTTTACTCTTCTTTATTAATAATATTACTATTGTGTATGATGGACTATACGATGCTAATCATTTTGTATATTACATTATGCTCTGTATCCATACGAGTGCATGTTTATTATTATTTATTAATATAAGAGGGATTTTAAAACAAAGTAGACGCGCTATTATTTTTGTGATGATTTCTTTAATTTTAATAGTTATTGCAACGGTATATACGTATGCATCATTCTTATTATTGTCATGGTTAGTTTTAATTTTTGTGTTACTTATCTTTGCGTATCGACGTGCTAAGGTTTTAAAACGACCATTCAGATTAAAAAAGCTATTACTTACACTATTGATAAGTGTGGTTGTATTATATATCAACCATTTATTTATTTCAGAAACACTTTATGCCTTAGATATTTATCACCTTGAAATGGATACGTCCTTATTAAGATATTATTTCTGGCTAACTATTTTGGTTATTGTACTTTTAGTTGGAACACTAGCGTGGTTAATGGAAGTGCGTTTTAATCGGCCACATAAGGTGGAAGATTTATCTCAATGTATTTCTATTATTGAAACATATGGAGGAAATTATTTAAGCCATTTAATTTATAGTGACGATAAAGATATTTTCATGGATGAAAGTAAACAAGCCTTTATGATGTACCGATATAAATCAAACGCGCTTGTAGTATTGGGCGATCCAATCGGTGATGATAAAGCATTTCAATCTTTATTAATTGATTTTTATAGTTATGCTGAAAGATTAGGTTATGATATTATCTTTTATCAAGTGTCTGATAGATATATGCCTTTATACCATAATTTTGGAAACCAATTTTTCAAATTAGGTGAAGAAGCAATTATTGATTTAACACAGTTCACAACCTCTGGTAAGAAACGTCGCGGTTTTCGTGCTACATTAAATAAATTTGAAGATTTAAATATTAAATTTGATATTATTGAACCACCATTTTCACATGAATTAATTGCAGAATTAAAAGAAGTTAGTGATCAATGGTTAGACGGTAGAAATGAAATGCATTTCTCAGTAGGTCAATTTACTGAAGATTACTTAGAAAAAGCGCCAATAGGGGTTATGAAGAATGATGAAGGTAAAATCATCGCATTTTGTACATTAATGCCAACTCATTATAATGAAGCAATTTCAGTTGATTTAATCAGACGGTTACCAGACTTAGATTTACCTCTAATGGATGGTTTATACTTGCACATGTTATTGTGGAGCAAGGAAAAAGGGTATAAAGCGTTTAACATGGGTATGGCAACCTTATCTAATGTAGGTCAATTAGATTACTCTTATCATAGAGAACGTATAGCTGGACGTGTATTTGAACATTTTAATGGGTTATACCGTTTCCAAGGCTTACGTAGATATAAGGAAAAATATAGCCCTGGTTGGGAGCCTAGATTTTTAGTTTATAGAAAAGATAGTTCATTATGGTATAGTATGTTAAAAGTTATGAGAGTAATTCGTCATAAATAAGCAGGTTTAAAAATTGAAATATAAAAAGCATCCGATTAAGTAGGGAAGATAGATATAGCGTTACTTAATCGGATGTCTTATTTAATTAATTATTTGATGATTTATAATTAGCTCGATCTTGCTGTTCTTGAGCATAACGTTCTGGATTCTTTTTATAAAAGTCTTGATGATAAGTTTCGGCTTTGTAGAAAGTTGAAGCGGGTAAAATTTTTGTAGCAATCGCTTTATCAGAATATATACTTTGTTTTAGTTGCTCTATATATTCTTCAGCAAGTTTCTTTTGATGATCATTTGTATAGAATATGGCTGTTTTATATTGCGAACCTCTATCTTGGAATTGTCCACCTTCATCTAATGGATCAATTACAGAAAAGAAGATTTCGAGTAGCTTATTGTATGAAAATAAAGCTACATCATATTCAATTTTAACAATTTCGTAATGGCCTGTAGTTCCACTTTTTACCTCTTCATACGTTGGATTTTGAGTAGAACCGCCCATATAGCCAGATGTAACTGTTTCTATACCATCAAACTGATCGAAAGGTTTGGTCATACACCAGAAACAACCGCCAGCAAAATATGCTGTATTAATATTCATTTATGCCATCCTTTCATTGGACCTTAGTACCATTTATTTAGCAATTACTTGATTTTTCGAAGTAATTTCTATAACTTTGCTATATATAATTATAATACATAGATATACAATTTTGAAGATATTTAAAAGATAAAAGGTAGGTAAATATGACAGAAGAGAAGGATCAGACAGTATACAGACGACACGCAAACACACAAACACCTTCTAGACGAAAGAAGAAAAAGCTTCGCAAGTTACCTTTTATAATATTGATTTTAGCATTATTGTTAATTATAGCTATTATCTATATTGTTCACGGTTATCGTAGCGGTGTTGATTATGCAGAAAAACATGCTAAAGATATTAAAGTGCACAAATTTAATGGGCCAGTGAAAAATGACGGAAAAATTTCAGTTCTGGTACTAGGTGCTGACCAGGCAAATGGCGGTCAATCACGTAGCGATTCAATTATGGTTGTACAATACGATTATATTCATAAAAAGATGAAAATGTTGTCAGTGATGCGTGATACTTACGCAGAGATCCCTGGTTATCAGAATTACAAAATTAATGCGGCATATTCACTTGGAGGACCAGAATTATTAAGAAAAACATTAAACAAAAATTTAGGTATTAATCCAGAATATTATGCTGTTATTGATTTTAAAGGTTTTGAAAAAATGATTGATGAATTAGAACCTAATGGTGTACCAATCGATGTTGAAAAAAATATGTCTGAAAATATAGGTGTATCACTTAAGAAAGGCCATCAACGTTTAAATGGTAAAGAATTACTTGGCTACGCAAGATTCAGACATGATGAAGAAGGCGATTTCGGCCGTGTAAGACGCCAACAGCAAGTGATGCAAACTTTAAAACAAGAACTTGTTTCACCTAGCACGGTTGTCAAATTACCGAAAGTTGCTGGCATATTAAGAGGTTACATTAATACCAACATGCCTAATTCAGCAATCTTCCAAACAGGCACAAGCTTTGGCATTAGAGGAGATAAGAATGTTGAATCCTTGACGGTTCCAGTGAAGAATTCTTATCAAAATATAAATACTAATAACGACGGTAGTGCCTTAGAGATAGATAAAGAAAAAAATAAAGAAGCAATTAAAAAGTTCTTTAACGAATAATAAAAGAGAGAATGATAGAAGCTAGTTAACAGCTTTTTAAGCAGAAGTGATAAGTTTTTTAGTCGCTACTATAATGGCGTGAAGATAATCTCATTATGAGAAAATATCTTCACGCCATTTTTTACGTTACTTTAATGAATTTTGAAAGAGTAAGTCATAAAAATTAATGAAAATCTTTATTTTAATATAACAATAAGATAATTATGTAAACCTTACATTAATTATCAGATTTTCTTACTCCACCAACACCATAATGGTTCTTTTGCATTTCTTCAATAACTACATGGATGGCTTCTCGATTAGCACCAGTCGTTTTTTCTACAGCGTTTGTAACTTCTGTTACTAAATCTTTTAATTGTTCATCAGAACGTCCTTCAAGTAATTTAACATTTACAATTGGCATATATAGGCCTCCTTTTCTGAATTTATAGTTATTATAGCACTTTTTTAGAAATCACTCCATGGAAATAATAGAACATTAGTTCTTTTATATATTGAAATAGAACAAATGTTCGTATATAATGAAAGTGTCTAAGGGAGGTTGCTAAAGTGTATGACTATAATTTACTGGAAGACAGAGATGTATTGTGTATTGATCAAAAGAGTTTTTTTGCGAGTGTAGCGTGTCTTGAGAAAGGTTTAGATCCGTTAAGAGCCAAATTAGCTGTAGTAGCCGATACTAAAAGACAAGGTTCGGTAGTTTTAGCGGCGACTCCTAAATTAAAGGAAATTGGGATAAAAACAGGCTCAAGATTATTTGAAATTCCACATCGAAATGATATTTATATTATTAATCCTAGTATGCGAAAATATTTAGAAGTATCAATTGAAATTTCTAAAATTGCATTGCAATATATTCCGGGAGAAGACTTACATCAGTATAGTATCGATGAATTTTTTATGGATGTGACGAATAGCTATCACCGTTTTAATTCTACAGTAATTTCATTTGCTGAACGATTGCAACAGGAAATTAAAGATAAAACAGGTATATATTGTACGATAGGCATTGGCTCCAATATGCTGTTAAGTAAAGTCGCCATGGATATTGAAGCTAAACATACAAAAAATGGTATTACTGAATGGCGTTACCAAGATGTACCACAGAAATTATGGAAAATAAAGCCACTAAGAGAGTTTTGGGGAATAAATAAAAAAACTGAGATGAAGTTAAATAAAAAAGGGATTATTACGGTAGGAGACTTAGCACAATATTCTTATAGATATTTAAAAAGGGACTTTGGAATTTTAGGAACTGATATGCATTTACATGCCAATGGTATTGATCAAAGTAAAGTGAGAGAAAAATATAATATTACCAATCCCTCAATCTGTAAAAGTCAAATTTTGATGAGAGATTATCAATTTGAAGAAACTAAAGTAGTAATGCAAGAACTCATAGAAGATGTGGCAAGTCGCATAAGAGCACGCAAGCAATTAGCGCGTACAATTCACTTTTCATTTGGATATACCGAAGGCGGTGGCGTACACAAACAATATACTTTGACTGATGCTACTAATTTAGAAAAAGACATTTTTAAAGTAGTTAATTATTATGCTAATCGACTGTGTGATAAGCAAGCACTTTATCGAACGCTTAGCGTATCGCTCACACAATTAATTAGTGAAAATGATAGACAACTAAACTTATTTATTGACGAATATGCAAGAAGAAGAGATGAAAAACTAGCTAAAACGATTGATTATTTACAAAGTAAATATGGAAAAGGCATTGTATCTAAGGCTATTTCATATACTGACCCAGGAACGAAGCATGGACGTTTAGGATTAATGGCAGGACATAAAATGTAGAAAAGCATCCTCCAAATTAATTGCTAATGCTACAATTCGAGAGTTATCGAAGTAGCATTGCATGAAAGGAGGATGCTTCTATTTATAAAATATGCGTTTCGAATTCACTCAATACTTTAATAGCCAAGTCTCGATGTGTAGGAGTTTTAAAGTAAATTTGTAATGCGCCTAAGATATCTTCGCGATTTTCGACAATTTTTAAGTTACTTATAGAAATATTATGTAAACTTAATATAGTGGTAATTTTACTTATCATACCCACTTTATCCGGAATATCAATATACAGAGCATACTCAGTATTTAGGGCACCTTGTTGTTTAACAGGTAATTGATCTCTATACTTTTTCGCATTGTTAAAAAAGTTATATATTTCTTTAGAGTCCTTATTTTTAATATGATTAGAAATATCTTTAATTTGCTGTTGAATCATTTCTAGGCCTTGTAAGATATTCTCTTTATTACTTAGTGTAATATCTTTCCACATGTTAGCATTACTGCTAGCTATACGTGTTAGATCTCTGAAACCACCGGCTGCTAATTGTTTGATTAAAGGATGCTTAAATGTATTTCTTTCACTCACATGTACTAAACTTGCTGCCAAAATATGAGGGACATGGCTCACAATGCTAGTTACAAAATCATGTTCTTCAGCTGAAGAAGTTATAATCTTAGCTGAAGTTGACAATAATAATTCTTGTAAAATCTCTGCAGCTTTATCATTGAGTGGATTATTATAAATTAAAATATAATAGGCGTTTTCAAACAGACGACTTTTAGCATTTAAAACTCCAGATTTGTGACTACCTGCCATAGGATGGCCACTAACCAGATGAATATTGTGTTTTAAAAGATTGTCTTCGTGTCTTTGAATAGTTAATTTAGTACTACCAGTATCTGTGATAATGAGACGGGGACGAGTTTGATAATTAGGCAATTCTTTTAAATAGTTGTCAGTTTGTTGAACAGGCGTAGCAAATATAATTACATCTGCATCTTTAACGCCAGTAGCATAATCATCAACAATAGTGTCTATAATCTTCATGGATAAAGCCTTGTGTAATTGGCTAATATTAGTATCAAAAGCTGAAATTTTAATATTTGGTCTATAAAACTTTAAATTACTAGCTAAGCTGCCACCAATTAATCCTAGACCTACGAATAAAATATGTTTAACCATAATAGAATCACCTTATTTCAAAATTTTCAGAATATAAATATTGTAAATTAGACTTACACTTTAAACAATAAGAGAATAACGAAATAATAGAGATAGGATTATAAATAAGATAAAATGACAATAAATATTATTAACATAGAGGGGGAATTTGAATGAGTGAAACAATATTACAAACTATACAAGAACTAACCGAGATTAATAGTCCATCAGGAAATGCTAAAGATGCTATTAACTATGTTAAGAAGAACATAGAACATTTAGGCTATCCAACTCAACTCACTAACAAAGGTGCATTGATTATTACAGCTCAGGGTGAAGATGATGAAATGCAAAGATGTATTACGGCACATGTAGATACATTAGGAGCAATGGTTAAAGAAGTAAAGGAAGATGGTCGTTTAGCCATTAGCTTAATTGGCGGTTTCACTTATAATGCTATTGAAGGTGAATATTGTGAAATTCAAACTGAAGCTGGTGAAGTGTATACTGGGACAATTTGTTTGCACGAAACTAGCGTTCATGTCTATAAAGATAATCATCAAATTCCACGAGACATAGAACATATGGAAATTCGTATAGATGAGAAGACTACGTCTGCATTAGAAACTAGAAATTTAGGGATAGAAGTAGGGGACTTTGTAAGTTTTGATCCTAGAACTCAAATTACTTCTTCAGGTTTCATCAAATCTCGACACCTAGATGATAAAGCAAGTGTAGCAATGATAATGGAGTTACTTAAAAAGCTTAAAATGGAGAATATTAAGTTACCTCATACAACTCAATTTTATATCTCAAATAATGAAGAAATTGGCTATGGAGCCAACGCGTCTATTTCACCGAATATCATAGAATTTATAGCTTTTGATATGGGCGCCCTAGGAGATGGTCAAGCGTCTGATGAATATACTGTTTCTATCTATGCTAAAGATGGCTCGGGACCATATCATAAAGGTCTAAAATCGCATTTAGTTAATCTGTGTAGGCTTCATGATATTCCTTATAAGATTGATATTTATCCTTATTATAGCTCAGATGCTTCAGCTGCGTTAAAAGCCGGAGCAGATATTCGTCACGGGTTATTTGGTGCAGGAATTGAATCTTCGCATGCACTTGAACGTACTCATATTGAATCAATAAAGGCAACTCAAGATTTACTGTACGCATATTGTTTATCTCCAATCAATTTATAGAGGAGTATTGACAAATAAATTATAAGTGTGTATTATACTGAAATATAAGAATTATTACACAATTCTGTTAATTTAGTAGGCGATATAATTTGTAGTAAGAAGAAAGCTAATGGTTGATGTAAACTGACACCTTTAATAATGAAATTGGGTTTATACGAAGACAATTAAATACAAAATGAGTGAACTTTAAATATTTTGATTATTTAAAATATTTAGTTAATTAAGGTGGTACCACGCGTCAGCGTCCTTGCAGACAAGGATGTTGACGTTTTTTGTGGAGAAAGGATTAAATATGGAATTTTATTATGAAGTTTTAAAAGCAAAAATCACCCCAGAAGTTCTAGGTGATTTAAAAGAAAAGAAAATTATTTTAGAAAGTGCAAGTCAACAGCAAGTGAAGGGCAGATATTCTATCGTAGCATTTGATAATTATGGAACATTAACACTGACTGACAAAGAATTAAAAATTATAACTCGTGATGCAACTACAGTGATAATTGATGATCCATATAGTTATTTGAAAGACTATATTAACCGCTTCAATCATACAATTACAGATGATAAATTAAAACAATTGCCTTTTATTTCTGGATTTATCGGTAGTTGCAGTTTTGATTTAGTAAGACATGAATTCCCAATTTTGAAGAAAAAAGTAGTAAATGAAAATAACAAAAATTATGACGTAAGATTTTATATGATTGAAGATGTGTATGTCTTTGACCATTACAAAGAAAATTTGTATGTAATAGCAACTAATCAATTCTCAAAAGATAATAGTAAACAGCTAAAATCTAGAGTGAAAAAGAATGTTAAGGCATTGTCTCAAATAAAAGTTTATGAAGAAAACTATATCTCGCCACCTAAACGATCTGAAATAGTTCCTAATATTTCGAACGGCAAGTTTATAGAAATAGTTAAATACCTAAAGCAAAAAATTACTGAAGGAGATATGTTTCAAGTCGTACCTTCAAGGATTTACAGTTATCAACATCACTTCGGACAAGATAAATATCGATTAAGCTATCAACTGTATCAAAATTTAAAACGACAAAATCCTAGTCCGTATATGTACTACATTAACATGGATGACGACATGATTGTTGGTAGTTCTCCTGAAAGTTTCGTTGCTGTGCATAACGGAGAAGTTATCACTAACCCAATAGCTGGAACGATAAGAAGAGGACAAACGCCTGAAGAGGATGACCGAAATGCGCAACAGTTATTAGCAGATGAAAAAGAAAAAAGTGAGCATAGCATGCTAGTGGATTTAGGGCGTAATGATATTCATAGAGTGAGCGTTACTGGTACATCGCAATTAACAAAACTGATGGAAATAGAAAAATATGAACACGTTATACATCTTGTAAGTGAAGTAAAAGGAAAAATTAAAAAGGAATTGTCTCCTATGACAATTATAGCTAATTTATTACCAACAGGTACGGTATCTGGAGCTCCAAAACTAAGAGCAATAGAACGTATATATGAAGTTCATCCTTATAAAAGAGGAATCTATAGTGGAGGTATAGGCTACATAAATTGTAATCAAAATTTAGATTTCGCCTTAGCGATTAGAACAATGCTTATCGATGATACCACTGTAGAAGTTGAAGCAGGGTGTGGAGTAGTTTACGATTCCATCCCTGAAAAAGAATTAGAAGAAACGAGATTAAAAGCTAAAAGTTTATTAGAGGTGACACCATGATATTAGTGATAGATAACTATGATTCTTTTACCTATAACTTAGTAGATATCGTCAATCAAATAGAAGAAACCATTATTAAATATCCTGATGATGAAGATGTATTGACTTATACGTCTAAGGTTGACGGCGTCATCATCTCACCAGGGCCGGGACACCCATTAGATACAGATTGTTTAATGAAAATTATTGAAACGTATCAAACATTGCCTATTTTAGGCGTATGTTTAGGTGCGCAAGCTTTAACTTGTTATTACGGAGGCAAGGTTATTCAAGGAGAAAAGGTTATGCATGGCAAAGTAGATATTATGAAAGTAAGCCATGAAACAAGTTTATACCAAGGTCTACCTAAAGAATTTAAAATTATGCGTTACCATTCACTTGTTAGTGATATCAAAACTTTTCCACCTAATTTAACAGTTACTGGCGAAAGTAAAGATGCGCTACAATCTTTTGAAGACACTAAAAAGCTTCATTATGGTATTCAATACCATCCTGAATCATTCGCGACAGAATTCGGCACTCAAATCATTCAAAATTTCATCAACATCGTTAGTGAAAGGGGCATCATAAATGGAAAACTTAGCGCAACTCAGTAAATTTCATATGTTAACTCAACAAGAAATCACTCAATTTATTGAATATTTAATTAATCCAACCATTGATAATGATAAAAAGGTTGAAGCTTTACTGCAATTCACTAAGAAAGACATTCAACATCAAGAATTGACTTATGTAGTGAATAGCTTAATACGAATTATGTACCCACAACAACCAACATACGAAGGCAGTATATGTGTATGTGGCACAGGCGGAGATCAATCGAATAGCTTCAATATTTCTACTACCGTAGCATTTGTAGTGGCAAGTGCAGGTATTCCGGTGATTAAACATGGTAATAAAAGTATAACTTCAAACTCTGGAAGTACAGATTTACTTCAAGAGTTAGATATTGCTACGACTAATGTGTCGGAAGTGCCTTTTCAAGTACAAGAAAAAGGCTTAGCATTTATTAGCGCGACACAATCATATCCAATAATGAAATATATTCAACCTCTGAGAAAGACGATAAGTATGCCAACGATATTCAATTTAGTAGGACCTTTAATCAATCCTTTCAAATTATCTTACCAAGTGATGGGCGTCTACGATCCTACTAAGTTAAAAATGGTGGCTGAGACTTTAAGAGATTTAGGTCGACGACGCGCTATAGTTATACACGGCGCAAACGGTATGGATGAAGCATCGCTTTCTGGAGATAACGAAATCTATGAAATAACAGAAAATGGCACAATCGAGCATTATTATTTAAATGCTACAGATTATGGTCTGAAATATGCTGATAATAATGAACTGCAAGGCGGCACACCTAAAGACAATAGAACTATCACACTCAACATTCTTAGTGGATACGATAAAACATGTAAAAGGGATGTAGTCGTTTTAAATTCAGCATTAGCTCTTTATGTATCTGGAAAAGTAGAAACGATTAAAGCAGGAATAAAATTGGCTGAGATTTAATTGATAGTGGTTGTGCCATGAAACAATGTTTAGTCATGGAGGGCAATTAATATGACGATTCTAAATGAGATTGTAAATTATAAAATACATTTGTTAAATGAAGGATATTATACGTCTAAGCTTAAAACATTAAACGAAATTAATTTGCCTATTAAATCTTTGTTATCCAAAGTGCTAGAAAAGAACAATGATTTGAGTATTATAGCAGAGATAAAATCTAAAAGTCCTTCAGTAAAAGCTTTTCAAGAACGTAATTTAGTTCAACAGGTCCAAGATTACGAACTTTATGGCGCAAATGCTATTTCAGTGCTAACCGATGAAAAGTATTTCGGTGGAAGCTTTGAAAGGTTGCAAAAACTTTCTCTTAAAACAACTTTACCAGTATTATGTAAAGATTTTATTGTAGATCCGCTTCAAATAGATGTTGCTAAAAAAGCTGGAGCATCTATTGTACTGTTAATTGTTAATATTTTAACAGATACGCAATTAGCACAATTATATAACTATGCGACCTCTAAAGGGTTAGAAGTATTGGTGGAAGTACATGATAAAGAAGAACTAGAAAGAGCATATCGCTTAAATGCTAAAATTATTGGAATAAATAATAGAGATTTAAAAACATTTGTGACTGACGTCGAACACACGAATCAAATATTACAATGTAAACAACCTGGTCATTACTATATTTCTGAAAGTGGGTTAATTCAGTTAATGATGTTCAAAATATAGTTAATTCTGGGATCGATGGTTTATTAATTGGTGGTGCCCTGATGAATTGTGAGGATTTATCATTATTTATGCCAAACCTTAAGCTACATAAGGTGAACATATGATATTAAAATTTTGTGGATTCAAGACGGAAGAAGATATTCAAAAAGTCAATTCACTCAATATAGATATGGTCGGCTTTATACATTACCCTAAAAGCAAAAGACATGTTGATATCAATCAGATAAACAGAATGTCACTTCTTATTGCTAATAATATTGAAAAAGTCGTGGTAGTAGTGAATCCTACTTTTCAAAAAGTAAAAGATTTAGTTGAAAATACAACAATTAATACGATTCAATTTCATGGAAAAGAATCATCAAAATTTATAAAAAATATTAAAATAAATTTTAAGAATATTAAGACAATTAAAGCCTTACCAGCTAATAATAAAATTGAAGAAACTATGGAATTATATAAAGACGTCGTAGATTTATTTATTATTGATACCCCTTCAACTCAATATGGCGGTACTGGAGAGTCTTTTGATTGGAGCTTATTAAATCATATTAATATTAAAGTACCTTATTTAATTGCTGGAGGTATAAATGCTAATAAGATCATACAAATAGAGAAAATGGGTCTCAAACATGCGGGATATGATATATCGAGCGGCATAGAAATAGCAGGAGATAAAGATAAAAACAAAATGATTACTATCATTAAATTAGTTAAAGGAGCGTTAAAAGATGAAAAAAATACAAACAGAAGCTGATGAATTAGGATTTTTCGGAGAATATGGGGGGCAATATGTACCCGAAACCTTGATGCCAGCTATTATTGAATTAAAACAAGCCTATCATAAAGCCAAGCAAGACGAAGAATTTCAAAAAGAAATTGCGTATTATTTAAAAGACTACGTAGGTAGAGAAACGCCGTTAACATATGCTAAATCCTACACTGAACAATTAGGTGGAGCAAAAATATATCTAAAAAGAGAAGATTTAAATCATACCGGGGCACATAAGATTAATAACGCGATAGGACAAGCGTTACTTGCTAAACGTATGGGAAAAAATAAGTTGGTTGCTGAAACTGGTGCAGGACAACACGGAGTAGCGAGCGCAACCGTTGCAGCACTCTTCGATATGGAACTCATAGTATTTATGGGAAGAGAAGACATTAAACGTCAACAACTTAATGTATTTAGAATGGAATTGCTCGGCGCGAAAGTGGAAGCAGTAGATGACGGACAGGGCACATTATCGGATGCGGTAAATAAAGCACTACAGTATTGGGTGAGTCATGTAGACGATACACATTATTTATTAGGATCTGCTTTAGGACCGGACCCATTTCCAACTATGGTTAGAGATTTCCAAAGTGTAATTGGACAAGAGATTAAAACTCAAATATTTGATAAAGAAGGGCGTTTACCAGATGCAGTCGTTGCTTGTGTAGGTGGTGGCTCAAATTCAATTGGCACGTTCTATCCATTTATTCTAGATGATGTAAAACTTTATGGTATTGAAGCAGCTGGCAAAGGTGTGAATACAGACAAACACGCTTTGGCTATTGGAAAAGGGCGCCCAGGTGTACTCCATGGTTCTAAGATGTACCTTATCCAAGATGATTATGGTCAAATTGAATTAGCACATTCTATCTCAGCAGGTTTAGATTACCCGGGCATAGGGCCAGAACATTCATATTATCACGATATAGGAAGAGTTCAATATGAAAATGCTAGCGATGAAGAGGCTATGGAAGAACTTATCCGCTTCAGTCAATGTGAAGGTATTATTCCAGCAATTGAAAGTGCACATGCGCTTAGTTACGTTGAAAAGTTAGCACCAACGATGGATAAGAACCAAATCATAGTGGTGACTGTTTCAGGTCGGGGAGACAAAGATATGGAGACAATTCGTCAATATATTGAAGAAAGAGGTGAGTCACATGACTAAATTATTTATACCATATTTAATGGGAACGAAAGATTTTATCGAAAACGTTAAATTACTAGATAAACACGGTGCGGATATTATAGAGATCGGGGTTCCTTTTTCAGATCCAGTAGCAGATGGACCAGCAATTATGAAAGCAGGTAATAAGGCAATTGAAGAAGGTGTAACAATTGATTACATTTTTGATGAATTAGAAAAGCACAAGGATGAAATTAAAAATAAATATGTTTTAATGACTTACTATAATATTATATTGTCTTATGGCGATGAAGCATTCTTTCAAAGATGTCAAAATGTAAATGTTTATGGAGTAATTATTCCAGATTTACCATTTGAATTAACAGAGCAATTAAAAGCTAAAGTGTCTAAATTCTCTGTAAAGATTATCTCGCTTATAGCAATGACTGCCTCACCTGATAGAATCAAAACGATTGCTAAAAGTGCTGAAGGGTTTGTTTACACCGTAACTATGAATGCAACAACTGGAGAAAACGGTACGTTTCACCCTGAACTAAAAGAAAAGTTGCATAAGATAAAAGAATACACTTCTATTCCAGTAGTAGCTGGCTTCGGCATTCGAACACCTGAACATGTACGTAGTATAGCTACTGTAGCGGATGGCATTGTAATTGGAAGTGAAATCGTACGCCGTATAGATAAAGGAAATAAAATAGAATTTGAAACATATCTAAATGAGATTAGACACACACTTGATTTATATAAATAAGTGATTTAAAACAACAACAAACTTCCATAATATTATAGATTGTGACGTATTAAATTATAATGCGAGAAGTTCATAATCTATATTTCACAAGAATGCTCATTATAATGGTTGGAAAAATAAAACAAAATGATTTAGAATGAATGACAAGATAATAACTATATAAGAAGCTGAGACATTAATAAAAAAAATGGATCAGCTTTTAATTTTGTTAGTAGTCGTTTGAAACGAAGATTAAAGACATTAAACGTCGTTCTCGTTGAAACCGTATAAACGAGGTCACGAAAGTAAGAGTCTCGGAAGATGTCACCACAGTCTGATAAAATCTGAAAAACAATTTGACTTATCGTTAAGTTTTGGCCAAATTCTAAAAATTTTGTCCTAATCTCTTCATCTTTAAGCAACTTTGTGGGGCGAGACTATGAGAACGTCGACATTACATTAGAATTCTGTTTCATTTCCTATTAATTAGCATGTAGTTTAATAATTCGCTTATAGAAATGGTTTCTATTTCAGTTTTATAGTCAACTATTGTATAATTAATGAGATTAGAAAGATAAAAATTTTTATTAATGATACATATAATAATTATTAAAACTATAATGCAAATAGTGAACATCAAGAGAGAAAGATTCTTTAAAATGGGAGTTATAAAAAAATGAAGTTTACAAATTTAACAGCGACTGAATTCGGTGATTTTACAGATAAAATGCCGTACAGTCATTTTACACAAACGGTAGAAAATTATGAAGTAAAGGTTGCTGAAAAGACAGAAACTCACCTAGTTGGTATTAAGAATAAAGATAATGAAGTTCTTGCAGCGTGTATGTTAACAGCAGTGCCTGTAATGAAATTCTTTAAATATTTTTATTCAAACCGTGGGCCTGTGATTGATTATGAAAATAAAGAACTTGTTCACTTTTTCTTTAATGAATTAACTAAATATTTAAAACAACATAATTGCTTGTATGTAAATGTAGATCCTTATTTACCTTATCAATATCGTAATCACGATGGTGAAATTACAGATAATGCAGGCAATGATTGGATATTTGATAAGATGAAAGAGTTAGGATTTGAACACCAAGGATTTACAACAGGTTTTGATTCTCTTCTACAAATTAGATTCCACTCTGTGCTTGATTTAAAAGATAAAACAGCTAAAGATATTTTAAACAATATGGACAGTTTACGAAAACGTAATACTAAGAAAGTTCAAAAAAATGGTGTTAAAGTTAAATTTTTAACTGAGAAAGAATTACCAATCTTTAGATCATTTATGGAAGATACTACTGAAACTAAAGATTTTAAAGATAGAGGGGACAGTTTCTATTACACTCGATTTAAACATTTTAAAGATAGAGTATTAGTTCCATTAGCATATATTAAATTTGATGAATACATTGAAGAACTTCAAAATGAAAGAAATACCTTGAATAAGGATTTAAATAAAGCTATCAAAGATTTAGAAAAACGTCCTGAAAATAAAAAGGCGCAAAATAAACAGGTTAATCTAGAACAACAATTAGAGGCTAATCAACAAAAACTTGATGAAGCAACAGAATTACAAAATGAACATGGTAATGAATTACCAATTTCAGCTGGTTTCTTCTTTATTAACCCATTCGAAGTGGTTTACTATGCTGGCGGAACCTCTAATAAATATCGACATTTTGCTGGTAGCTATGCGGTCCAATGGACAATGATAAACTATGCATTAGAGCATGGCATTGATAGATATAATTTCTATGGAATAAGTGGTCATTTCAGTGAAGATGCTGAAGACGCAGGAGTTGTAAAGTTCAAAAAAGGCTTTAACGCAGATGTAATTGAATATGTCGGTGATTTTGTGAAACCGATTAACAAGCCAATGTATTCAGTTTATAAAACACTCAAAGGGTTAAAAAATAGATTTAATTAAGAGGGGATTAGACTAATATGAAATTTACAGAGTTAACAGTAAAAGAGTATGAAAACTTTGTACAAAATCCATCATTGGAAAGCCATTATTTTCAAACTAAAGAAAATATACAAACCCGTGAAAATGATGGGTTTCAAGTAGTATTGTTAGGAGTCAAAGATGAGAGTAATAAAGTTATTGCTGCTAGTCTTTTTTCTAAAATACCTACAATGGGAAGTTATGTATATTATTCAAATCGTGGGCCAGTCATGGATTACTCTGACTTAGGTCTTGCAGATTTCTATTTACGTGAATTAGAAAAGTATTTACATCAACATCAATGTTTATATGTTAAACTTGATCCTTACTGGATTTACCAAATCTATGATAAAGATGTAAAACCTGTTGAAGGTCGTGAAAAAAACGATGCGATTGTTAATTTATTTAAATCACATGGTTATAACCATCATGGTTTTACAACTCAATATGACACTTCAAGTCAGGCGAGATGGATGGGTGTTAGTTACTTAAAAGGTGAAACGCCTGCATCATTAAGAAAACAATTTGATAGCCAACGTAAACGTAATATAAATAAAGCGATAAACTACGGGGTTAAAGTTAGATTCCTTGGAAGAGATGAATTCCATCTATTCTTAGATTTATATCGTGAAACAGAAGCGCGTACTGGTTTTGTATCAAAAACTGATGAATATTTCTACAATTTCTTTGATACCTATGGTGATAAAGTTCTTGTTCCGCTAGCTTATATCGATTTAGACGAATACATAAAATCACTACAAGACGCTTTAAATGATAAAGAAAATCGTCGTGACCAAATGATGGCAAAAGAGAACAAAAATGATAAGCAATTAAGAAAAATTGCCGATTTAGATAGCCAAATTGAACATGATAAAAAAGAACTTTTAAATGCGAGTGAATTACGTCAAACAGATGGTCAGATTTTAAATCTTGCTTCAGGTATTTTCTTTGCGAATTCTTATGAAGTGAATTACTTTTCTGGAGGATCATCAGAGAAATACAACAACTATATGGGACCGTACATGATGCATTGGCATATGATGAACTATTGCTTTGAACATGGTTATGATCGCTATAATTTCTATGGTTTATCTGGTGATTTTACTGAAAATAGTGAGGATTATGGTGTTTATCGCTTTAAACGAGGATTTAATGTTTATATTGAAGAATTGATTGGAGATTTTTATAAACCAATTAATAAAGTGAAATACTGGTTATTCACAACTTTAAACAGCATTCGTAAGAAAATAAAAAAATAACTTTTAAGAAGAGGCTAGGACATTTGGATAAAAATGTCTTAGCCTCTAAACTTCTAGCAAAGGTTGAGGGAGAAAGGGAGAACGTTAAAATTATACATTCCGTATATCTCGATAACCTTGCCAAAACGAGGTAATAAAAATCTAAGATACTTCGAAGATTTTATTACCTCGTTTTTATCGTAACAAGTGCTAGAAACAAGTTACGGTTTGTTGTAGGCAAAAATCTAAGGTGTTATAGCATGTTGTTTCCTACAATTTTATAATAGCACATTTGCAATTTTTATCAATAATATTGACAAATTATTTTATTTAGAAAAATTTAAATTATTTGTTAAATAAAACTATTGCTAAATTGTTATTTTAGCTGAAATAAAGTGATAGGATTTTATATCGAAATAATTTCGATTTGAACAGATGTTACAGATGCTAATGTAACAAGTAGTTTTTAGCAAATTTAATAATTACACTGAATAGGATTATAAACCTTTAAGCTTTTTGGATCATAGCTTGTTAATTCTTTAAAGTGTAAATTATTAATGTCTTAGTCTTGTACGTTAAATTAGATATTAAATTACTAGTCATTAGTAAGTATTGAAAGTTTAAAACTCATACTCACGACCAACATACGTACATACTTAACGTCTACACGCGTATAATACAAATTAGCTAGAAAATTCTTTATTACAATAGTAATAAAATTAGAGATTAAAATTTTATAGATGAATTACACGGCTTAAGAAGTTTAAATGCTCAGAAACCGGCGTGACAGCGTTAAAAAAAGTAGTATAGATATTTTTTAATATTTTAGTTTACATAATATATATTATAGGAAGTTATGTATCTAGCTTTAGGGGACCACTCCTTTTCTTATTAATATAAGAATTTATTGTTTAAATAACTACTTAATTGTTTCGGTATTATGTTTACGTTCACACACTTATTACTACAATGTTATGATAAAATTCTCTATATAACATACATATATACGTATATATGTAATATAAGGAGTTTATATATGAACATCATCCTCGATATTGATGGTACGATTTGTTTTGATGGCCGTCATATAGATAAAAGAATTATAGAGCGACTTTCTAGTTTACATAACATGGGTCATAGGATTATTTTTGCATCAGCAAGACCAATTCGCGACTTATTACCCGTACTTCCCACACAATTTCATGAATTTACTTTAATTGGTGGCAATGGCTCGATTATTTCTGAAAATAATCATATTCAAACACTAGCAACTATTATAAATGAAGATTTTGCGCTTATTAAGGAAATTATAGAAAAATACAATTTAAATTATATTATCGATGATGATTGGAACTATGCTGCTGAAGTAGCTACAACTCACACTATTTATCAGCGTTTAGACCCTCATCGTCTTGCTCAAAAGCTTTCAATAAATGATATTCAATCGCCTATTAAGACTATATTATTAAATATTAGCCAAGACAATTTTAAAGATATTGCTACATATCTAGCTACAAATGGTAAACAACTAGAACTAATTAATCATTCAAATGAATTGAATATTGATATCACTGCTAAATCTATTAATAAATATTTTGCAATTGCTCATATACTTGGCACAAATCCAATATATATTGCTTTTGGAAATGATCATAATGATATTAAAATGCTAAATCATGCGCAAGCTGCTTATTTTATTAATGACGGTAAGACAAGTGCTTCTTTATTTGAAAATGAAAATTCATTTACTATCGTCGAGGCAAATGTTAACTCAGTAAGTAAAGCATTAGACGTTTTAATTAGTAGATATAAGGACTCGTAAATATTAAATTTTTAATAAGTTTTATTGAAAAAGATTATCATTTGCAATTATAATGTTATAATGTTGCCTAGGAGGTTACATTATGAAAAATACATTTAAATTAAGTATATTATTAATTACTACACTATTATTACTTATAGCGTGTAGTAATAAATCCAATTCAACGTCTTCTTCTAACAAGGAAACCATTACAGTTGAGAACACTTATGAGTTTAAAGATCAGAAACACACGCATAGTAGTGGCGAAAGTAAGACTCAAAAAGTTAAAGTCCCAGTTGATCCTGACCGCGTAGCTGTACTAGACTACGGTGCCTTAGATATCATGCAACAAATGGGTCTACAGGACAAAGTAGTATCTATTGCTAAAGGTAAAGGGGCATCATTTCTACCCTCTTCCCTTTCTGAATTTAAAGATAGCAAGTATCCCAATTTAGGTAATCCTGGAAGACCTAATTATGACACTTTAGCTAAATCTAAACCTGACGTAATCTTTGCTTCTTTTAGACAAGCACATACTAAAACACTTGATGAAATGAAGAAAGCAGCGCCAAATGCTAAAATATTATTTGTTAGTCCTAATAATAATAACTATATTCATTCTATTAAAGATCATACTACGTTGTTAGGAAAGATTTTCAAAAAAGAAAATAAAGCTAAGGAGCTTAATAATCAATTAAGTGATAAGGTAAATAAAACTAAAGAAGTAATAAATAATGATACGGTTCTATTTTTAAATGTAGATGATAAAGGAATTAAAGCCTTTGGTTCTACAGGTCGATTCGGTGGTTTCTTAAATAAAGATTTAGGCATTCAACACGCTGATAAAAATATGAAAGAGAATTCAGCGGGTAATACAGTTACGTATGAATATTTAAATAAAGTTAATCCTGATAAATTAATGGTTATAGATCGTACGAAAAATGGCGATGACAAAACATTACCATCTGTGTTGGACAATGATGTAATTAAAAATATGAAAGCAGTAAAAAATGATCAAATTTATCAATTCGAAACAAATGCGTGGTATTTCAGTGAGGGCGGTATCAATACTACTATTGAACAATTAGATAAAATTGAAAAGGCATTTAAAAAGTAAGTATTTCACTTCCACTTTTACTAAATAAATAAAGCGAGCAAGTCACAAATGTGGCCTACTCGCTTTATTTATTTTATCTTCTATCACGTCGACGATATTGAGGTTCATCGTGCTCATATTTCTGAATTTCTTTTTCTAATTGTTTCTTTTTACGTTCACGACGCCAATTTTTTGTAAAGTACCATAATAAGAAACTAATGATTAAACTAATGATTGCTAAAAATGCTGCATAACCTAATAATGGTTGGAATGAAATATCATAAAAATTTGGTATAAAGAATGCTAAAACAGCTAACACAACAAAAGTGATGACTGCAGCTGCAAACCATTTTTTCAAAACAAGTGCACAAAAAACAGTTAAAATAATCATTGCTATTATAGTAACCCAAAGGTAATTTGGCATATCAAATATAGTCATAGTACTCTCCTAACATATAAAATGAATTATTTACTCATGATACAATATTATTTAAATAAATTATACACTTTTCTATGAATCGCTAACTCCGGCTAAAGGCTTAATAATGAGTTTGAAAAATATATTGTGTATAATATGCGTAAGACTTAGTTTAGGGAGTGATATATATGTCAACAGGATTACCATCCAGAAAAGATATTCCGACGCAAGAAACATGGGATTTAAAAGACTTATTTGAAAGTGATGAACAGTTTTATACTACTTTAAAAGAGGTATTAGATGCTTCTAAAGCATTTAATCAAAAATATAAAGATAAAATAGAAGCAAATATAGTTGAAAAAGCATTAGTTGAATTTGAAGAAATACTTATACAGTTAGACCGTTTAGGCAACTATGCTGAACTAAGATTAAGTGTAGATGCTTCAAGTGAGGATGCTCAAACACTAAGTGCTAAATTATCTACTAGTTACGGTAAAATAACAAGTCAATTATCCTTCGTAGAATCTGAAATTTTATTATTACCAAGTAGCGAGATTGAAAGTATCATGGCTCATTCAGAAGTTCCTCACTATCTTGAAAAGTTAATTAAAAGAAAGCCATATCAATTATCACCAGAAGTTGAAGAAGTGTTAGCAAGTCTGTCGCCTACTTTCCAGAGTGCGTACGAACTATATGGAACTACTAAAATGTTAGATATTGCATTTGAATCATTCGAACATAATCATATTAATTATCCAATGGATTACGCTACGTTTGAAAATGAATATGAAGATAATCCAGATCCTGAATTCCGAAGAAAAAGTTTTGAAAGTTTTAATAATGCATTGCGTAAATACCAACATACGACTGCTGCAACTTATAATCAGCATGTGCAACAAGAAAAAATCGAAGCTGACCTCAGAGGTTATGATTCAGTTATTGACTACTTATTACAAGATCATGAAGTGACTCGTGAAATGTATAATCGTCAAATTGATGTAATCATGAGTGATTTAGCTCCTGTAATGCAGAAATATGCGAAGTTATTACAACGAATTCACGGGCTCGATAAAATGCGTTTTGAAGACTTAAAGATTTCGGTAGATCCTAGTTATGAACCTGAAATTTCAGTAGAAGATTCTAAAAAATATATTCACGGTGCATTAGATGTACTTGGCGATGATTATGCACAAATGATTGATAAAGCGTATAATCATCGTTGGATTGATTTTGCTCAAAACAAAGGAAAAGATACTGGTGCTTATTGCGCAAGTCCTTATTTCACCCACTCATATGTTTTTATTTCATGGACTGGTAAAATGGAAGAAACGTTTGTGTTAGCACATGAGTTAGGCCATGCAGGACATTTTACGCTTGCGCAACAACATCAAAAACTATTAGATTCTGAGGCGTCTATGTATTTTGTTGAAGCACCTTCAACAATGAATGAAATGTTAATGGCCAATTATTTATTTAGTAATAGTGAAGACCCTAAATTTAAACGTTGGGTTATTGGTTCAATATTATCACGTACGTATTATCATAATATGGTAACTCACCTACTCGAAGCAGCATATCAACGTGAAGTTTATCATAAAGTCGACAATGGCGAATCGTTAACAGCTCCAGTGCTTAATTCTATTATGCGAGACGTTTATGAACAATTCTTTGGCGACGCAGTTGAATTAACGAATAGTGCCGAATTAACATGGATGCGCCAACCACACTATTACATGGGATTATATTCATATACTTATTCTGCAGGGTTAACGATTGGTACAGTTGTTTCTCAAAAAATTAAACAAGAAGGCCAACCTGCAGTAGATGCTTGGTTAAATACACTTAAAGCTGGTGGTAGTAAAACTCCAGTCGAACTAGCTAAAATTGCTGGCGTAGATATTACTACCGATGCTCCTTTAAAAGCAACAATTAAGTATATATCAGAATTAGTTGATGAGGTCGAAACATTAACAGACCAAATAGAACAACAAAATTAACGTATAAAAGAGGCTGAGCCATTAATAAAAAAATGGTTCAGCCTTTAGTTATGGCAGTAGTTGTCTGAAATGAAGATGCGTTCGAGCCTCACTTTCTTCATTCCTAGTCAACCTTGCCGGGGTGGGACGACGAAATCTTTGAAATTACATTAGATTTCGTCGTCCCACTCCCTTCGCTTTTTATTTATTTGGGTTATTATGAAGAAAATTTATTCGTAGTATTCTCCAGTAAAGTAATAATAAACACTTTCGGCAATATTACTTACATGATCCCCTACGCGCTCAAGGTTACGTGCTGCCAAATGTGCTTGTGCAGCTACAAACGGATCATTATCGATAAGATACGTCGTATTAACAATATTCACATATAAATCATCAATATCATGATCACGTTCAATGATTTCTTTAATTAAAGTGATATCTTCATTCTTAAAAGCATTATCTAAATCTTGTAACATCAGCATAGCTAATTTCCCCATTGTTTTTAAACGTGTTAACACATAATGATCTGTAATCTTCACACGTAAACGAATATGAGCAATATTTGCCGCGTTATCTCCCATACGTTCAAAATCAGTTGAAATTTTTAATGCCGACATCATCATTCTTAAATCTGTAGCGATAGGTTGCTGTTTTGTAATTAGCATAATTACTTTTTCATTAATTTCATAATCTAAGTTATTAATCATTTTATCTTTTTCAATAATTTCTCTAGCAAATTTTCTATCATTTTCACTCAACGACACTAATGCATTTTCGATATTAAAATAAACACGAAGGCCAAGTCGACGAATATCTTTAATTAAATCGCCAAGTTGGCCTTCGTATTTCTGTCTAATAATGGTCATCATCGAATATCAACCAAAACGTCCTGATATATAGTCTTCAGTTTGTTTGTCAGAAGGATTAGAGAAAATCTTATCAGTGTCGTCGTATTCGTTAACATAACCATTAAGGAAAAATGCAGTTTTATCAGATACACGTGCAGCTTGTTGCATGTTGTGTGTAACAATAATAATAGAATAACGTTCTTTTAATTCTTGAACTAATTCTTCTACTCTTAAAGTAGAAATTGGGTCTAATGCTGATGTAGGCTCGTCCATTAAAATAACGTCTGGTTCGATTGCTAAACATCTAGCAATACAAACACGTTGTTGTTGTCCACCAGATAAGCCATAAGCATTTGTGTGTAATCTATCTTTCAGTTCATCCCATATTGCAGCGCCACGTAATGATTTTTCAACAATTTCATCAAGTAATTTTTTGTCTTTAATACCGTGTGTTTTAGGTCCGTAAGTAATATTATCATAAATTGATTTAGGGAATGGATTAGGTTGTTGGAAGACCATTCCTACATTAGTTCTTAATTTTTCTTTTGAATAATTGTCATCAAAAATATTTTGATCACGGTATAAAATTTTACCAGCAGTTTTCACTGAAGGAACTAATTCTACCATACGGTTTAATGCTTTAATGTATGTTGATTTACCACAACCAGAAGGTCCGATAATAGCAGTAACATTATTTTCCAAAATATCTAAATTGATATTTTGGAGTGCATGTGTATCTCCATACCATAAATCTAAATTTTGAGTAGAATAAACGACCTTTTTATCGCTATCATTATGTTGAATGTGTTGATGCTCATTTGAAGAAACTACTGTTGAAACAGGTTCTTGTGAACGATCCGTGTGTTTTGCTACTTCTTGTTTTTTCTCTTTTAAGTTTGTATTTGTCATTATTAAAACTCCTTTTATATCTGAGAGAAGGAAGTTTCATTAACATTACCTTCTCTATTCCCTAATTTAAGCTATGTGTAGTAGTGTTAGTATTAATATTTTCTAGAGAACTTATTACGTAAGAATATCGCTACGCCGTTCATTAATAATAAGATAACAAGTAATACGATAATTGCTCCTGAAGCAACGTTTTGGAATTCAGCTTGTGGCATTTTAGCCCATGTATAAATTTGAGTTGGTAAAGCTGTAAACATTGACATAATACTTGTTGGTGTTGCTAATAAGATAGTTGGAATACCAATTAAAATTAAAGGTGCTGTTTCACCTAATGCACGAGATAGAGATAAGATGAAACCTGTTAAAATACCAGGTAATGATGCTGGCAAAACGACACGTCTTATTGTTTGCCATTTATTAGCACCTAAACCATATGAAGCTTCACGTACTGAGTTAGGCACTGCACGAATAGCTTCCTGACTTGAAACAATTATAATTGGTAGTATAAGTAAAGACATGGTTAATGCTGCTGCAATAACACTATTACCTAATGATAATGCTTCAATACCTCCGCCACGTACGAACAGAGTTAAACCTAATAAACCGAATACAATCGAAGGTACGCCTGCTAAGTTAGAAATACTAACTTTCATGAAACTAGTAAAGAAATTATCTTTAGCATACTCTTCTAAATAAATTGCTGTTCCTACACCTAAAATGATTGAAATAGGAATGATACTCAACATTAACCAGATAGTTCCTGCTAAAGCACCTTTAATACCTGCTTGTGATGGTGTAGATGAAGAGAAACTAGTAAAGAAGTCAGGTGTCAAATAGCCAATCCCTTTGACAAGTGTTTGAACGAGTAAAGCTACAAGTACAAGTAGTGCGATTACTATACAAGCGAAAAACAACCATTTATTAAGTTTATTTTTTTTACTACGACTCGTTATATTCTTTTCAACTTTGTTTTGATCTACTAATATTTTAGAATTAGCCTCTGTAGTAGCCGTCATATTAATACTCCTCTCTGAAGCGTTTAGAAATCCAATATGAGATTAAGTTCATGATTAGTGTAAATACAAATAGTGTAAATCCTACAGCATAAATACTGTAGTACATATCTGAACCAAAAGTTGCGTCCCCAGTTGCAACTTCTACAATATAACCAGTCATTGTTTGGATAGAACTAGTTAAACTTAATGAAGATGTTGGTGAACTACCTGCTGCTAATGATACAATCATTGTTTCCCCAATAGCTCTAGAAATACCTAATACAATAGATGCAACAACTCCTGAAGCAGCCGCTGGTAGAACAACTTTTGTAGCTACTTCAAATCTAGTAGAACCAAGTCCATAAGCACCCTCACGGATTTTTGAAGGGACAGATGCCATAGCATCTTCACTCATACTTGTGATAACCGGAACAATCATGATTCCTACTACTATCCCAGGACTAATAGAGTTAAAACTATCAAGGCCAGGAATAATTGTTCTAATAATTGGTGTTACAAAAGTTAAAGCAAAGAAACCAAAAACAATAGTTGGAATACCTGCTAAGATTTCAAGAATCGGTTTAATAATACGACGCGCTTTATCACTTGCATATTCACTTAAGTAAATTGCAGCGCCTAAACCAATTGGGACAGCTACGATTGTAGCGATAACTGTAATTTTCAATGTTCCAAGAATTAATGCCCAAATACCGTATTTAGGATCAGAACCTGTTGGATTCCAATCTTTAGTAAATAAGAATTCAGCTAATGAGACTCGTGTGAAGAATGTAATCGTTTCAGTTACTAGCGTAAATAAGATGCCAATTGTAGTTAAGATAGAGATAGCAGCTATAATTCCTAAGATAATGGGAACAATTTTATCACTAAAACCGCCCTTTTTGGCGTTATTCTTAGCTATCAATTCTCTAACATTTGTTTCTGATGCCATATATAACCCTCTCTTTTTCTCCCAATGTATAAAAAGAGCGAGAAATTATCAGGTAAATAATGAGTTCAAATTAATCTGTAACATTTTAACAATCACCCATATAACCGAGAACAAGGTAGCGGTAATGCCACCTTGTCCTCCCCCTCGAATAATTTCTAGCCCTTTGATATTAAAATTGATTATTATTTATCTGAATCTTTGTCATATTTTTTTAGTTCTTTTAATTCATCTTTGTAAGTTTTTTCTGGAGAAGCTACATAACCAGCATCTTCAGCAGCTTTACCTTTATCTTCTAAAGTGAATTTAATGAATTCTCTCATTACATCATTTTCTTTTAATGATTTTTCTTTAACATATAAGAATAATGGTCTACTTAAAGCATAAGAGCCTTCTTTGATTGTTTTCTTAGTTGGTTCAGTTGCTTTACCTTTGTCATCTTTGATTTTAACTTCTTTTAATTTATCTTTATTTTGTTCATAGAAGTTATAACCGAAGTAACCAATACCTTGTTTGTTCTTTTCAACTGATTGAACGATTACGTTAGTGTCACCGTTTTTCTCTGCTTTGATATCTTCTTTATCCATTACTTCTTCTTCAAAGAAGTCATAAGTACCGTGACTTGAGTTTGGAGAAAAGGCTTTAATTTCTTTATCTGGCCAACTTGAATTTACATCTTTCCAAGTTTTAGCTTCACCAGTGTAGATTTTTTTCAATTGGTCTTTAGATAATTCTTTTACAAAATCATTATCTTTATTAACCGTAATTGTTACACCGTCTTGTGCAATTTTGAATTCTTTATATTTAATGCCTTTGTCTTCTAATTTTTGTTTTTCTTCATCTTTAATAGGTCTAGAAGCTTGTGAGAAATCAGTTTCACCGGCGATGAATTTTTCAAAGCCAGCACCAGTACCTGCTTGACCAGAAGAGATAGTTGCGTTTGGATGGTCTTTTGCCCATTTTTCATTTAATTTTTCAACGATTGGAGCTACTGTAGATGAACCTTCACCTTTTGCTTCGCCTTTAAGGTCTTTTCCATCTCCTGAACCGCTACCACTACTATCGCCACCGCCACATGCGCCTAATAATACTGAAGCGCCTAAAACAGTTGTACCGACTAATTGCCATTTTTTCATTGAAACATCCTCCTAATATAAATAACCCAAATTGTTATATATATTTCTTACAATGCCTATATTACATACCTTTTGTTAATATAAAATAGATTAAATGTAAAGGTTTTGTTAAGATGCTAAAAAATTCAATATGTTAGATAAAAAAACTTTATATAAAAAAACATTCACTGCTTAAGCTATAACTTAAACAATGAATGTTTTTATTAATAGTAAATTGTTGATATTTAATGAGAACTTTGGAACTTAATAATAGAAGAAAAACGTCTCTATTAATTATTGATCTGCATGACTCCAACCTTTTTTAGTTAGTGAAATTTTACCGGTTTCAATGTTGATTATTTTTTGTTTATAAAGATGGCCAATAGCTCGTTTAAATGAACCTTTACTCATATTAAAGACCTCTTTAATTGCTTCTGGACTAGATTTATCCCAGAATGGAAGCTCTCCTTCGTATTCAACTAATAAATCGAAAATAATTTGTCCATCTTCATATAATCGTTCATGTGCTAAAGGTAAAAATGAACCATTTAGTTCACCTTTCTCATTGTGACCGATAATTCTTACTTCTACTTCCTCACCTAAGCGAGGTTCGTATTTACGCTCTGATTCATGTACAAAGATTTTATAACCATCTTCTGATAATAAGAAACTTCCTACACGTAATAAGCGATAAGGACGCGCTTTAATTAATTTATTTTGTTGGCTATCGTCAAGCACTGGAGTAAACATACTTTCAACGATAGTTTCACTTGCTAAACGTGCGAACATTTGATTTTCTCTATCAATTCTCATAGTTACTAATACATAATCGCCTACTTGAGGCCATAATGATTTAACTTTAGGTAAGTCTTCCCAAGGAATCAATACCTCTCTAGGTAACCCTACGTCAACACGAGCGCCGTCACGATCTGTTTTTAGTACTTTTGCAAAATCATATTTGTCTTTAGTAATGTCAGGCATGTTTTGAGTAGCAAATAACTCACCTGAACGGTTAGGATAAATAAAAAAACTATATTCTTCTCCTACTTCTAATTCATCTTCATCATTGATTTCAGATTGATTTAATTTTACTTGTTCATTGTTAGGCCCTTTTAAAAGGTAAGTAGAACCTTCTAAGCCGGTTACTTCTAAGAACTCTATTGAACCAACGATATCTTTATCTAATGCCATAATATTCTCCTTCAAGGGTTTGTATTCTTACCCATTATAACATGCTTAATAAAAACTAGCATTTCACTCTTTCGGTTTTAGATTAGGTCGAAACTCAAAAGAGAATATGATATAATTTTTCCGTTAGATAAACGATTAATAAAGGAGTAAATGCATGTTACAAGTAACTGATGTAAGTTTACGTTTCGGCGATCGTAAACTATTTGAAGATGTAAATATTAAATTTACAGAAGGCAATTGTTATGGACTTATTGGGGCGAATGGTGCTGGTAAATCTACATTTTTAAAAATATTATCTGGAGAATTAGATTCTCAAACTGGCCATGTCTCAATGGGTAAAGATGAGCGTTTAGCAGTTTTAAAACAGGATCACTTCGCGTATGAAGATGAGCGTGTTTTAGATGTAGTTATTAAAGGTCATGAACGTTTATACGAAGTAATGAAAGAAAAAGATGAAATTTATATGAAACCCGATTTTAGTGATGAAGACGGTATTCGTGCTGCTGAATTAGAAGGCGAATTTGCTGAAATGAATGGTTGGAATGCTGAAGCGGATGCGGGTTCCCTACTTTCTGGTTTAGGCATATCTGCTGACTTACAAGATAAGCAAATGTCAGAATTAGAGAACAACCAAAAAGTGAAAGTGTTATTAGCTCAAAGCTTATTTGGTGAGCCAGATGTATTATTACTTGATGAGCCTACCAATGGTTTAGATATTCCTGCCATTAACTGGTTAGAAGACTTCTTAATTCATTTTGATAATACAGTAATTGTGGTATCCCATGACCGTCACTTCTTAAATAATGTGTGTACGCACATTGCAGATTTAGATTTTGGGAAGATCAAGTTATACGTCGGTAACTATGATTTCTGGTATCAATCAAGTCAATTAGCGCAAAAGATGGCTCAAGAACAAAATAAGAAAAAAGAAGAAAAAATGAAAGAATTACAAGACTTTATCGCTCGATTCTCTGCTAACGCTTCTAAATCAAAACAAGCGACTAGTCGTAAAAAACAATTAGAAAAAATTGAATTAGATGATATCCAACCATCTTCTAGACGTTATCCTTACGTTAAATTCACTCCAGAACGTGAAATCGGTAATGATTTATTAACTGTTGAAGGTCTTTCAAAAACAATTGATGGTGAAAAAGTATTAGATAATATTTCATTTACTATGAATCCAAATGATAAAGCTATCTTAATTGGAGATAGTGAGATTGCTAAAACAACATTATTAAAAATACTTGCCGGAGAAATGGAACCAGATGAAGGTTCATTTAAATGGGGTGTAACAACTTCATTAAGCTATTTCCCTAAAGATAATTCAGAATTCTTTGAGGGTGTAGACATGAACTTAGTTGATTGGTTACGTCAATATGCGCCTGAAGATGAACAAACTGAAACATTCTTACGTGGTTTCTTAGGTCGTATGTTGTTTAGTGGTGAAGAAGTTAAGAAAAAAGCGAGTGTTCTTTCTGGTGGTGAGAAAGTACGTTGTATGTTAAGTAAAATGATGCTTTCTAGTGCCAATGTATTATTACTTGATGAACCTACGAACCACCTTGACTTGGAAAGTATAACCGCTGTTAACGATGGTTTGAAATCATTTAAAGGCTCAATCATCTTTACTTCATATGACTTTGAATTTATTAACACAATTTCAAATCGTGTAATTGATTTAAATCAACCTGGTGACCTTTCTAAAGAAGTGCCTTATGAAGAATATCTTCAAGAAATTGGTATATTACAAAAATAGTATTTTAAAATAAACTTAGCTTGTCCCCTTTTAGACGACATTTGAGGGAACAAGCTATTTTTCTATTCATACTAATAAATTTTGCTATTTTAATAATACACATTAATTTTTCAGTCTTTTCCAAAAAATCACAATTATCTGTTTACATAAATATTTGGCTTATGTATAATGTAACTCATAACAATTAAATAAAAATCGATGAGGCGCATCAATCATCAGTATATATTAGGTTAACTGTCTGCAACAGCTAATATTGAAAGGGTGCGATGCCGAAGTAAATTATAAACGCAGTTATAATTTATTGGACTTTATAGTTAAGAGCTAAGAGTTTGTCATTATTATTTGATAATGGAGTGCATCACTTATATATATTATGAGTAAGTTCGTGCATTTCGAACTTACTTTTTTTATATCGCATGTCTCCACATAATATTTATAATCAATTTTTCGAAAATTCAAAAAGAATAATGGAGTGACTTTTCATGAGAAGAATAGCAGTAGTTGGTGCAACAGGATTAGTTGGAACAAAAATGTTAGAAACTATCGATCGCAAACATATTAAATTTGATGAATTAGTATTATTTTCATCTGCAAAATCTGCAGGAAAAGAAATTAAATTTCAAGGGCAAACTTATATTGTTCAAGAACTTACCGAACAAGCGGCAAGTGAAAAATATGATTATGTTTTAATGAGTGCTGGTGGCGGAACAAGCGCACAATTCGCCCCTATTTTTGAACAAGCAGGAGCAATCGTGATTGATAACTCTAGCCAATGGCGAATGACTGAAGATATTGACTTAATTGTTCCTGAAGTCAATCAGCCTCAATTTAAACGTGGCATTATTGCTAACCCTAACTGTTCAACAATTCAATCGGTAGTACCATTAAAAGTATTACAAGATAAATATGGCTTGAAACGTGTTGCTTATACAACATATCAAGCAGTTTCTGGTTCAGGTATTAAAGGTAAAAGAGATTTAATCGAAGGTGCAAATGGTAAAGCACCTGAAGCCTATCCTCACCCTATTTACAACAATGTCTTACCACATATTGATGTGTTCTTAGAGGATGGTTATACCAAAGAAGAACAAAAAATGATTGATGAAACACGTAAAATTTTGCATGAACCAGATTTACGAGTAACAGCAACATGTGCTCGTGTGCCAGTTCAAGATAGCCATAGTGTTGAAATTGACGTGACGCTCGACAAGGAAGCAACTGTTCAAGACATTAAAAATTTATTTGAAAATGACAAACGAGTAGTTCTAGTAGATAATCCTGATAACAATGAATACCCTCAAGCGATTAATTCAACTGGAAAAGATGAAGTCTTCGTGGGTAGAATCCGTCGTGATGATTCTTTAGATAATACATTCCATGTGTGGTGTACATCTGACAACTTACTTAAAGGTGCGGCATTAAATGCAGTTCAAGTATTGGAGCAAGTTATTAATTTAAAAGGAGCTAGATAATATGACGCATATTTTTGAAGGCGTAGGTGTAGCATTAGCTACTCCATTTACCAATAATGAAGTTGATTATAATGCATTAGAAAAACATGTAGACTTTTTATTAAAAAATAATGTGCAAGCTATTATCGTTAATGGGACTACGGCAGAAAGCCCTACTTTGACGGAAGATGAAAAAGATTCGGTACTCGAAGCTGTCATTAAACAAGTTAATCACCAAGTTGCTATTATTGCGGGAACTGGTACAAATAATACTGAAAAATCCATCCAAGCCTCGTTACGTGCTAAAGCGCTTGGCGCTGATGCAGTTATGTTAATCACCCCTTACTATAATAAAACGAATCAACGAGGGTTAATTAAACATTTTGAAACGATTGCTAATAAAGTACAGTTGCCTGTCGTGTTATATAATGTGCCTTCAAGAACGAATATGACGATTGATCCAGAAACTGTAGAAACGCTAAGTCGTAACCAATATATAGTAGCAATCAAAGATGCAACTAACGATTTTGAATACTACGAAGAAGTTAAAAAACGTATTAATCAAGATGAATTTGCTTTATATAGCGGTAATGATGATAACATTGTAGGATTTTATAATCGCGGGGGTAATGGTGTTATTTCAGTAATTGCAAATGTGATTCCTAGAGAGTTTCAAGCGTTATACGATGCTAAACAAAGTGGAAAAGATATTTCAAAAGAGTTTGAAGCGGTTAGAAAATTATTAAAAGCATTATCAGTAGATGTTAACCCAATTCCAATTAAAGCATTAACAAGTTATTTAGGATTTGGCAACTATGAATTACGTTTGCCACTATTACCTTTAGAAGCCGAAGATACAAAAGTATTGATTAATACGTATAAAAAGTTTAAAGCGGGTGAACTTTAATGAGAATATTATTAATTGGTTACGGAGCAATGAACCAACGTGTAGCACGATTGGCTGAAGAGAAAGGTCATGAAATTATCGGTGTAATTGAACCAGAACATAATAAGGCTACGCCATATACACATTATAATCATATTGCTGATGCTCAAGATAAAGCAGATGTAGCTATTGACTTTTCTAACCCTAATTTATTATTACCACTTTTAGATGAAGAGTTTAAGTTACCTTTAGTTATTGCAACTACAGGTGAAAAAGAAGCTATCGTGAAAAAACTAGAAGAATTAGCATCGCATATGCCAGTATTCTTTAGTGCTAACATGAGCTACGGTATCCATGCACTTACTAAAATATTAGAAGCCGCCGTTCCCCTATTACAAGATTTTGATATTGAGTTAACTGAAGCACATCATAATAAAAAGGTAGATGCACCAAGTGGTACGTTGATTAAACTGTATGATGTGATTAAAGAAGCTCGAGAAAATATCACTCCAGTTTATAATAGACATGAACGTAATGAAAAACGTACTAAAGATGAAATTGGTATTCATGCGATTCGCGGCGGTACAATTGTCGGTGAACATGATATCTTATTCGCCGGTATTGATGAAACAATTACTATTTCTCATAAAGCACAATCTAAAGATATTTTCGCTAACGGTGCAATTAATGCCGGTGAAAAATTAGCTAAATTGCCAAATGGTTATTATACATTTGATAATCTGTAAAAATATAATTTTCAAGGAGAGACTAAACTTATGGTACAACACTTGTCAGCAGAAGAAATCATTCAATATATTAGCGATGCTAAGAAATCAACACCATTAAAAGTATATGCAAATGGTGATTTTGAAGGCGTAAAGTTTTCACAAACATTTAAAGTATTTGGGTCAGATGATTCAAAGGTAATTTTCTGTGAGGCAGATGAATGGAAAGCTTTTTATGACACTTATCAAGCTAATATTGAAGAATTAGAAATAGAAATGGATCGTCGTAATTCAGCTATACCACTTAAAGATTTAACGAATACGAATGCACGTATTGAACCAGGCGCTTTTATTCGCGAACAAGCTATTATTAGTGATGGCGCTGTAGTCATGATGGGCGCAACGATTAATATCGGCGCTGTTGTCGGTGAAGGTACTATGATAGATATGAACGCTACATTAGGTGGTAGAGCCACAACTGGTAAAAATGTCCATGTCGGTGCAGGAGCTGTATTAGCGGGCGTTATTGAACCGCTAAGCGCCTCTCCAGTAGTTATCGAAGACAATGTCTTAATTGGGGCTAATGCCGTTATACTTGAAGGTGTACGTGTCGGTGAAGGTGCGATTGTTGCTGCAGGTGCAATTGTAACTCAAGATGTTCCGGCTGGCACTGTGGTTGCTGGCACTCCTGCTAAAGTAATTAAACAAACTTCTGAAGTTGAAGATTCGAAACATGAAATTGTTTCAGCTTTAAGAAAGTTAAATGACTAAAGTTTAATTTAATAGAACATCATTTAATGTTAACAATGATATTTAATTAGTTCCTATTATCTATAAGATTAAGAGCCTAGAACATTTGACTAAATAAATGTTTCGGGCTCTTAACCATATTTATATTTTTGTGACACTGTTTTTATCAGTTTTCAGACACTCTATCGATACTTCAGTCTCAACATGATTAAGCTAAGCTTTACATATAAAAATTTTAACGAAAAATAAGTTGAAGGAATGATATTATGAGCGAATTAGAATTTGTAACTAAACATAGAAGACATTTACATCAACACCCTGAGTTAAGTCTTCATGAATATGAAACAACACAATATATTATTCGATTTCTAGAAGAATTAAATGTAGCATATCAACGTCCTTTAGAAACTGGAGTAATTGCATATTTAGAAGGTAATAGTGACCACACTATCGCCTTTCGTGCCGATATCGATGCTTTACCTATTTTTGAAGAAAATGAAGTGGATTACCGCAGTCAAACTGATAATATCATGCATGCTTGTGGCCATGATGGTCATACAACAGCACTAATGTTATTTGTAAAGCGTTGTAAAGCTATGGCCGATCGTAATGAACTACCTCATAACGTGGTCTTTATCTTTCAACCTGCCGAAGAAACTGGTGGCGGCGCACACCGTTTAATTAAAGCGGGCGCATTTGAAGATTACCCTATCGAAGCGGTATTTGGCATTCATGTAAATCCTTTTGCAAAAGAAGGCCAAGTAGTCATTAGAGATGAAGAAATTACTGCAAGCGCCACTGAATATAGATTCTTTTTAAAAGGATTATCAAGTCATGTTGCCGATAAAGAACAGGGACATTCATGTGGTGAAGCACTCTTACATGTACTTAATCAAGTTGGACAAATTCAACAATATCATTTAAATGGATTAAAACGAAATATTGTTCATATGGGACACTTTGAAGCTGGTGAGGCTATTAATACTGTACCTAGTAATGGTTACCTTGAAGGTACTATTAGAACATATGACCCAGAAGATTTAAAAATTATAACGGCTCAAATGCAAAAGATAGCTGACAGTGTGAGCTTATTATTTAACGTAGAATGTGAAGTTAAGTTTGAAGAAGGCTATCCGCCTACTATGAATAGTCCGAAATTACGTGCTAGCGTTGATCAAGCTATTCAAGATGCGAATTTAGAGGTTATAGATAAACTCCTACCTTTCTTATTCGGAGAAGATTTTAGTTTTTATGGTCAACATTTAGCACCATCTTATTTTGCATTTGTAGGCACACGAAATGATGATAAAGGTTTTGTAACAGGTCTACATACTCCTACCCTTAATTTTGATGAGAAGGTTTTAATTGATGTAGCAAATTACTATGAACAATTATTAAAAAATTACGGAAAGGAGTAAGAGATTGTGACAGCAACTTGGTCAGTGGACACAGAGCAATTTTATCAAAATGTCGTTAAAGTAAAAAATGGTAATTCAATCATGGCGGTAGTTAAAAATAATGCCTATCATTATGGATTAGAATTTGTTGTAAAAACTTTTTTAAAAGCTGGTATAACTACGTTTAGTACTACATCTTTAAAGGAAGCAGTGAAAATACGTTCACTTGCTCCTAATGCAACTATCTTTTTAATGAATGCAGTATATGATTTTGAAACGGTTAGAAAGTATCAAATTCAGATTACTTTACCTTCAGTAGAATACTATTATAAATATAAAAGTGATTTACAAGGTATTAATGTTCATTTAGAATTTGAAAATTTATTACATCGCTCTGGGTTTAAATCATTAGATGAAATTAAAGAGGTAATCGTACATCATCAAAATAACCAAGATAATCGGAAAATGAATATTGTAGGATTATGGACGCATTTTGGTTATGCCGAGGAGTTTGATGTGTCGGAATATAAGTTAGAACGTGAGGCATGGGTTAATGTAGTTAATACTTTACTTAATGAAGGCTATCATTTTGATATGATTCATGCACAAAACAGTGCAAGCTATTATCGTGAAGAACGCGCCCTTCTTCCTCACCATACACATGCACGTGTGGGCATAGCATTGTATGGTTCTCGTCCCTATAGCAATTTAGATGAACGAGAAATTAATCAAGCACTCACTGTTAAAGCTAATGTCATCCAAGTACGAGAAGTTAATCGTGGTGACTATTGTGGTTATAGCTTTGCTTTCGAGGCGACGAAAAATCATACACGTTTAGCAGTTGTGGATATTGGCTATGGCGACGGTATTCTTAAGTCTCGCGCAAAACATGAAGCCTTAATAAATGGTAAACGTTATCCTATCCGCGCTTTAATGATGAGTCATATGTTTGTTGAAGTAAATGATGAAGTCCATGCACAAGATGAAGTGATATTATATAATGAAGATATACGCATTGATGAATACACTTTCAAGGGCGTAGGCGCTAACTCAGAACAACTTAGTGCAATGAATCATGATTCTCTCATAAAGGAGTATAGATAAAGATGGCAGTTAAATATAATGAGTATGGTGAACTAACAATGGCAGGTACAAGCTTAAAAACACTTGCTCAAAGTTTCGGGACACCTACTATTGTGTACGATGAAGACGAAATTCGCAATCAAATGCGTAGATATCATAAAGCTTTTCAAGAAAGCGGATTAAAATATAATATTTCTTATGCATCTAAAGCATTTACTTGTATTCAAATGGTAAAACTTGTGCAAGAAGAAGAGTTACAACTAGATGTAGTATCTGAAGGAGAATTATATACAGCACTAGAAGCTAAATTCGATCCTAGCAAGATTCACTTTCATGGTAACAATAAAACAAAACGTGAGATTCAGTATGCGTTAGAAAATGGTGTAGGTTATTTTGTAATTGATTCACTTGAAGAAATTGAATTAATTGATAAATATGCGAGTGACACTGTTAATGTTGTAATTCGTGTAAATCCTGGCGTAGAGGCGCATACACATGAATTTATTCAAACTGGACAAGAAGATAGTAAATTTGGCTTATCCATTCGTCATGGTTTAGCACTTGAAGCAGTTAATAAAGTGCGTGAGTCTAAACGATTACATTTAAAAGGTGTTCACTTCCATATAGGTTCTCAAATCGAAGGCACTGAAGCAATGATTGAAACTTCGAAGATTGTGTTAAATTGGTTACATGAGAATAATATTAAAGTTGAGTTACTTAACTTAGGCGGAGGATTTGGGATTAAATATCTTGAAAGTGATATAAGTTTCCCTATTGAAGAAGGCATTGGTGAAATTACTGACGCTATTAAACATGAAGTTGAACGTTTAAATTATGACATGCCAGAAATTGGTATTGAACCAGGTCGTTCAATTGTAGGTGAAGCTGGTATTACATTATATGAAGTAGGAACTATTAAAGATATTCCAAATGTTAATAAGTATATTTCAATTGACGGTGGTATGAGTGATCATATTAGAACAGCTTTATATGACGCTAAATATCAAGCCTTACTAGTAAATCGTCATGAGGAAGCGGATGACAATGTAACGATTGCAGGGAAATTATGTGAATCTGGAGATATCATTATCCGTAATGCGCAATTACCTTCATCCGTTGCACGCGGAGATTATTTAGCTATATTATCTACTGGTGCATACCATTACTCTATGGCTTCTAATTACAATCAAATGCAGAAACCACCTGTGTTCTTCTTAAAAGATGGAAAAGCGCGTGAAGTTATTAAACGTCAATCACTAAGACAATTGATCATAAATGATACCAAATAAATTTATAAGAGCCTTATTCTACTATCTTGGTGGAATAAGGCTCTTTAATTTATAAAAATAAAAAACACCTTACATCTTGGTAAGGTGTTACTAAAGTCAATATTTTACAATCTATTTATTATAGTTTAACAACGTTTGCAGCTTGAGGACCGCGGTCGCCTTCAACTACTTCAAATTCAACTGATTGACCTTCTTCTAATGATTTGTAACCATCTTGGTTAATTGCTGAGAAGTGTACGAATACGTCGTTTTCTCCTTCAACTTCGATAAAACCAAAACCTTTTTCAGCGTTAAACCATTTTACTGTACCTTGTTTCATAATTCTGAAACCTCCAAGACTAAAATTCATTCAATATGCATTATTCGCATATTACAAAAAATACATGTGACAATTATGTATTAATAACACAACCTATAAATAACTCTTACAAATATTCTTTGCAATATGGAATAAAACCATTGCTTAATAACTATTATATGTTAATTCGTACTAAATTGCAATACAATTATAGAAAATCGTTATTTAATTAATTTTTGGGAGATTATAATAAACATCTTTATTATTTAAAACAATAAAACTATAAAATATTTGCAAATCTTCATCACAATCCTCACAAAAATTTAAATCACAATTATTATAAAAAGCGTGAATATTGTATTTTCCAACTACATAATTATCATAATATTGCATACTTTGTTTAATCAATTTTTCATAATTATCAATCATTGTGTCATAATCATCAAATTGATGTTTTTCTATAATTTTATCTGTCCAGTCGCTAAATAACCACCATCCCTCATAGTCAGCTCGAATCTTTGCAACTGTCCACATTGTAACTTCCCCTCTCAAATTAGCCTATAACAAGTATTTTAACTTTTTTACATTTGAATTCAAGTTTAATGGCTCATACTTTTGACCGATGTAAAGCGCGATGTAATAGTAAATATTAGTTTTTTACTACAAAAATTCGTATAATATATTTAAGAGGTGATACTATGCAACATAAGCATTTACGAGTTTTTGGAACAGTTCAAGGAGTAGGTTTCCGTTACTATACGCAAAGATTAGCGCACAAATATCATATAGTAGGAACAGTTGAAAATGTAGAAGACTATGTAGATATTTATGCTCAAGGTAATGAACATGACCTAGAGCAATTTATTGATGCAGTAAAAGATGGTGCATCACCTGCTTCTTCGGTAACGGACTATGATATCGAAGATGTAAACTCCAACGGTCAATATTCAGATTTTAAATCGATTTAATTATATAAAGGAAGATGAATTTTGAAATATAATATTTCTCGACTTTTAGGTGTAATTGTAGGTGTTCCAGTAGCATTTGTTTCCTGGATAGTCAGCGTCTTTGGATTTGATCTTTCATTTATAATAGATGGATTGATAGGCGTCGGCATGTTTTTCGTCTCTTACTTCCCTACTCAGAGACTTACATCTAATAAGTATTTAGCTGAAATTGGATTATCGCGTAGAGATTATCGTTTCGTAAGAACGCACTTAAATCAGTCACAAGATAAAATAAGAAATATCTTAAAATCATTTATTAATGTTAGATCTCTAAAAGATTTCCGCCAAATTAATGATATTTATAGAATTTCTAAATCAATTCATTTCGCAGTCAAACAAAGACCGGCTTTATTTTTCAAAGTAGAAAGCTTCTTTTATTCACATATAGATAACGCCTTGAATTTAATTGATTCATATACGCGTCTTTCAAAAATGCCTAAGAAAACTATCGAAGAGAAACAAAAATTAGAACAAACACGTATTACTTTAGATGAGGTAAAACGAACATTAATTGCAGATTTAAAACGCATTAACGAAGATGATTATGAGCGATTAGATGTAGAAATGGAACTCAATCGTTTAGAACAATCACGTCGTAAAGATTCTTAAATAAAGAAATGGAGCGAATTTTTAAATGACTCGAGAAGAACAATTTATCAACTCACATCCATTAGATGATTATATAGAACAACAAGATTTAAATCATTCTAATCAGAACAAAGTTACTCCAAATGTTGTAGCTGAAGAAACAGAACTTCAATTTAGTGATAAAGAACTTCAAAAAATTGAAACTATTAGTCAGCAAATTAAACCACTAGATGATGAAGGATTATTATCATTTGGTTCACACTTACAACAAAATATGTCTAAATTTTCTCATCGTATGTTAGACGAGGTTCAAACTAAAGATGTCGGGCCTATTGGTGATACGCTTGACCAGCTTATGTCTAAGCTTAAAGCGGTCAATCCTGATGAGTTAAATCCTGAAAAGCAATCTAAACTTAAACGCTTATTTAAAAGAACGAAAGCTTCTATAAATGAAGTGTTTTCTAGAATGCAATCAGTAAGTTCTCAAGTAGATCGCATTACAATTCAATTAGATAAGCATAAAGCTTATTTATCTAAGGATATTCAGCTATTAAATAGTTTATATGACCAAAATAAAGAATATTTTGATGATGTGTCATTATATATTGCAGCTGCAAAACACAAAAAGCGTGAAATACAAACTAAAGATATACCTAAATTACAACAACATGCCGAACAAACTGGCAACCAAATGGATATTCAGGCAGTCGCTGATATGGAACAATTCGTAGACCGTTTAGATAAACGTATTTATGATTTACAATTATCAAGACAAATAGCAATTCAAACTGCTCCACAAATACGAATGATTCAAAATGTAAATCAGGCATTAGCTGAAAAAATTCAAAGTTCTATATTAACTAGCATTCCATTATGGAAAAATCAGATGGCAATAGCGCTTACTTTGATGAGACAAAGAAATGCAGTATCTGCTCAACGTGCGGTTACAGATACGACTAATGACTTATTAACTCAAAATGCAGCGATGTTAAAACAAAATGCTATCGAAACGGCCACTGAAAATGAACGTGGCATTGTTGATATTGAGACGTTGAAAACGACTCAAAGTGATATCATTGAAACGATAGAACAGACTCTACAAATACAAGCTAATGGTCGTCAAAAACGCCAAGAAGCTGAAAAAGAATTGTTAGGCTTGGAGAATGAATTAAAACAACATGTCTTATCTATCAAAGAACCTCACACGCAAAAACTTGATAATAAATATTAATATAAAAAAGCAATTTCTATCCTATTTCAATAGAAATTGCTTTTTTGTTAATTATTCTCGGATGTATTCTTTTTTACAAATAGTGAACAAATCAATCCTATAACTGTCAAGACGGCTAAGTACCAAAATGTATGTTCAGCCCCATAAGCTATAAGAGAAGGCTCAGATAATTGAGTAGTTCCTCCTGATACACTTTTCATAGAAAGAGTATAAATCGTAATAGCAATAGTCGTCCCAGCAGATCCTCCTATTTGTATCAAAGTAGTAATCGTTGCTGAACCATTTGGATATAATTCTTTAGGCAATTGATTCAATGCATTAGTTTGAGCAGGCATCATAATCATTGTGACACCTACAAACATCACTATAAAAGTGAGAATAATTACCCATATAGGTGTAGCTATCGAAATAGTTAGCGCAAAGATAAACATAGAAATAAGAAGAATGACAAATCCTAGGGTCCCAAACAATTTTGCTCCTAGCTTATCAAATAACTTACCTATTATAGGTGAAAGAACTAAATTGATTGCGTTTCCAGGTAAAAGAATTAAACCAGCCATTATAGAACTAAAGAATAATGCGCCTTTAATGTAAATTGGAAGTATAATACCTGTTCCTAAAATACATAAAATAACTAGGAAGACCATAGCAGCGCCTAAATTAAACATTGGATATTTAAATACTTGTAAATTTAACATTGGTGAAGAAATACTGAATTGTCTTCTAACAAATAATGCTAATGAGACTATACCGATTAATAATGGGCCCCATACTGCTATTTGAGTGAATGACATTTCTGCCATCATATTTAACCCTAAAATAATACCTGAAAAACCAATCGTTGATAATATAATTGAGAAGATATCTACTTTAGGTTTAGTGATTTTAGCTACATTTTCCACTTTAATAAAGGCAATAAATAATACAATGATATATAATAAAGCACTAATCCAAAATATATAATGCCAACTCAAACTAGAAATAATTACACCTGCGATTGTCGGTCCTAACGCTGGGCCTGCAGTCATTACTAGTCCCATCATCCCCATGATAACTCCTCTTTTTTCTATAGGGAAAATGAGCATCAATACGGTTACCATTAATGGTAGTAATATACCTGTGCCTAACGCTTGAATAATACGTCCCAATAATAAAATTGAGAATGTAGGAGCTACTGCAGCAGTTAAAACCCCTATCAATGACAATAAAATGCCTGAAACGATTAATGTCTTAGTACTAAACCATTTCATTAAATATACTGATATGGGCACTAAGCACGCCATCGTTAATAAGTAGCCTGTTGTGAGCCACTGCGCGAAAACTGCGGTAATATGATAATCTTTCATGATGTTAGTTAAAGCCATGTTTAAAGCTGTTTCACTAAAAAGTCCCATAAACCCGCCTAACATTAATACGAAAGCAAACATTTTTGGACTATGTACTTTTACTTGAACTGTCATTTTATACCTCTTTCTTTATATTCTTCCTTAAAAAGACTTACTTAATATAGCAAAGAGGTTTTGTTTTTGTCAACTTGGTTGACGAAAAACAAAATAAGGATCTTAAATTATATAGCTAGTCAACTTTGAAATCTTCTAAATGCCAATCTTTTCCAAGATAGGTTTTCATTAATTTCATATTCTCAACACCAATTTGTTTTTGAATATAAAGTTCAATTTGATGTTTTATATTTATATATTTCTCACAACAGCTCTCTCCATATTGTGTTAGTGTTACGCTTTTTTCTTTCTTATTACCTTCAACATCACTAACAGTAACAATATTTTTTTCTTGTAAATTTTTAATTGCTTTATGAATAGCTTGTCGGGACAAATTCATCCAGTCATTTAGCTGAGATAAACTAGACGTTCTTTTGTAAATAATTGTAATTACATACCATTGTGAACTCGATAAATGATTGTCTATTATTTCATCATTAGTTAATTTTTCTATCATTGCTCTTAGCTCACCGTAACGTTCACTCATTAAATCTACGAAAGCTAAATTTTCATGTATTTTCTTCATATTAGTCACCTTTTTATTTACTTTAGTTTTTATTATAAGCTCTTATACTTTAAAATACCTATCAAAGCTATGTGAAGTTTTAGACATATTAAAACCAGTCTAGAACGCATTAAATGGACTAGACTGGCAATATAAGAATATATTCTCAAATAAAACCTTACTCTTTTTGGTATACAATATAATCTTGTTTAACAAATTTACCTACGATATATCCTATTATAGTAGCAATTATAGCAATTGGGAACCATTCTAGAGAATATTGTTTTAACGGCAACGCATCTATAAATGACATTTTTATCCAACCACTTGTATTAATTACACTTAATATTGAAACAATCGACACTATTACAATTGGTATTTGTTGTGCAATAGGTTTAGTAGGTATCAATCGGGCCGTTAAAATAAGTAGAACTACAGTGATGGCCACTGGATAGATGATACTTAAAACTGGCACAGACATTGTAATCACAGAATTTAAACCTAGATTTGCTAAAATAAAGCTGATTAAAGTAAAAAAGACAGCATAAATTTTATAGGCAATTTTAGGGAAAATTCTATGGAAATATTGACTTACTGATACGATTAAACCGCAAGCTGTAGTTAGACAGGCTAACGCAACAATAATCCCAAGCATATATTTTCCGAATATACCAAAGCCATTTGCAGCAATGGTCGTTAAGAGATAAACACCGACATTTTGATCTTTAGATATAAGGTCTTTCAACGTACTCTCTGGGAGATGCATATGATTTCCTATATATCCTAAGGAAACATAAATAAAAATAAGTGCTATAGCTGCAATTAAGCCAGCCATCACAGTTTGTTTAAAGATATTGTCGGCATGTTGAACACCTGTCGCTTTGATAGCATTAACCACAATCATAGAGAAAGCAATAGCCGCAATAGCATCCATAGTTAAATAACCTTCAGTAAAGCCTTTTGAGAAACTTTCTAATCCAGAACTATATGCCTCATGATTACCATGAGACGAGCCATTACCACTAAAATCTACGAATCCTTTAACAATCATCGCTAAGATAGTAAGTAATAGCAATGGCGTTAAAAGTGAGCCAATACGGTCAACTATTTTCCCAGGATTAATACATAAGTATAAAACGACTAGGAAATAAATAAATGTAAATATAAATAAAGCTAATTTACTATTGGTATGTGCAATAGGTGTAATCGTCATCTCAAATGAAGTAGAAGCCGTTCGTGGTATTGCAAATAAAGGCCCAATAGTTAAATAAATTATAATTAAAAAAGTAATTGAGAATTTAGGTGAAATTTTATTAAGTGAACCTACGTAACCTTGTTTATCAAGGGCGCCTACAATAACGCCTAGTAATGGTAAACCAATACCAGTAAGACAAAAGGCTACAACTGCGGGCCAAAAAAATTGCCCACTATCTTGTCCTAAATTCGGTGGAAAAATGAGATTACCTGCCCCAAAGAACATGGCGAACAAAGTAAAACCAATTATCCAAGTGTTCTTGTTCATAGAATTGCTCCTTTTTATGTATGTGTGTGCAATATTTAACATTCTAGCACAAAAAGGATTTACAAGTCTATGTAATTTCAGAAAATTTAAAATATGAAATATATATAAAATATATC
>NZ_PPRG01000052.1 GCF_002902625.1 Staphylococcus devriesei
CATGCCGAACACAGAAGTTAAGCTCCTTAGCGCCGATGGTAGTTGGATTTACGTTCCGCTAGAGTAGGACGTTGCCAGGCAATTAATATTATTCCGCAGTAGCTCAGTGGTAGAGCTATCGGCTGTTAACCGATCGGTCGTAGGTTCGAATCCTACCTGCGGAGCCATGGCTCCTTGGTCAAGCGGTTAAGACACCGCCCTTTCACGGCGGTAACACGGGTTCGAGTCCCGTAGGAGTCACCATTTTTTTGGAGAATTAGCTCAGCCGGGAGAGCATCTGCCTTACAAGCAGAGGGTCGGCGGTTCGATCCCGTCATTCTCCACCATTTATAAGTCGGAGGGGTAGCGAAGTGGCTAAACGCGGCGGACTGTAAATCCGCTCCTTCGGGTTCGGCAGTTCGAATCTGCCCCCCTCCACCATTTTAATAATGGGCTATAGCCAAGCGGTAAGGCAACGGACTTTGACTCCGTCACGCGCTGGTTCGAATCCAGCTAGCCCAGCCATTAGAGCCATTAGCTCAGTTGGTAGAGCATCTGACTTTTAATCAGAGGGTCAGAGGTTCGAATCCTCTATGGCTCACTCGTTAGCACTCCTATATGGGGTGCTATTTTTTTGTTTATTTTGTATAAATGTCTTTATTCAAAGCATATTTTTTAATACAATTTATTTGTTCATATGACAGTTATGGTTAACATTGGTATAATTATGTCTATGGAAAAATATATTCGGAGGAGATGTCATGGATTTTTCCAACTTTTTTGATAATCTTAGTACATTAAAAGTTATCACAAGTGTACTAGATTTACTTATTGTATGGTATGTCCTTTATCTTCTCATAACTGTATTTAAGGGAACTAAAGCTATACAGTTACTTAAAGGTATTTTATTTATAGTAATTGGGCAACAAGTGAGTAAAATTCTAAACTTAACTGCTACCTCTAAATTATTTGATATAGTCATTCAATGGGGAGTGTTGGCGCTTATAGTTATATTCCAACCGGAAATTAGACGCGCGCTTGAACAGTTAGGGCGTGGAAGTTTATTTAAACGGTATACTAATACTTACAGTCATGATGAAGAGAAGTTGATTCAAGCGGTGTCAAAAGCTGTGCAATACATGTCTAAAAGACGTATTGGCGCGCTTATCGTTTTTGAAAAAGAAACAGGGCTACAGGATTATATTGAAACAGGTATTGCAATGAATTCTGAAATATCGCAAGAATTATTGATAAATGTTTTTATTCCAAATACGCCTTTGCATGACGGAGCAATGATAGTCCAAAATTCTAAGATTGCAAGTGCAGCAAGTTATTTACCTTTATCAGATAGTGCTAAAATATCTAAAAGTTTAGGTACTCGGCACAGAGCAGCTGTTGGTATCTCTGAAGTATCAGATGCTTTTACAATAGTAGTTTCAGAGGAAACAGGATCTATTTCAGTTACATTTGATGGTAAATTAAGAAGAGACATTTCGACAGAAGTATTTGAAGAATTATTGGCTGAACATTGGTTTGGAACGCACTTTCAAAAGAAAGGTGTGAAATAACATGCTTGAGAGTAAGTGGGGGCTTAGATTTATAGCTTTAATATTAGCTATATTTTTCTATTTATCTGTTAACAATGTATTTGGTAATGTCTTTAGTAATGATAATTTATCACAGAACTCCTCTAAAACTATAGAAGATGTTCCTGTTGAAATACTGTATGACTCTAAAAATCTTCATGTTACTAAAGCCCCTGATACGGTCAATGTTACTATTTCAGGTCCACAGTCTAAGCTATTAAAAATTGAAGATGCTGATGATATAAAAGTTGTCGTTGATTTATCTAATGCTAAGGCTGGTAATTATAAAGAAGATTATATTCTTAAAGGTCTTAGTAACGACATTAATTATAATGTTAAGCCTAAGCGAGCTTATGTTACTTTAGAGAATAAGAAGACAAAAACAATGCATGTCCAAGCGGATATTAGTAAAAATGATATTAATTCAGATTATAAAGTAAAACATAGTTCCGTGGAACCTGATTCTGTTAAAGTCACAGGGGGTAAAGAACAACTAGATAAGATTGCATATTTAAAGGCTGCATATAAAGATGCTACTAAAATAAGTGAAGATACTTCAGATGTAGCAGACGTTATAGCCTTCGATAAGCAACTAAACAAATTAGATGTTAAAGTACAAACGGACGAAGTAAAGTTAAACGTGCAATTAGAACCTTATAGTAAAAAGGTTGATGTCAAGATTCGCACAAAGGGTAGCTTACCTAATAACAAAAGCTTAGATGACATTACGTTAGCAGATAAAGAAATAGAGCTCTATGGCAACAGAGATGAGTTACAAAATGTCAGTGAAATTGAAGGAACAGTCAACTTAGATGATGTTACTGAATCAACCGAGAAAAAAGTAGATCTAAAGTTACCTAGTAACGTTAAAAAAACTGAACCTAAAGAAGTAACAGCATATATTAATTTGAAATAAATATACATTATATAAAGGAGTATTAAAAATGGGAAAATATTTTGGTACTGATGGAGTTAGAGGTGTTGCTAACAAAGAATTAACACCTGAATTAGCATTTAAACTAGGGCGCTATGGTGGTTACGTATTGGCGCATAATAAAGGAGAAGAAAGACCTAAAGTACTAGTAGGTAGAGATACGCGCGTTTCAGGCGAAATGTTAGAATCAGCTTTAATCGCCGGCTTAGCTTCAATAGGTGCGGAAGTTATGCGTTTGGGTATTATTTCTACTCCTGGAGTAGCATACTTAACACGTGAAATGGGCGCAGAATTGGGCGTGATGATTTCAGCTTCACATAATCCAGTAGCTGACAATGGTATCAAATTCTTTGGTGGAGATGGTTTTAAATTATCAGATGATCAAGAAAATGAAATTGAAACATTACTTGATCAAGAAAATCCAGATTTACCACGACCAGTAGGTAAAGAAATTGCACATTTTTCCGATTACTATGAAGGTGCTCAAAAATACTTAAGTTACTTAAAGTCTACAATTGATGTAGATTTAGAAGGTTTAAAAATTACATTAGATGGCGCAAATGGCTCAACATCAGCACTAGCTCCATTCTTGTTCGGAGATTTAGAAGCTGATACTGAGACTATAGGTTGTAGCCCTGACGGTTATAATATTAATGATGACTGTGGATCAACACATCCTGAATTATTAGCTGAAAAGGTATTAGAAACTGAAAGTGATTTTGGTTTAGCTTTTGACGGAGATGGAGATCGCTTGATTGCTGTCGATGAAAAAGGAAACATTATTGACGGTGATCAAATCATGTTCGTTATCGGTCGAGAAATGCATAAAAATCATGAATTAAATAATGATATGATAGTATCTACTGTAATGAGTAACTTAGGTTTCTATAAAGCTCTTGAAAATGAAGGTATCAAATCTAACAAAACTAAAGTTGGAGACAGATATGTGGTAGAAGAAATGCGTCGTGGAAATTACAATTTAGGCGGCGAACAATCAGGCCATATTGTAATGATGGATTATAATACTACAGGTGATGGTTTGCTTACTGGTGTGCAACTAGCTGCAGTTATTAAAATGAGTGGTAAACCATTAAGTGAATTAGCAGCACAAATGAAAAAATATCCTCAATCATTAATTAATGTTAAAGTTACTGATAAACATCATGTAGAAGAGAATGAAGATGTTAAACAAGTAATGAATGAAGTTGAAACAGAAATGAATGGTGAAGGAAGAATTTTAGTTAGACCTTCAGGAACTGAACCGTTAGTACGTGTAATGGTAGAAGCAGCTACAGATGAAAAAGCACAAGATTACGCTCAACGTATTGCTAAAGTAGTCGAAGAAAAAATGGGTTTAGAATAAATATTTAAATAATGAGAAGGCTGAGTCGTTAATATAATAATGGCTCAGCCTTTAGTTTTATTAGTAATTAACTTCGATTCAAACACGTTTGAAACTTATTTTCTTCTTTCGTACTATCATAATGTAAATTCTATAAATATAGCTGTTAATTATTATATAAAAACGCTTACATATTCAGGATTTTAATTTTTGATTTTTAAAAAATATAATAATTCTAATTAGTTAATCATTTAATATAGTTATATGCCGTATATTGTTTAAAAAAATATAAAATAAATGTGAAAGTATTTGCATTCGTTTGTTTGAAAAGTGTAAAATAAATAATATTGAAAGGAGGAAAAATAAATAAATAACTAAAGCGCCAGGGCAATTAATTGGTGTATCAATCATTAAGAATTAAATATGAGAATTCTTATAGATCATCCGTTTAAATTGCAGACGAGGAGAATAGTCATCGAATATATCGGCGGGTACTATTCCGGATGAAGGCACATTCGTAAGCTTATTAATTAAAACATTTAGGTGACTAAATGCACAAAAATAATAAGAATGCCTATAATGAATAATTTTTATAGAACTAAAAATGGTTAAACAGGGTAAGGAAGTTAGAGATTTAAATTAAAGTATAACTAAATTTTATTACACAACTCTAGAATCTCTTATCAAGTAAAATAATAATTTTATATAACAGATAAAATTATTATAGCCATTAAATATGGAGGGAAATTTTATGTGCGGAATTGTAGGATATATTGGTTATGATAATGCCAAAGAATTATTATTGTCAGGTTTAGAAAAATTAGAATACAGAGGATATGACTCTGCTGGTATTGCTGTAGCAAACGAAGAAGGCACTACAGTATTTAAAGAAAAAGGTCGTATTGCTGAATTAAGAGGAGTTGCAGACGATAATGACACTGATGGTCACGTTGGTATCGGTCACACTCGTTGGGCAACACATGGTGTACCAAGTACAGTAAACTCTCATCCACATCAATCAACTAATGAACGTTTTACATTAGTTCATAACGGCGTTATTGAAAACTATGAAGAGTTAAAAAATGAGTATTTATCAGATGTAACATTCCAATCTGAAACAGATACTGAAGTCATTGTTCAATTAGTTGAACATTTTTCAAATAAAGGTTTAGAAACTGAAGAAGCATTCACTAAAGTAGTATCGTTATTACATGGTTCATATGCTTTAGGACTATTAGATAACCAAGACAACGATATTATTTATGTAGCTAAAAATAAATCACCATTATTAGTTGGTGTAGGCGAAGGTTTCAATGTTATCGCATCAGATGCTTTAGCAATGATTAAAGTAACTAATAAATACAAAGAAATTCATGACCATGAAATTGTAATTGTTAAAAAAGATAGCGTTACAATTAAAGATCAAGAAGGAAATGTTCAAGATCGTGACACATATACTGCTCAAATCGATGCATCAGATGCTGAAAAAGGTATTTATGATCATTACATGTTAAAAGAAATTAACGAACAACCAGCAGTAATGCGTCGTATTATCCAAGAATATGAAGATGATAATGGCGATTTAAAAATCGATCCAGAAATCGTTAAAGATGTAGCGGCAGCAGACCGTATTTACATTATCGCTGCAGGAACAAGTTACCATGCGGGATTAGTTGGTAAAGAATACCTTGAAAAATGGGCTGGCGTACCTACTGAAGTACATGTAGCTTCAGAATTCGTATATAATATGCCTTTATTATCTGAAAAACCATTATTCATCTATATTTCACAATCAGGTGAAACAGCAGATAGCCGTGCTGTGTTAGTTGAAACAAACAAATTAGGTCACAAATCATTAACAGTGACAAACGTAGCAGGTTCAACATTATCACGTGAAGCGGACCACACATTATTATTACATGCTGGCCCAGAAATCGCAGTTGCTTCTACTAAAGCATATACTGCTCAAATTGCAGTATTGTCTATCTTATCTCAAGTAGTTGCCCAAGCGCATGGTCGCGATAATGATATCGACTTACTTAGAGAATTAGCTAAAGTTACTACAGCGATTGAAACAATCGTTGACGATACACCTAAAATGGAACAAATTGCTAAAGATTTCTTAGAAACTACACGCAATGCATTCTTCATCGGACGTACAATGGACTATAACGTAAGCTTAGAAGGTTCATTAAAACTTAAAGAAATTTCATATATTCAAGCTGAAGGATTTGCAGGTGGCGAATTAAAACATGGTACAATTGCTTTAATTGAAGACCAAACGCCAGTGATTGCACTATCTACACAAGAAAATGTTAACTTATCAATTCGTGGTAATGTTAAAGAAGTAGCAGCTCGTGGTGCAAACCCATGTATCATCTCTATGGAAGGTTTAGAGAAAGAAGGAGACACTTATGTTATCCCTCATGTTCATGAACTATTAACACCATTAGTTTCAGTAGTTACAATGCAATTAATTGCGTATTATGCTGCGTTACACAGAGATTTAGACGTAGATAAACCACGTAACTTAGCTAAATCTGTTACAGTTGAATAATATTGTTTTAACTACAGGAGGCTGAGCCATTAATAAAAAAATGGTTCAGCCTTTAGTTATGGCAGTAGTTGTCTGAAATGAAGATGCGTTCGAGCCTCACTTTCTTCATTCCTAGTCAACCTTTCCAGGGTGGGACGACAAAATCTTTGATATTACATTAGATTTCTGTTCCACTCCCTTTTATTTTAATTAATAAGTGGGTATTCAGTATAGTCTTTAGTGTTGCTTCTATTTTTATTTTAGAAAAATTAGTTTATTTTAAAATAATATTGTAATTGCACTTTCAGGTAAATAGTGACACAATTTTAAGAAAGATAAGTAAAGGAGAAGACAAAGATGACATTAGAACACATAAAAGCGATATTTTTAGATATGGATGGCACAATCTTGCATGAAGATAATAAAGCTACAAACAAAACTAAGTCTGTCATTGATCAATTAAGAGAAAACGGATATAAAGTGTTTCTTGCTACAGGACGTTCATATTCTGAAATTCATAACTTAGTTCCTGAAAATTTCGAGGTTGATGGAATTATAAGTTCTAACGGGACAAGTGGGGAAATTAATGATAACAATCTATTTAAACATAGTTTAACTACAGATAGTGTGAAACGTATTGTATCTTTAGCTCAACAACAAGAAATATATTATGAAGTATTCCCATTTGATAAAGCTAGAATTTCTCTAAAAGAAGATCAATTATGGATGAATAATATGATTCAAGGTGCTACTCCTCCGAATAACGTAAGTGAGAGTGAATGGAAATCACGTCTAGATGCCATGGCAGGGAAGATTGATTGGCGAGATGAAATTCCTGAAGATGACTATGCTAAAATCTACTTATTTACTACTAACTTAGAGAAGATTACTAACTTCAGAGACGAACTTATTCAAAATCAAGTATTATTAAATATTAGTGTTTCAAACTCTTCACGATTCAATGCTGAAACAATGGCTTATAACACTGATAAGAGTACAGGTATTAAAGAAATGATTAGTCACTTTGGAATCAAACAAGAAGAGACCCTTGTCATTGGCGACAGTGACAATGATAGAGCAATGTTTGCTTTTGGTGGATATAGTGTAGCAATGAGTAATGCTAGACCAGAAATTAAAGCTATTACTGACGAATCCACGCAGTTTACTAATGAAGAAGACGGGGCAGCATTATATTTAGAAGATAAATTTTTAAAATAACTACATTAAATGAATTCTATTTTGCTGTAAATTGAAGTAACCCTCAAATGATATTATTAAAGATATCATTTGAGGGTTACTCATTTAATCTAACCTCTTATATTCTATTTATCTTTATTCATATGATTATCAACATGATTTTTAGCGTCATCAGAATGATATTTTACTTTATTAGTTGCATCACTTGTTTTAGTATGAACATCATCTTTAACACTAGATGACGTTTTAGTAGTATGATTATTTACTTCTTTATTAGTTAGTGTAGTTTTATTTTCTTCTACATCGTGTTTAGCTTTTTTATCTTTCTTCTTAGTTTTAGAAGTTGGATTTAACTTTTCACCACGTTTTACGAAGTAATAAACAATACCCATTATAATAATATAGTATAGAACGAAGCGTAAAATTATGATAATAATTTGAGCAACATATAAGATTACTTGCGCAACTTTTTGAGACATATTACCAGTTGCCACTGAGATTAATGTACCAAGTGGTTGAGTAATAAGTATAATGATTAAATTAAGCAGGATTACTGCAATAAAGAATTTTAACCACGTTTTATGTCCATTTTTAATACCTTTGAAACCATCTTTAAAATGGTCTAACGCTTTTGAATGGCCATCTTGAGCTAATGATGCTGTGTAATTAATCATAAGTATAAAGAAGAACCAAGATACTAATGATGTGATTAAGCCCATGATAACTACTAGAATAATTTGTACTGTTAATAAGATTGCAATAGCATTATCAGATGAACTTACTGCTGATTGAACAGAAGTGAATAATGGCGTTAATGCAAAATTAAATAAACGATTTAAAGCCATAATAAGCAAGTACATAATTACAAAAATTACTATTGAGATAAGCGCTAGAATAATGCTTTTACCGTATTTACCTTTCTTAAAGACGAAAAATAAATCAGTAAATTGAATTTTTTCTTTTTTAACAGCTTTAGCAATAACATTAATTGCGCCAGCAAGTAATTGGTAACCTGCAAATATGAAGAATAATAACCCTATAAGTAGAGCTAATATCATTATAAATAAGTATGAACCCGGTGACTGTTGTAATTGCGCTGCTAGTTGCATTTGCATAAAGTATTGCATAAAGAATGTTCTAGCAACAACAAAAACCGCAAATACGACTATAAAGCTTACTATACTAAAAAGAATAGTCTTTAAAATTTGCGGCATAGCATTTTTTAATGCCGAACTATGATATTTGAACAAAGATAAGCACTCCTTTTCTGTAATATAAATACAATATCAAAATTTATGATTTTTTTAAAACAATATCTAACATATTGATGAATTAAGTG
>NZ_PPRG01000053.1 GCF_002902625.1 Staphylococcus devriesei
ACATTTGTAGAATTGAATTCGCTTGAGCTACCATGTTTTCCATTTGATTTCGTGTTAATTCCATTATTTGGTTAGACATCTATAACTTCTCCTTTTTTTAATTGTTTTCTTAATCTGTTTGCCATATCAGTTAAATCTTCGATAATTTTTTCAATGGGCTTTCTTGCATAGTCGTTGTCGATAATGTCTTTTGAAAAAGCTAAGTAACAAAGTGGCGCTACTTCTCTTATGACTTTCTCACTGCCTTTGACCAAATCATAAATTTCTTTTTGCGCTTTCAATCTTTGTTGACCATCATTCAATTTGGCATTCATATCATTAATGGCTTTGTTCAATTCATCATATTTCTGTGATTTCTCACTCACTTCATCTCTGCGTTGTTCCATTTCTTTGATATCTTTTTCTAACTTCTCATTACGTTGTTCAATGAGTTTTTGTTGGTGTCTTGATTGAGCAAGCGCATTTTTAGTTTCCTGATAATCTTCTGGCTCCATGTACTTCTCAATCACTTCCGGCTCTCTACTCTCTGCGTCTTCTAGTTGTTTCTTAGCAATTTCTTCTGAGCGTTGCGCTTGTTCTACTTGGGATTGGAGTTGGGCGTTTTGTTGTTCGAGTTCTTCTTTGTCTTTCTGAAGTTGCTTATATTCTTTGTGTGTTGTTATATCTCCGTCTAAAACTTTTTGTTTTAAGTCTTCTGGTACGCTCTTTTTCATTACTTCCTTTTGTAAGGATTTAGGAGCATTAAGGAAGTTGTCTTTTTTTGTGTCATCGAGATTTCTCGATAACTCATTTAAATTGATATAGTAATAAGCATCATCTAGCGACATGCCACCACTTTGTATCCACTTTTGAAAAACTCCTCCGTGATGATTAGCTAATTTGTTTTTAGCTTTTTTTAATTCCTTACCTATCTTGATACGAGCATCTTCTGCAATACCGTTGATAGTGTATTCACGTTCTTTTAAGAATTCCGCCGTTTCATTGTCGACTAGTGAATAATCAAAAGTTTCATTCATGTGTTCAATTTCGAACAATTAACTCACCTCCTTTAAGTTGTTTGGTGTTCTTTTTCTTTGGAAAACAGATATTCAATTTCATACTCTGGAAAAAAAGTATTTTTAATAAGTAACGCTTCTCCGAATTTGAAATCTGAAATACCGTTAATCTTATCTGATACTGTTTGATATCGAACTTCTAATAAATCTGCGATATCTACCAGAGATACTTTTTTCTGTTTTCTGATTTTCTCTAGGTTGGCCAACATAGTACCTCCTCCTTGATACGAATTTTCGTACTTAGAATTTTAAAAACAAGCACTGCTGAAGTGCTTAATTACACTATATACGAATTTTCGTATTAAGTCAATACTATTTTTCGTATTTTTTTATTTAATTTATATTGATATACGATTTTTCGCATGTTAATATATAGGTAGAAATTAGAAATGAGGTAACCAAAATGGAAAAAGAAACACATTTAAAACATTTAATGGAATTAAAATCTGGTTCGGTTAAAGCTTTTTCGGTTGAAATAGGGTTAGCTTATACAACGGTTCGTTCTATATTAGAGAGAGGTGTTTTCAATGCTAAAGTTGAAAATGTTATTAAAATTTGTAGAGGGTTGAATATAAAGCCTGAAAATTTAATGGAGATAGACGACACAATAATCAGTGAATCAATCACAAAAATTATACAACTCACACCTCCACGCCAACACAACGTATTAAATTTTGCTAATCATCAGTTAGAATTGCAAAACTCTACTGATGATAATGTGATTGACCTAGATACATACAAAAACGAAAATACAACATTAACTGATGTCAATGGCTACGTCTCTGCTGGTACTGGTGAACAAATCTTTGATGAACCTAAATTCAAGGTTTCGGTTAAAGGTTACGTCCCTCCTCATGATATAGCATTACAAGTTAACGGTAATTCGATGGAACCGATGTTTAGTGATAAAGAAATTATCTTTGTAGAGAAATCTAATAACATTAAGAATGGTCAAATCGGCGTATTTATCATTAACGGTGAGGCATATGTTAAGAAAGTACATGTGGGTGAAGATAGACTGACACTTGTATCTTTAAATAAAGATTATCGTGACTTACATTTTTATGAAAATGAAGGTGTGAGATTGATTGGTAAAGTAATTTTATAGGAGGTTTTAACATGGAATGGGAATATTACGATGAAGAGCCAAAACACTGGGACGAATTAGTGAAAGTCCCAGTATATACTATGGAACAATTGGAACATATGGTAAAGAACGATATACCGTTAACTGAAAATAAAGATGTTTATAAAGATTAACAGCGCCCTTTCGGCGCTTTAATATAAATTATTTTGCCACACTACGGCAATTATGTTATTACGTTTGAACCGTTACGAGTGTTTGAATATAAAGATATACAGTAAAGGAGACATATATGAAAAAGATACTACTTTGGATATTATTGGTTTTCTCTTTATTCATAGTTGTTGGCGGACTATTAGTGATTATTGATCAAGGTCTAAGCTTTATTGATTTAGCAATGTTATTAGTATTTCTATTAATATTTATAATTAGTTTATTTAAACTAATTAAATTAAATACAACTAAAAAGAATAAAGAGATAACAAATCAAAAAGAAGATATCCCTATTCAATTACACGAAGAGAATAAAAGATTAAACAAAGAATTAAATCAAGTAAAAATTGATTTAAATAATGCAAATCAACAATTAGATGAAAATAATAAAAAACCAAGAGTTGTAGAAAAAGAAATAATCAAAGAAGTTGAATCTAAAGAATTAATTGAAAATAACGAAAATCTAAAAAAAGAATTAGCTTCTCAACAAGATTATATACTTAAACTTGAAAAGGAAAATAAACAAGTCGCGACTCTAAAAGAAAATACTGAAAAGACACAAAAAAGCATTCAAGAATTAAACGAAAAATTAAAATTAAAAGAAAACCAAATAGATGAACTTAAATCAGAAAACAAGAATATAAAAGAAGATTATTTTTCTACTTTGTTTTCATTTGAAAATTCTTCTAAAGAGAAAGTAGAACCTTCACGTTCATCAACTCATTTAGACTTATCTTATACTAAAGCTAGAAAATTAACGTCAACTTTTGTAGTTTTAGATTTCGAAACAACTGGACTAAATTATAAAGATAACGAAATCATCCAATATGGTGTTGTTGAATTTAAAGATGGAAATGTAATTAATGAATTTACAAAGTTTTTTAAACCTAATCAACCGGTTGGTAAAACAGTTATGCGAAAAACTGGAATTACAAATGAATTTTTGGAAGATAAGCCTAGAATATCTAAAGAGTATATGAAAGAACTACTCTTATTAATTGGTGGTAAAACAATTGTTGCTCATAACGCACCATTCGATATGAAATTTCTTTTAAAAAACCTTCATGATTTCAATATAGAACATGAAAAGTTTCGAGTTTTTGATACATTAACTGCTTCTAGAAGGTTGATAAACGAAACACCTAATCATAAATTAGAAACTTTAAAAGAATACTTCAATTTAGATGATGGAGAATCACATCAAGCTTTGAATGATGCAAAAGCTACTGGTCAATTAGCATTATTACTTATCAATCGAATGGAATAACTTATTAAAGTTAATATGGTATTGGTACACACTACGCCAATTACTCTATTACGTTTGAGCCGTTGAGAGTATTTAGGTTGTATGAGGTGTATTGAATTTATCTATTTTAAGGAGACTAGAATTGATAATTTTAAATTGCAAAATAAAATCAAGTGAAATTGTTTACGAAGTGAAAACGAATAAAAATAATTACTTCACCTATTCTTTACCTAAAGATATCACATCTCATAAAGTAAGACAGGTGCTTAAAATTATTGAAAGTAAAGTAGATGAAGACGAAGATTATTTAAGCAAAGGAGGTTGAGGGATGGAAGAAAATTATTTGAAAATCGATATAATTCCTGACAATACGAATTATTGGCTAATTCGTACAAACGGCGGAACTTGGTATGAAGACTTTAAATATAATAACCATGTATCTATATCTAACAACATTATAGATCTAAATACTTTAAGAGAAATGAATAAACTAGACGACTATAAAAAAGTGATTACATCTAAGAATGATAGTAAACAGAAAAAGCTGAAAAAGACCCTTTCCAAATTACCTGAAGATGAAAGAGATAGAATACTAGAAAAAAATAATTTAACTAAAAGAAACATTACTGATCTAAGCAAGCGTTTATTTGAATTTATTCACGAAATTAATATAGGCGATTACGTAATGGTTCCTAATTATAGGTCTTTCGAATTTTCTATAGGTATTATTGTGAGTAATGCAAGAGAATACACTGATGAAGAAAACCAAAAATTTGAAATGGATAGTAAAGAAAAGGGGTATAAATATTCCAAAAATAAACTAAATAGAAAAATAAAATGGTTAAAAGAATGCTCACGCTATCGCATTGACCCTAAAATATTAAACAAACTTCAAATGCATCAAACAATAATAAATTTGTCAGAATATAAAGAAGCAATTAATTATTTAATAAATCCCGTCTATATACAGAATAATCATTTACATATAAACATAGATATTAAAAGAAAAGAAGATATTTCTCCGCAACTTTGGTTTGAATTTAATAATTTAATAAAAATATATACAGAAAGCACTTCTTTTGAATTTAAATCCCAAAAGATAGATGTACAAAGTCCTGGTTTAATCGAATTCATATCACATATACCATTTGATTTTATTAAAGAAGTTTATTCCAAAAATAAAGAAGTATTTAATGTTAGTGGTTGGATAGCTAATGTGATAATGTTTTATCAACTTTTTAAGGGTAAAAAGATAAAATCTATAGATGGAATAGAATTCCAAGAAAAAGTTCCAAACGATATTAAAGAATTAAGAAATGATGCTGAAAGAGAGAAACTAAAGACCGATATAGTAAAATATCAATATGACAGAATACAAATGGAAGAATCAATACGCGCATTTCATCAAAAAAATAATGCGTCTGATAAAGATATATTAAAAGTTCCTGAAAAGTTTAAAAGCGAAATTAAAAACGCAGATGAAAGCGTATACCAAAACGATTCTGATAATAATTGATAATCTCAACCCTAACAATCATTAAAAATATTATATATATCGCAAGAAAACTAATGGTGTAATTCAAATCGAACATTATAGAAATTCTAATTGCTAAATTTAAAACTACTAGAACAATCAAAACATGAGTTATCACCAATTTAATACAATTCACACTTACACCTACTTTTTTATTTATTTTAACATGAAATACTACAATTTAATATTACATGGGTAGCACGCCTACCCTTCTTTATTACACCCATTATGACTATTACGTTTGAGCCGTTGGGAGTTTTTAGGCTGTAACGTATCGTGAATAATAGAGATAACAAGCATTTTAATATAAACTATATTTAAACATTTTGAAAAGGAGCAAACAATTTTATGAACCCTAATGAAAAATCTGGTATAGATGAATTTATGAATGATGAAATTAAATCATTAGACGTTAAGTATTATAGAGAATCCAGCAGGAAAGGAACATAAATAATACCATCGAAAGGAGGTGAACTCTAATGCGATTAGGCATGCTATTAATCAGACTAATGGTTGGTATAATATTCACTGCTCATGGCGCACAAAAAGTTTTAAGCGGTTTTAAAATGCCGATAGATATGGTTACAGATATAGGGTTCCCAGCATTTCTAGGTATTATATTAGCTTTAGGAGAACTACTTGGTGGAATTGCATTAATCATAGGTTTCTTATCTAATTATGCTGCTCTAGGGCTAGTATTAATTATGTTAGGTGCATTGATTTTTGTTCATTTCCCTCAAGGATATTTCGAATCTGAATTTCCACTTATATTATTAGTAGCTAATATAGCTATTATGATTTCATATAACTGGAAAAAGATCTTTGAACCATATTAGCTATCAAGGGTGTACGAGCACCCTTATTATTTTTTTACCTTTTTTAGGAGGAATGAGTAAAATGGCAGTTTATAAAGATGAGAAAACTAATAAATGGTATTTTTCTACACGATATAAAGATGTGTACGGAAATAATAAACGTAAATTAAAGCGCGGTTATAAAACTAAGCGTGAGGCTAAAAATGCTGAGGCTAGCTTCTTACACGACATACAAGAAGGTTACAATGATACAAAGACTTTCGATTATATTTTCAATCATTACTTAGAAAATAGCGATTTACGACCCAAAACAAAAAGACGTAAACAAAATGAATATAAAAAACATATTCAGGATAAATTCGGTCATATTAACATGAATAAAATTACTCAAAATCAGTGCCAAGAATTCCGTAAATATTTAATGGATAATATCCCTTCTACAAATACAGCACGTACAATTTGGTCTGGTTTCAAAGTTGTAATTAATTATGCTAAAAAATATTTTGGTTTGCGCATAGATCCGACAATATCAATTAAACCTATCCCACGTGTTAAACCTAAACCAAAGTTTATGATGAGAGAAGAATTTGAAGATAGAGTGAAAGAGATAGAGGAGCAAGATTATCAGGAATTATTCATTCTTATGTTTTACACTGGTTTACGTATAGGTGAAGCTATGGCGTTAGTGTGGACAGATTACAATAAATATAAAAAAGAGATATCCATCAATAAAACAATGGATATCTCCAACAGAACAATATACCCTCGACCTAAAACGGATAGTTCAGAAGATATCGTTCCCTTACCTAATTTCATCAATAATATGTTAACTGAACGCTACCAACGTGAAAAACAGTTATACAAATATTTTGATGAAACAAGTTATTTTATTTTCGGGGGAATGACACCTAAACATTATAGCCATGTTCACAAGAAATTTCAAAAAGCATTTCCTGGATACAATATACATGTTTTACGTCATTCTTATGCTTCTTATCTTGCAAATAATGGTGTAGATATTTTCGTTTTACAATCGCTAATGAGACACGCTCAAATCACTGAAACCATGGGCACTTACAGCCATTTATATACTCAGAAAAAACACGATGCCATAGCCATTTTTGACGAGTAAATGGTATCAAAATGGTATCAATAGCCCATTTTCACGATTGAGAATGGCTCAACCACGCGCTTGAAGGCTATCCAATACTACCTTCCATTTCAAATTTAATTAAACGGTTCATTTCTACTGCATATTCCATTGGTAATTCTTTAGTGAATGGCTCAATGAAGCCCATTACGATCATTTCAGTTGCTTCTTCTTCAGAAATACCACGACTCATAAGGTAGAATAATTGTTCTTCAGATACTTTAGATACCTTCGCTTCGTGTTCTAATGAGATATTGTCATTGAACACTTCGTTGTAAGGAATTGTATCTGATGTAGATTCATTATCTAAGATTAACGTATCACATTCGATATTTGAACGTGCGCCTTTTGCTTTACGTCCAAAGTGAACGATACCACGATAGATAACTTTACCCCCATTTTTAGAAATAGATTTAGACACAATTGTTGAAGATGTATTTGGCGCTTTGTGAATCATTTTAGCACCAGCATCTTGAACTTGTCCTTTACCTGCAAAAGCGATTGATAATGTACTACCTTTCGCTCCTTCACCTAAAAGTACACAGTTAGGATATTTCATTGTTAACTTAGAACCTAAGTTACCGTCAACCCATTCCATGTTACCATTTTCATGAACAAACGTACGTTTTGTAACTAAATTATAAACGTTGTTAGCCCAGTTTTGGATAGTAGTATAACGTACGTGAGCATCTTTATGAACGATAATTTCAACTACTGCTGAGTGTAATGAACTAGTTGTATAAACTGGTGCAGTACAACCTTCAACGTAGTTTACTGATGCGCCTTCGTCAGCAATGATTAATGTACGTTCGAATTGACCCATGTTTTCTGAGTTAATACGGAAGTATGCTTGTAATGGCGTATCTAATTTAACGTTTTTAGGTACATAGATGAATGATCCACCTGACCATACAGCTGAGTTAAGTGCAGCAAATTTGTTATCAGCAGCTGGAATAACTGAAGCGAAGTATTCTTTAAATAAATCTTCGTTTTCACGTAAAGCACTATCCGTATCTTTAAAGATAATACCTTTTTCTTCTAATTCTTTTTCCATATTGTGATAAACAACTTCTGATTCATATTGTGCAGATACACCTGCTAAATATTTTTGTTCTGCTTCAGGGATACCTAATTTGTCAAATGTACGTTTAATTTCTTCAGGTACTTCGTCCCAAGAACGTTCAGTATGTTCTGAAGGTTTAACGTAGTATGTGATGTCATCAAAGTTTAATTCTGATAAGTCGCCACCCCATTGAGGCATCGGCATTTTATAGAATAATTTTAACGCTTTAAGTCTGAAGTCGAGCATCCATTCTGGCTCTTCTTTCATTTTTGAAATTTCTCTAACGATATTTTCTGTTAAACCACGTTCTGATCTGAAAATGGAAACATCCTCATCGTGGAAACCATATTTATAATCTCCAACATCAGGTGCTTTTTTAGCCATTTCAATCACTCCTTAAATATATTTAAACGACGTGCGCGAGATTTTTAATAGTTATGTTATTGTCTATTGTCATTGTAACAATATGCAACCTTCATAAAAAGTCACAAGTGTAAAAAGTTAAATGTGTAAGAAAAAAACAGCTTAAACTGATTATGAGATTAAGACAACAAAATCTTTAAATTACAATAAATTGCTATCCCATCTCCTAAGTTATTAGACTACTCTTCAGTAGTCCCCTCTGTTTTACCTTCTTTTTCAACCGTACCTTTTTCAAGAGCTTTCCAGGCTAATGTTGCACACTTAATTCGAGCTGGGAATTGAGATACACCTTGAAGTGCTTCAATATCGCCCATTTCTTCTGTAATTTCATAATCTTCACCAAGCATCATCTTAGTGAACTCTTGACTCATTTGCATTGCTTCACCTAATGAATGTCCTTTAACTGCTTCTGTCATCATTGATGCACTGGACATTGAGATTGAACAACCTTCACCTTCGAATTTAGCATCATTAATAATGCCATCTTGAATATCGAACGTTAATCTAATACGGTCACCACAGGTTGGATTATTCATATCTACAGTCATTGAGCCATTGTCTAAAACGCCTTTGTTTCTTGGATTCTTATAATGGTCCATAATTACAGATCTATAAAGTTGATCTAAATTATTAAAATTCATAAGAGAAAAACTCCTTCGTTTGTTTCAATGCTTCAACAAGTTGGTCTACATCTTCTTTAGTATTATAAATATAGAAACTTGCACGTGCAGTAGAAGAAACGTTCAACCATTTCATTAATGGTTGAGCACAGTGATGTCCAGCTCTTACTGCTACACCTTCTGTATCTACTGCTGTAGCAACATCATGCGGATGAATATCGGTTAAATTAAATGTAATCACTCCAGCACGACGCTCTTTAGGTGGCCCGTATATTTCAAGGCCATCAATGGATGACATTTGATCGTATGCATATTCTGTAAGTTCTTTTTCATGTTGATGAATCGCATCGAAACCTAATTTTTCAATATAACGGATAGCTTCAGCTAAGCCAATTGCTTGTGCGATTAATGGCGTACCTGCTTCGAATTTAGTAGGTAAATCAGCCCATGTGGCATCATATTTACTTACGAAATCAATCATGTCGCCACCAAATTCCACAGGTTCCATATTTTTTAGTAAATCACGTTTACCGTATAATACGCCAACTCCAGTTGGTCCTAACATTTTATGCCCACTAAAACTAAAGAAATCTGCATCTAAATCTTGTACATCAATATCCATGTGTGGTGCGGATTGAGCACCATCAACACTTATAATCGCACCATGTTCGTGTGCAATCTTAGCAATTTCTTTCACATAGTTAATCGTACCAAGCACATTAGATACATGTGCAATAGCGACAATTTTAGTATTATCGTTAATCGTAGCTTTAATATCTTCAAGTTTTAATTCGCCTTCATCAGTCATTGGAATGAATTTTAAAGACGCGTTTTTACGTTTAGCGAGTTGTTGCCAAGGAACAATATTCGCATGATGTTCCATTTCTGTCACAACAATTTCATCGCCCTCTTCTACATTCGCATCGCCATAACTGTGAGCTACAATATTAATTGATGCAGTAGTACCTCTTGTAAAGATAATTTCCTCAAAATATTTAGCGTTAATGAAACGACGAACCGTTTCACGTGCGCTTTCATAGCCGTCAGTAGCTAATGAGCCAAGCGTATGAACGCCACGGTGAACGTTTGAATTATAGCGTTTATAATAATCATCTACTACATTCAATACTTGCACTGGCGTTTGGCTTGTCGCTGTTGAGTCAAGGTAGGCTAATCGTTTACCATTAACTTTTTGTTCTAATATTGGAAAATCTTTAATGATTTTCTCAATATCTAATGAAGTTTCGGCCACTTTGTTCACGACCTTTCTTTTATTAAAAATCTCGTATGATTTATTTGTTTACTTTAAGTTCGATTACTTCTCTTAATTGACGTTTAACATCTTCGATAGGTAATTCACGTACAACTGGATCTAAGAAACCATGAATAACTAAGCGTTCAGCTTCTTTTTGTGAAATACCACGACTCATTAAGTAGTAAAGTTGTTCAGGATCTACTCGACCTACTGATGCGGCGTGTCCAGCTTCTACATCATCTTCATCAATTAATAAGATTGGGTTAGCGTCACCGCGTGCATTTTCAGATAACATTAATACACGTGATTCTTGGTTAGCAATAGATTTTGTACCGCCATGTTTAATATAGCCAATACCGTTAAATACTGATGATGCACTTTCAAGCATTACACCATGTTTTAAGATATAACCATTTGTTTCTTTACCATATTGAACGATCTTAGAAGTTAAATTAATTTTTTGTTCGCCAGTACCAACTACTACTGATTTAAGTTCACTTGTAGAACGGTCACCAATTAAGTTAGTCGTATTATCAATAATTTGGCTACCTTCGTTCATTAAACCTAACGCCCAGTTAATAGAGGCATCAGCTTCAGTTGTACCACGACGAATGATATGACCAGTGAAACCTTTATCGAGGTAATCTACTGAACCATAAGTGATATTAGAGTTTGCGCCAGCAATAACTTCAGAAACGATGTTAAGTTGGTTACCTTCACCACTTACTGTTGATAGATAGTTCTCAACATATGTGATTTCCGCACTTTCTTCAGTTGCGATAATCACGTGGTTATAGAAACTAGCGTTTTCATCGTCGTGAAGTACTACGTATTGAACTGGGTCTTCGACTACTACGTTTTTAGGTACATAGACGAATGCGCCACCATTGATTAATGCAGCGTGTAACGCTGTTAAACGATGTTCATCAACTGTCACTGCATCAGTCATTAGATATTTTTGTACTAAGTCACTATGGTTTACTAATGCTTCAGCTAAGCCTTCAATAATAACTCCATTATTTTGAGCTTGTTCTGATACTTGAGCATATGCTAAAGCATTATTATGTTGCACGATTAAGTTTTTAGAGTTTTCAACATCAATGATTTCTTTAATAGCTTCAGGAAGCTCAGATAAATCATTAAATACTTTTCCTTCAACGCTATGTTGTTTGAAAGTATCGAAATCCCATTTTCTTAATTTAGTTTTATCCGGTTTAGGCATTTCTAAAGTTTCTGTTAATTTTAACGCTTTTTGACGTAATTCTGTCATCCAAGAAGGTTCATTGTGCGCTTTAGAATAATCAACAAGTTGTTCTTCAGAAATGTTCAAAGTTTCGGTTGTCATAACTCTTTTTCCTCCTACTTGATGAAAATTTTAACGACTGTAGGAAATTCATACCTATTCTCTAATACCTTAAAGCATTATTCCTCAGTCTGATATAATTAGTTGCGTGTAATTTAGCAAGTATATTAAATAAGTTATGTCTTGTTCTATTATTTAAATGAACAATTCATAGACTATTCTGTAGCACCAAATTCTTCTTTAACCCATTCATAACCTTCTTCTTCAAGACGTTTAGCTAATTCTGGACCGCCTGATTTAACTACTTTACCGCCATACATTACGTGTACTTTATCTGGAGTAATATAGTTTAATAAACGTTGATAGTGAGTAATCATTAATGCCCCGAAGTTTTCTCCACGCATTTTATTGATACCTTTAGATACTACTTTTAATGCGTCGATATCTAAACCTGAGTCAATTTCATCAAGAATAGCGAATTTAGGTTCTAACATCATTAATTGTAAGATTTCGTTACGTTTTTTCTCACCGCCAGAGAAACCTTCATTTAAGTAACGTTGCGCCATATCTTTATCGATATCTAAATAATCCATTTCTTTGTCTAATTTTTTAATAAATTGCATTAAGTTAATTTCTTGTCCTTCTTCACGTTTAGCATTAATTGCTGAACGCATGAAGTCTGCATTAGTTACACCAGTGATTTCTGATGGATATTGCATAGCTAAGAAAAGACCAGCTTTTGCTCTTTCGTCAACTTCTAATTCTAAAATATTAACGCCATCTAATAATACTTCACCTTGAGTTACCTCGTATGTTGGGTGGCCCATAATTGCAGATGATAATGTTGATTTACCCGTACCATTAGGCCCCATGATTGCATGTATTTCGTCTGTCTTAACAGTTAAATTAACACCTTTTAAGATTTCTTTATCTTCAATAGATACATGTAGATCTTTAATTTCTAATGTTGATGCCATTTATATTCCCTCCGTCATATAAAGTTTCTTAACTAGTTTATAATAATTTTAATGTGTAGTCAAAAAGCTCTGTGTACTTTAATACACCTCATTATAACGCATATATCGCGTAATATAAACTTATTAAAACTCCAAATTAGACTTATTATTTATCTAAAATAATTTTTATCTGGTAATCATTAATTGATTTTAACTGATAATGATACGCGTATTGTTCTCAATAGAAACAATTTAGACACAAATGTTCTATGCTAAGGCCTTATATACTTTCAATAATTATCTGTTCCTTTTATTTGGATTTTACAAATTAGTTGATGGCATTTACTTGAGAAAGTTTAATTTGAAGCAAGATATGTTAAATGCTTAATATTATCGTGTTTATAATTCAATTATTTTCTTATTTTTGTGAATTTTGTTATGATTTGCTTTCAATTAACAATAGAAAGGAAATGCTCATGAAGAATTTTAAGTGGAGCAATATTTTAAAAGGATTTGGTATGGGCACGTCGGATTTAGTTCCAGGAATAAGCGGGGGCACAATAGCTCTATTACTAGGTATTTACGATGGCTTTATTTCCTCTGTAAGTGGACTATTTTCTAAAAGATTTTGGCCTAGTTTAAAATTTTTACTTCCTATTTTAATAGGTATGGGCTTAGCAATCGGGATATTAAGTAATTTAATTAACTATCTATTAGAGTATCATCACGTTGCAACAATGTTCTTCTTCACTGGATTAATTATCGGCATCATTCCCTACTTATTAAGAACTGCCCATGTTAAAAAGACATTCTCAGCTAAACACTACATTGTAATGATTGTGGGTATCGCTATACTAGTCGCAATAACTTTATTAAATTCAGGTGATCAAAGCGCAGACACATCACTTCACTTATCTTTTGGTCTTATTATTAAATATTTTATAGCTGGTGTATGTGCTTCTAGTGCTATGTTGTTACCAGGAATTTCTGGTTCATTTATGTTATTGGTATTTGGCGCCTATGGGACAGTAATGTATGCCGTATCTAATTTAGTTAAGTTTCAATTTGACGGGTTGCCATTATTACTAATTGTAGGACTTGGTATTTTAACAGGATTCTTACTTTCAAGTCGTATTATTAAGTATTGCTTAACACATTACTTTTACACTACTTTCGCCTTAATTATTGGCTTTGTCGTAGGATCTATTTTTGCGGTTTTCCCTGGTCTACCAAGCTCAGGAATCGAGTGGATTATTTCTATCATTACTCTCGTTTTAGGCTTTATCGCAAGCTATGTTTTAGGTAAAGTAACAAGTAATATCGATACTCCAGAGTAATATTTAGTTATTATTTTAAAGTCAACAAAGCACGTGTCTTTGTTGGCTTTTTTATATGGAAAATGAAATGTCGGAGAAACAAAGCAATTGCTTGTTTACAAATGAGACGACTGATCTAAATTCTAATAAATCAAAAAAATCCCATCAATAAATTGATGGGATAAACACGATATATAGTCTTGTTTTAGTAGATTCTGTAATTTTAGGTATAAGTACAAGTTAGCTAAACTCGTTCTACAAGAACATTATATTTCTACTTGCTATACTAAGTCAACTATTTTTCAACTATATTTAAAAATAATTCAAGCATAATTACTCTTTTCAATTTTAAATTCTAATAGTTCGATGAAATAAATAAACCACTCGTAACTTTAAAACAGTAAACTTCTTTAGTAGCTATTCAAAATTAATTCTTATTCCTATACTTAAAATTACAAAGTACTAAAACTATCTGTAATAGCCTTAGAAATTGTATTGGGCTTCACTTATACCTAAAATTACAGAGTACTAAAACCTCTAGCAAGCAATTTTCGTTTTAAAGTTTAATACCAACAATAAACTTTAAAATAGTAATTTCTAACATGTGCTAAAAGCTTAAGATACTATTAAGTATATGCTAATTAGCTAGCTAAACTAATTGATACATTAATAATAAATAAATTACTATTAGAATGTAAAGAAGTTATTCATAACCTATGCGTTGCTTTAAATACATTTTCATACTTTTCGAAAGTAACTCATCATTTAAATCTATTTCAAATTGATGATTACAATGTTGTAAATATGATAGCCCTACATATATCTATTGAACTAAATAACATAATTTGAGCAATTTGATAATTAGAAATAGTTGGGTTTATTTCTACTTTATCTTGATACGTCAAAATAAATTGGTTTAAGCTCTTTTCAAGTTCTACTTTTTTAAAATCTAAAGGAGCATTCCAAAGTAACTCCTCTATAAATTTTGAAGTTAGTTTTTGTTTACCACTTCTAATGTAATTATTATAGTGCCATTCGTTAGCCATAAAATGTAACGATCCGGTTAAAACTATTATATTGACTTGTAGTGAAATTAATAATTTTTTTAATTTCATCTGCTCTTTAGGACTTAAATTAGCTTCTGGATATAAATAAATTAATAATACCTTATTATTATGTTGCTTATTTAATTCATCAATTAATAAAGGTAAAACTTGTTCGATTCTAGTAATTAATTTCGAATAGTCTTCTTTTAATTCATATTCAAAGCTAAGTAATTTAACAAATTGTTTTAAATCAAAATTTTTAACATTTAACGGGAGCTCATTATAATTAATATTTTCTAATAGATCTGTTAGTAAAGTATTAATTGAGTTTAAATATCCCCTACCTTCTATACTGTCAGTAAAATCTCGTTGAATTTTTTTATTCAAAGTCGAAGACGAACCTAGAGAATGTTCATCTTCGATTTTATAGTTATCAATTATAATGCTCTCATACATTAAATTAGAAACGAGTTCTTGAGACGATATATCAATAATTGACACATCTTTTTTGTTAGAATTTCTCTTTTTAAAATACTGATTAATTATATTAAGTAAATCTTCTTCAACCGTTTCATATTCGTTATAAATAGCTGTGTATTTTCCAATATTCAAAGTTACATTAGGTACGAATTCTGATTTTATTTGCCATATTAAATTATTCATACTATTAATTATTCAAAATATTATTGTTCGATTATCGCCTAATAATTCTATATTTTGATTTTCCTCACCTAAAAGTATTTGCATATGTTGATATTGTTTCTCCGTTATAATAAGCGCTCTTACATGCCCTTCATTAGGTAAAAAAGCGTTTACCCTTCTTATCGTCAAATCAGCAGCATCTTTATTAATTACACTCTTAATATATATAGAATATTGCATCATTAAAAATCCATCTTCAATTAGCCGTTTTCTAAATTTACTATAAATACGTCTTTGTTGTTTTGTTTCAACAGGCAAATCAAACATTAGTAAGACTCTCATAAATCTATAACTCATAAAATTTATATTTCTTTAAACTTGGAATTTTTAAACTCTCTATCTCTCCATGTTTAAAGTATTCAATAATAGATTGAACCATAATATCAATTGCTCTAATTACTGTTTGCATTTTCCCGTCAATTTCAACTCTAGCGTGTAGTAAATTTATAATTTTCAATCTATATTCTTTAGTTAAATAATCCTCAGGTGGATGTTTTAGCAATAATAAATCTACAATTGGTCTAAATGGTTTTATTAAATCTGAAGCTAAATTGAAATGATTTCTACCACCGATATGATGTATTCCAATAGCTGGTATCAAACCTTTAGCGACAATCGTTCTTGCTATTGCTGAATTTAAAATAGTATATCCGTAATTCAAAACTGCATTTTCAACCAATTCCTTATTATCTCTAGTAAATTCATCAAAAAAACTATTGAAATAGTATTTCGCCGCCTGGCCTTCGATGTTATTTCTATCAAATAAAGTAACGGAGTTTTTTAGTTCTTTCATTTTTTCAATTCTACTTTGTTCAATATTCATATAATTCATACATGCCATTTGATTTTGAATTTTACTTCTTACAATAATACGCCACAATTCGCTTTTTCGTGCTTCATCCCATTTAAGTTGTTCTTTCATTTGCATATATTGATTAAAGTGTCCCGAAATGGGTTGCAATGTACATTCTGGTAAATGTTGTTGGTTACAAAAAATAACTAAAATATTATAATCGGAAAGCTCGACTAATAACCGAGAAGTGATAGTGACCGTTAAATCTTCAATCACTAAAGCAAAGATATCCGCTAAAGGGATTTTAGTTTCAAGATCACCTTTTTTAATTTTCAAACTGTTTAAATTCAATGACATATGATTAACTTCATTAACGTAAACAATTCTCCAACTCATAATTAATCCCTCTGTTTGAAGATTAATTGTGGATGGTTACTATGCGCTTTATATAAATTGCCCAATACATCCGTCGAGAATTTTTCAATATTAGTAATTTTTTTAGTTATTCCTTTAATAATTCTATTCGTCTTAATATTATTTATCTTACAGTACTCTTTATAACTTATATCAAGAAGATCTAATTCAATTCTATTTAGTAAATCATTATTCACTCCAACAACTTTGAATATCTGATCATTGATTTTAATTAAATCATTGTAGTAAAAACTACCGATAAATTGGTCGGTATCACTAATTGATTTCTTAATTTTTAACTCTTCATACTTTTCTTTAAGAATATAATAGTAATTATCTTTCTTCAAAACATCTAAATATGAAATCGTAATAAACTTGTATCCTTTATCTGTTAAATAGACATCAAAGCGATATGGATTGATGGTTTTTTTGACTATTTTACTATTAGAATATTTATATTTATGTGTTACATCTAAATGTTTACCTACTTTGTCTCCTAAAACCTTAATTGTTTTAACTATCGGTCCATTATTTTTCTTACTATATTTAGTTAAATATTCTCCAGTTTCTTCATGATACTTAGCCAATGGATTTTTCTCATTCGCGTATTGCTTCATGATTACTTCTAATTTTTCAAAAGTTTTTGGGTCATGTTGATACATTAAAAATTTCTCAGGGTTTTTATTAAATTTTTTCTTTAGCTCATCGTTATCTTTACTATAAATATTTGTTATAGGCGAAACTATGAAAGTGTGATTTTCAATTTTTCGTGTCGAATACAATGTATCATTAATCAACTGTCTATTTGGTTTTTTATCTACTCTGTGAGAGAATTTAAAATCTCTAAACTCTTTAATGTCATTTACTTGTTTAGGAATTGAAAAAGTCTCTACGTATTCATTATCATTTTCAACTGTAGCGTCACTTTTCCCATTATCTAAAGAAGGTTGTTCTAAAATTGCATTAGCTTTTTTCAACTTTTTATTTTCTTTAAATAAAAAGTCTGCATTTGCGATAATCAATGCGTCTTCAGCATGATGTTTATATCCATGATTACGTTCTTTTTTAAATTTCCAAACTTTTCTTAAATAATCAGTAAAGCTACCATTAATTGTTTTAACTTTAACATCCATATCATTGGCACTGAAATATGCTTTTAAGTAATTAGTAAGTTCTCTCGTCGCATATCTAGTGTCTACTAAGTTACGATTAATAAATTCTTTTTGAACTTCATATTTATTAATATCTCGTTCTTCTAATAAATATTCTTTCTTTTTCTTAGAGATTCTATCTTTAGATTTACTTAAGTTTAAAACATGTTGTTTAAATTGGTTATAAGATAATTTAGTCTCTCCTGAATTAAAGTATTGGTAAGGCGTACGGTTACTTTTCTTGCTGTTTTCAGTTTGCTTAACTAAAACTTTATTTTGATATGAGTTATCGAATGACACAGAGCGTGGAATAATATGATCCACTTCGTAATATTGAGGATTGTTGATTAAATCTTCTAATGGAATACTTTCTAAAGAATACAAGCATTTCCCTTCTTGTTCATCATGAAGTCTAATTTTTTCAACTAATCTTTTAGCATTTTGATTACCGTATTGACCTATTATTTCATTAATACGTTTACGTGTAGTTTCATTCTTTTTCTGCAAACTATTGATAAATTTTTGTTTATCTTTACTGTTACTTTCTCTAGCTAATTCTATGATGATATCTTCAGGCACCCCATACTTTTCAATCACTTTATTGATTACATTAATCGCCTGTCCAAATGTTCTTTTAACTACTGGAGATAAAATAAATTCATCAATCATATTTTTAGGTATTTTATTTGTTTTGGCTAAATCAATTTTTTTAGGTTTAATATTTAGATAGGTAAAGATTTCCATTTGATTTCTAGAAGTATGCCATAACTCTTCTATTACTAAATTAATACATTTTAATGATAATCTATGAGTACCGTTATAACCACTTAAGTTAGAAATACTCTCTTTATCTTGTTCATTAATTATTTCTGACAATTGGTTGAGTTCATTTATAATGCTTTCTTTGTCTTGATATATAGTTAAAATCTCAGCAATTTGATCTAATAGTTGAACATTCTCTAAAATACTTTGATCAATAAGCACTTTTTTCAAATCATGATATAGTTTAAATTCTGTAAAAGTTTCCTTACCTGATTTATTGATTCTAAATCCTTTTATGTCGTCAGGGCTAACACCTATCTCATTAGCTATTTGTTTTAATGTAGGTTTCTTTTTTTGTTTAAAGACATTCTCAATAATATGATATTTTTCATGATATTCTAATTTAGAATTCCCTTCTCTTTGGATTACTAAATTATTTAAATCATTTAACGCATTAAATAAGTCTGCAGAATAAGAATATTTAACACTTCTTAATTCATTTGGAAAATAAGTACAATGTCCCATTAACGTTTCATACCATTTTTTTAAATCTCCACCCCAGCCAAAAGGACTACCTTTACCTGGACCTTCAAAATATTCACGACGTGTCTCAATTAAATCTATATATCTATTAATAAAATCATCATCCAATTGATGTGCTTCTTTTTGAGTTTCTAAAAGCTGTTTTACTTCTTTAATTATATCTGTAGTCTTAAATCTGTTTTTTTCTCCTCTAACTTTTCCATCTTTCAATCTTTCAAGTAGTAATTCGCATACATATTTATCTTTTAATAAATTGTTATTTTTAGCTAGTTGTTCTTTAGTGGAAAGTTCATTTCCTTCATCTTGCGTTTCATCAACCGCTTCTACATTATGTATTCCTCTTCTTTTAGCTATATGAAGCAGTGCTATTACTAATTCATCTTTACTAAGTTCTTCTCTTAATCCTTTAACTCGAATTTCATAAGGACTCGGCGATTGAGGTATGTTATCTAAATCAACTAAGTTATATTCGCTTAGTAGTTGTTTTATCCTATCTAATCTATGTATTCGTCTTCTTTTTAGCCGACGAGCGCCCCTTTTACTTCTACGCCCTTCATTATTTTCTACATTAGCTTCTGGAAATAATCTGACGCCTGCATCTATGATAGTCTTATCCTCATAATTAATAATTCCGTATCCTACTGAAGTTATACCAATATCTAATCCTAAAATATATTTTGTTACCATTTAAAATCACCCACCTTTATTTATAATTCGATTATAATTTAAAAATAATAAGTGTGGTAAGCTATTTTAAAAAATTTACCAAATATTTTTCATTTTTATTAAACATCTTCTTAATAAACATAAAAAAACGCATGTGCTATGCACATGCGCTTAATCTATATAACAACTTATTTGTTGTCGTTACCTTTTACTTTGTCAATAACATCATTAGCTTTGTCTTTTACATTATCGACAACTTCTTTAGCTTTGCCTGATGCTTTATCGTTTTGACCTTCTTTTTCTAAATTTTTATTGTCAGTTGCATTACCAACTGTTTCTTTAAGATTACCTTTTGCTTGTTCGAATTTATCTTCAGCCATTTAAAATTCCTCCTTGGTGGACTGTTATTTACATTGGTACTATACCCCACCAAATAAGTTATAAACATAATTAACAAAATATTTTAATTAAGCTCAATGGAAATATTCTACTAATACTACCTTTACGCTCTATGCTAAACTTAATCACAAGAAGGAGTTGAGTGTTATGAAATTTATAAATTTTAGCGCTATGACTGAAAATGGCTTAAATAAAAAAGTAAATAACTTTTTAGAGGAGCATCCTTATATTGAAATTATCAAGTTTGAGTATGCTCTCGCTCAAAATAAATTTGGTGTTGGCATCCTCTACAATGATTCAAAATCTATTTAAAACATACTAAAGCTCCGTAGTCATTAATTCACTACGGAGCTTAGTTCAATATTTATTATTTGGCAGGTACAACGGCACCTTTGTATTTATCTTTAATAAAGTCTCTAATTTCTTTAGATTGTAAGGCTTCAACTAAAGCTTTTACTTTTTCATCGTCTTTATGACCTTTTTGTACGGCAATTAAGTTAGCGTAAGGGTTGTTGTTCGCTTTTTCCACTGCAATTGAATCTTTTTGAGGGTTTAAGCCTTGATCGATTGCGTAGTTAGAGTTAATGATTGCTGCATCAACGTCTTGGTTTTGATAAATTTTAGGTAGATATTCAGCTGATTGTTTGTTGTTAAATTTAATGTCTTTTTTGTTTTCAGTGATATCTTCGAATTTTGCATCTTCAATTTTAACGCCTTTTTTAATTTTAATTAAGCCTTCGTCAACGAAGAATTTTAAGAAACGACCTTGTTCAGCTGGGTTATTAGACACGTATACTGTAGCACCTTTAGGAAGGTCTTTTAAGCTTTTATATTTTTTAGAGTAAACAGCCATTGGTTCTAAGTGAACTTTACCAGCGTCTTCAATTTTGTAACCTTTTTCTTTACTTTCTGTTTTTAAGTAAGGAACGTGTTGGAAGTAGTTAGCGTCAATTTCACCTTTATCTAATAATTTATTTGGCGTAGTGTAGTCATTGATTGTTTTAATTTCTAAGTCATAGCCTTTCTTTTTAAGTAAAGGTTTAGCTTTTTCTAAAATTTCAGCATGAGGCGCTGGCGATGCACCGACTGTAATTTTTTTATCTTTTCCTCCACTACCATTACCACAAGCTGCTAAAACAACTGTTAATGTAAGTATTAAAAATAGACTAAAAAGTTTTTTCATTCATTTCATCCTCTTTTCTTTAGCGTTTGTCAATTTTATTTGTAATCCAATCCCCAATAAATTGAATTATAAATACAATAATTAAAATAAATACTGTTGAAACTAAAATGACATCATTTTGGTTTCGAGTAAAACCAGTTAAGTAAGCTAAGTTACCTAAACCACCGGCACCAATAACCCCAGCAATTGCAGTAGAACCAACTAAAGCGATGGCAGTAACCGTAATACCTGATACTAGCGCTGGCATTGCTTCTGGGATTAATACCTTACGAACGACAGTCCAAGTATTTGCTCCCATAGACCAAGCCGCTTCAATTACCCCTTTATCTATTTCTTTAAAAGCAATTTCAACTAATCTTGCATAGAACGGCGCGGCACCAATAACTAAGGCAGGTAGTGCACCAGTTGGCCCACTAATTGTTCCTAATAGGACACTTGTAAATGGAATTAATAACAAGATTAAGATGATAAATGGTATTGCACGGAACAGGTTAACAATGAACGACACAATACTATAGAACACTCTTGCGCCTGCAGAATTACTTTTAGCAGATAAGAATAATAGTACTCCTAAAATCAATCCAAAAATAAACGCAAAGATGGTAGATACAATCGTCATATAAAGTGTTTCGTAAATTGCCTGCCATACTTCTGGCCATTGAACGTTAGGCATCGTGATCATCTCGTGGAAAATATCACCATATGACTTATCCATGTTTAATCACCTCCACATTAACATGTTGCTGATGTAAATCGTTTTTGAAATTTTCAAAATCTTTTTCCGTAATATGTGGGATGTGAATAACTAAGAAACCTAATGAACTACCACGTGTATTTTTGATATTTGCTTCAAGAATATTAAAATCAATGTTATGTTTTTTAGTTATGTAAGAAATAACTGGTTCTGTAGTATTTTCACCGTTGAAGTTAAGTCTTACGATGTATGCGTCTGAATCTAGAGGCTCTAAATGTTTAATTGACTCTTCAAAATCATCATCTAGGTCTTCTTTTACAAAGCGTCTTGTCACTTCATGTTGTGGGTTTTCAAATACTTGAGTGACACTGCCTTGTTCAATCACGCGACCATTTTCCATTACTGCTACTTCATCACATACACGTCTAATTACATGCATCTCATGCGTAATGATTACAATGGTTAAATTTTCGCGCTCTTTAATTTTCAATAATAAATCTAAAATCTCATCAGTCGTTTGTGGATCTAGCGCACTTGTAGCTTCATCACACAATAATACATCTGGTTCATTTGCTAATGCTCGAGCGATACCTACTCTTTGTTTTTGACCTCCAGATAATTCTGAAGGGTAAGCATTTTCTCTTCCTTTTAAGCCAACTAATTCTACAAGTTCTAACGCTCTCTTCTTTGCTTTATCTTTTGAAAAGCCAGCAATTTCAAGCGGAAACATAATATTACGTAATACGGTACGCGACCATAATAAATTAAAATGTTGGAAAATCATGCTTACTTTCTGACGTTTCTGTCGTAAATCTGATTTAGACAATTGATTTATATTGTCGCCATCAATAACGATGTCACCTGATGTAGGTTCTTCTAAATTATTGAACATACGCACTAACGTACTTTTACCAGCACCAGAGAATCCAATTACACCAAAAATCGTGCCAGTTTCTATTTTTAAATCAACGTGATCAACAGCGAGTACATCCTTATTCTTTGTGTGATAACGTTTAACAACTTGTTTCAACTCAATCACGTTAAATGCCTCCTTAAATCTTTATGTAATTAAAAAATGCTTTCCCCACTTTAGTCGGTGGAGAAAGCATAAAATCATCTTTCTCTCATCTTCTAAAGTGTGACACTTTATGTGAATTGGCACCATTTCTATAATAAGACGGTTGCCGGGCTTCATAGGGCACATCCCTCCACCTCTCTTGATAAGAGTTTTCGCACTATTTAATTAATTTATATCCTACCATTGCACTCTAGTTTCGTCAACAACTATTTTAAATTTTCTAACAAATAAGGAACCGATTGAAAGGCATAAATTCTATCGGTTTCTTGATCTTTGTTCATGACGATAAGTACAGGCACAGACATAATTTTATTCTTTTCGCTAAAATCTGGATGATAATTTAAATCTATCTTTTTAATGGGCAACTGTAAAATTTCATTAGCTATATCTAACATTCGTTCTGAAATTTTACAAGTTCCACACATCGGTGTATAACCAAAAATTAAATGTTTTTCTTTATTATTATGTTCACTAATATCTTCAATTTCTATAAAATTATTCATGCATAATTACTAACCTTTCAGTTCTTAAATTAGGAATTAGACTTTTTTCTTTACGAACTGTAAAGCCATGTTTACTTAATACGTGAGCAAGATAGTTCTTAGGACATCGTGCTACTTCACAATACGTTTTATCCACGTAGATGTGTTCACTTTCGCTAAGATAACGTTTAAACCATTTTCTAATTTTCTCGCCTTCATTATCAGAATCTGCTAGCACATACACTTGCTTATCATATAAAGTTTCAATCATATCGTCTAATTTATCGATACTCATTGTACCATGTGTGCAAATGATATTCACAGGTTCAGCAACGACTTGTTGTACTCTCTTCTTATCAGATTTACCTTCAACAATAATAACCTTATTTAAAATTGCCATGTTCATCCACCTTCTAAGTCGATAATAAACAATCATTTACTTCTTCACAGAAACTCAAAAAGCTAAACATTTATTATTATTTACTACTTTTGAAAATGAGTAAAAATATAGAGCTAGAACTTATTAGTTAGAACAACATATTATAATGAATATAAATTTAAACAAAAAGAAGCTATTTATGTATAGCTACAATTATGATTTTATAGTTAAAGGTTTAATACACAACCTAAATTTCCATAAATAAAAAACTCCCAGATATATAATCAAGGAGTTCAAGTGAATTATTCACCAATCATTTCTTTATATTGATCAGCAGATAATAATTCGTCTAATTGACTTTCATCGCTAAGTTCAACTTTAACCATCCATGCTTTTTCGTATGGTGATTCGTTAACGAACTCAGGGCTATCTTCTAATTCATCGTTAATTTCAACAACTTTACCAGATACTGGCGCGTATAATTCAGATACAGTTTTAACTGATTCTACACTACCAAAAGTATCCCCTTCATTAATTTCATCATCAACGTCTGGTAATTCAACGAATACGATATCGCCTAATTCGCCTTGTGCGTATTCAGTGATACCGATTGTTGCTGTGTTGCCTTCAACTTTTACCCATTCATGTTCTTTTGAATATTTAAATTCGCTCGGTACTGCCACGAAAATCCCCTCCTAAAAAATAATTACAATTTAATGATGCCATACCGTTAAGTTTCATTCAACTATTAATATAAAAATTCGAATAATTTATAAAATTAAAATTTGTAAATTTAACCTATAACCATGTTTCTTTATATTGTTCTTCTTTGAAACCTAAAGTGATTTTTTCTCCTGAGATGGCTAATGGGCGTTTCACCAACATACCATCAGAAGCTAATAAATCTAACTTTTCATCTTTAGATAAATCTTTCAATTTATCTTTTAAATTTAATTCTCTATATTTCGCTCCGTGTGTATTAAATAATTTGTTTATTTCAACACCTGTTTTATCGATAATTTCTTCAAACTCTTTTTTAGTGGGCGTGTGTTGAACAATGTCGATTGGTTCATAACTTACGCCATGGTCATCTAAAAATTTTGCAGCCTTCTTACAAGTCGTGCAATTTGAATATTGATAAAATTTAACCATGCAGATGTAACCTCCTAATTAGACTTATCCTAAATATATCAGATAATTTATGGAAACGCTCTACCTTTTAAGCTTAATTTTTCAAATAATGTAATAATTTAGTTATAATACCCTTAGTATTTATAAAAAAGGAGCGTTATATATGAAAAGTATCAATACAAATGAACAATTTAACTCTACAATTCAAAGTGATAAACCTGTTATCGTAAAATTCGAGGCAGGTTGGTGTCCTGACTGTAAAGCGATGGATATGTGGATTGACCCAATTATAGAAAAATATAACGACTATGAATGGTATACAGTTAACCGTGATGAATTAGAAGATGTTGTGGCAGATAACGATGTAATGGGTATCCCAAGTTTATTAGTCTTTGAAAATGGTAACAAACGTGCACATTTACATTCAGCAAATGCGAAATCTCCAGAACAAGTTGAATCTTTCTTAGACGAAACATTTAATAAATAGAGTACAACCACAAATCTAATAATATATAAAAAGCTAGGAACCTTATGTACCAGGGTCCTAGCTTTTTTAATATCTAATATTCAGAAACTAAATTTTTATTTTTGCGAGGTGCTTTTGTTGGCACATATTCTAAATCAGTTAAGTAGAGTAATCCAGCGATAGCTTCGTCGCCCTTAATACCAAATACTTTACGTACTTTAGGGTCAAAGATGTAAGGTGGTGTCTTCCAACATGTTCCAATGCCTTTTTCATGTAATAACAACATTAAATTTTGAGCATAAGCGCCCATCGCAAAGAAGTTTTCTCTATTTTGACGTTGTCTTGGATCAGTTTTTACTACTAATACCAGCATACCGCCTAATTTAGTCACATTGTTATAATGATCTTCTTGTTTTTCGGGGCTATTTGGAAATGCAAAATACGTTACATCTCTACTCATTTCTCCTAATTTTTCTTTAGGTACGTGAATAAATCTCCATGGCTCTCTCATTCCATGGTTAGGAGCATCAGTAGCTTTTTCAATAGCCTCAAATAAGTCATTATTATCTATCGTCATATCATGTTTAAATTTCTTAATACTTCTTCTTGAAGAAATTGCTTCTTGTAGTTCCACAATTATCGCTCCTTCATATTGATAACTATTATCAATTATAAAGCCTCACACTACTAAATTCAAATAGTTCCTATGTATTTTCATAAAATGCCAACTGTTCTTTTAACGCTTTTACGTGAATTTGACCTGGTGCTTGCGGCTCGCCTAAACATCCATATGAAATAGTACCTCCAAATACACCTTGTGCTATTCGGCTAACTAAACCTAACTCAGACATTGAAATACCTATTATGCGACAACTCACTGCATCTACACTTGAAGCCATCGCTTCTAATAGAACAGCCACATCTTCACGGGAATTAGGCATAACCGCAATTTTAATAAAGTTAGGACCCAATTGGTGCATTTTGTAATAAGTAAACCTTAATTCATCGATACCAGGCGTTTCTGAAAAATTATGATACGATACTATAACTTGCTTGAAATTTTGTTGTGCTAAACGAACAATATCACGAAGTATTTGAGGTGGTATATCACTATCCCACTCTATATCAAGCATATGAAAGTCATCTAACGTGGAGATATTTTTTAAGAGTTCAAGATAATCTTCAGATGACATCTTCCCTTTACCACCTTGAGACTTTGTACGGTATGTCACTAATACTTTAAAGCCAGAATCTACTTGTTTTAGGATAGAAAGATTTTGTTTTAACAACTGAAGATGATGATTTGCCCATTGATCTATACGTAATTCAATAATATCGATATCTGATTCATATTTTTTCATTTCATCTATAGTTGTTTCTTCTAGCAAACTCTCTGGCGCTATCGTTGCAGCTACGTCAACAGTTGTCATGAATTCCCCTACTTTCTTAGTACAATTTGTTTTTATTTTAAACTATTGCACTACTCTAGCCAATCGATGTGAGGAATACTTTTCAAAAAATAAATTTAAATGTGGTTTAAAAATAGTAAGTTGGGTAAACAATAATTGTATTAGATTTATAGGAGGTAATAATAATGGCAGTTCAATATAAAACAAAAGCGACAAACGTTGGTGGACGTAAAGGACATGTACACACTGACGATAAAGCAATCAATGTAGATGTATTACCACCACAACAAGCGGACGGCAATGCGACAAACCCTGAACAATTATTCGCAGCAGGTTATGCTTCATGTTTTAATGGTGCATTCGACCTTATTTTAAAACAAAACAAAGTTCGCGATGCTGAACCTGAAGTAACATTAACAGTACGTTTAGAGGACGATCCAGATGCAGAAAGTCCTAAGTTAGGCGTAGCAATCGATGCAAAAGTTAAAAACGTCTTATCTCAAGAAGACGCTGAAAAATATTTACAAGAAGCACACGAATTTTGCCCATATTCAAAAGCAACTCGTGGCAATATCGATGTAGACTTAAACGTACAAGTAGTAGACTAAAATAGTTGTTACTTGCAACTTAATATATCTGATGGGACGGAAAAATTCTTGGAATTTTTCTGTCCCTTTTTTTGTATATTTTTCAATTTTAAGTTATTCTATAAATACAGTAATTAAAAACTTTATAAAACATTTATACTTATAGAAATGTAAACCATTTTAGATGAATTGTTTTTTACTCTATCAAATTTCTTTTGTCAAATTTAATTTTCGAGTATTAATCATTTAGGTTAAAGTTATGTGTTTTATGAGGAGGATAAAATGGTAGAAATAAGAATATTAAATACGAATGATTTAGATGACTATACTTCACTATTATCAAGCAACTCTCATACTTATTCTTGGGATAAACTATATTTAGAACACGTGACACACGACTGTCTTAACTATATTTTATCTCCAGAAACTGACTATTGGAATATCTTTGGAACTTTTGAAGATGATGAACTTGTAGCTTGTGTGACACTTCGTCAACTAAAACATGTAGGAAGTCAACATAAAGCAATGATTGAAAATTTATTTTTAAAAGATAAAAAAGATGAAGATTCAGTTCGTGATTTAATATGCGAAGTGATTAAATTCGCTAAATCTCGTGGTGTAGAAAAACTAATGACTAGTGTAACTTCTAATAATATTAGTGGTAAGATATTCTTCTCTTCTTTAGGATTTGAAACAATGGGATTAGAAACTAAATCAACTAAAATTGGAGACGAATATTTTGATGTGCATTGGTTACAACATGATATAGTCTAATTATCGGTAAATAATGCTAAAACTATTTTCCCTTTTTATAAACACCTTTTAATATTACCCACATAAGTTGTATATATTACATTTTAATTGTTAGAAAATTAGCATTTTATTATATTGTTTATTTATTTAATAAATATGCTCCTTTCAAAGTTGAGGTGCTCGGTTGTTCACGTCAACTTTGAAAGGAGCATAGTATTAGTTACATCTTTATCTATTATTCGGCAATGGGATCTACTTTTTCAATTAGTTTAAATTGATGATGACTGTATTCGAATTTTAGAATATGGCAATTTCCGATAAAATAATTATTTGCCATACTAACCCCTATCCATCTTCCTAAAAAAGCGTGAATCGCTGTTCCATGTGAGACAGCTAAAATCGTAGTGCCACTTGATTTCTCCATAATGTCAATTAACGTACTGTTTAAACGTGTTTCAACATCTTGATGAGTTTCTCCGCCAAAAGGAACTAAGCGTTCCCCAAATATATCCTTACTTTCCCATAAAGCATCAAGTAATTGCTTGCTGTCCCCTTCGAATAATCCAAAACTCCATTCTTTAAGCCCTTTTAGCCGTTGATATGACATCCCAGGCATTACATTCTCTAACGTATCACAAGCACGTTCAGAGCTAGAGGAATATAAGTCATCAAAGATAACATTGTTACCTTTAAAGTATTGTCCTGCTTTTTTCGCTTGAGAAATGCCTAAATCAGTTAGTGGCGAGTCACTAGCTCCTTGAACTTTACCTCTTAGATTAAACATTGTTTGTCCATGTCTCATTAAATAAAGTATTTTAGACATTGATTGCACCTCATTTTTTAATGAAAAAGCTACTATTCTTAAAAAACTTTCTCATTTTACTTACTATTAAAATTCTTAGTTTCGAATTTTTTATTTCATATAACATTATACATTAATAGTTTAATTTTCAAAAAGTAGAAAAAAGAAAATCTCAAAGGAGTGGTTTTATACTAGATGTGATGGGTATAAAGATTATAGGATTTGGAATCACTAAAGGAGTGTTAATTATGAGTGATTATAATGAATATAATTATGTCAATCCTAATAAACTCTCATTAGATTGGGAATGTTTAATAGTAAGTAAAACTGACATGGTCCTCGATGGCGTTCCTAATGAACTTATTAATTCATGGATGGACAGAGAAATTATTCAACCTTTTTCGATAAAAAATAATGAAATTAATTTTAGAACAAAAGATGTTTGGGAGGCACTAAATACCCAAAATTGGTATTAGTTATTCTTAAATTAATTTATATAAACTCATTGCTCTATTAGCACTTTCAATAAGTTGATGATCGGCATAATTAGACATAACGTATGCTCTTATCGCTTTATTATTTTGCTCGTGCTTCGGAAATTGACAGTCATTAGCGATATAGTGCGCTAAGCTTCCAAGAGGCGTATCGTCATTTATAAAACCTATAACAAAATCATAAAATGTCATAATTTATCCTCCTTTGTTTCTTTTTATAGGACTTTCAAATTGCATATTATAAAAACATATAGGATTACTCGTATTTATAAATAAATGTTTATGCTTATTCAATAAAATCAATCTACTTTTAGAGCAATTAATTGTTTGTTATTAAAATATATAACGTAAAAAGTTTTACTATTTAAAATAATTAAACCACTTAACTTTTAAATAAGCACTAATTTATTTACTAGTATTACGTATTTTTTATTAAATGTGTCATTTTTGTGAACATTATAGGTTTGTATATTTATTTTAAAATCGAATTTTTTATACTAATTGTTGAATTTTACTATTTACAAATCTTCGAGAGAAACTAATATTTATCGAAATATGTCATACTGTCGGCTTAGATATCATCTAAGCTGGCAGTTTTTTCGTATATTTATAGTTAAAGTTAAAATGTTAACTAATTGAATAACTCATTTTACCTTTAGAAAATAAGTGATATTATTAAATTAAAGATTTTTACTTAAAATGAGGAGAGACCTATGAAAATAAATAAAATATTTTGGCTTAATAT